>DASXCK010000388.1:0-50001 GCA_036491235.1 Xanthobacteraceae bacterium | reverse complement strand
CAGCGCCGCGTAGTCGATCTTGCCGGAGCCGAGCAGCGGCAGCTTCTCGACGATCAGCACCTCGGCCGGCACCATCATCTCGGAGGCGCCGCGCGAGCGCGCGAACATCAGGAGGTCCGAGCGCACCGGGTCCGTCTTGGTGGTCACGAGGATCAGGCGCTCGCCCTTGCGCGGGTCGGGCACGGTCGCGACGCCCGACAGGGCGTCGGGCCAGAGTTCCGCCGCCAGCATCTCGACGGCGGCGAGCGAGATCATCTCGCCGCCGATTTTTGCGAACCGCTTGGCGCGGCCGCGGATGGTGATGAAGCCCTCGTGGTCGACGCTGACGATGTCGCCGGTGTCGTGCCAGCCCGCGTCCGGACGCTCGAGCACGCCCGGGTTCTCGGCGCGCAGGTAGCCGAGCATCACGTTGGGGCCGCGCACATAGAGGCGCCCGCCGTCCTCGACGCCCGGCACCGGCTCGAGCCGCATGTCCATGCCGGGCAAGAGGCGGCCGACCGTGCCGAACTTGTTGAACATCGGCGTATTGAGCGCGAGCGCCGGCGAGGTCTCGGTCACGCCGTAGCCCTCGAGGATGCGCAGGCCGAATTTCTCCATGTACACGCGCCGCGTCGAGACTTTGACGGGCTCGGCGCCCGCCAGGATGTAGCGCAGCGAGCGGAAGTCGTAGGCATGCGCCGAGCGCGCATAGCCGGCGAGGAACGTGTCGGTGCCGAACATGATGGTCGCGTTGGTGCCGTAGATGAGCTCGGGCACGATGCGGTAGTGCAGCGGCGACGGATAGAGATAGATCGGCACGCCGGAGACCAGCGGCAGGATGAGGCCGACCGTCAGCCCGAACGAGTGGAACACCGGCAGCACGCTGAAGACCTTGTCGGTGCGGCCGAAGTCGATGCGCGCCTCTGCCTGTGCGGCGTTCGCCAGAACGTTGCGGTGAGAGAGGGCGACGCCCTTCGGTGTGCCCTCCGAGCCGGAGGTGAACAGGATCGCGGCGGGGTCGTCGGCGTCGCGCGCCACCAGCGGCCGTCCCGAGCGCAGGAAGCCGCGCAGGCGGTCGGCGAACGTGATGGTCGGGCGGATGTCCTCGAGGTAGACGATGCGCACGTCGCCCGAGATCTGCTCGACAAGCGGGATGAGCCGCCCCTTCTCGACGAAGTTGCGCGACGTCAGGATGGTGCCGATGCGGGCGGCGCGGCAGGCGGCGCGGATGTTGGCGGCACCCGACGTGAAGTTGATCATCGCCGGCACGCGGCCGGCCGACATCAGCGCGAGCAACGTGACGGCGGCGCCATTGGCGTTGGGCAGCATGACGCCGACGGCGTCGCCCACCTCGGCGAGCGGCATGAGCTTGCGGCCGAGCACCGCGACGCCGGCGAGCATCTTGCGATAGGAGAGGGCGCCCGTGACCGGATCCTCGACCGCGACGCGGCCGCGGCCGTGCTCCTTCGCGGCCTCGATCACCGCCTCGACGACGGTGCGGTCGTTCGAGGTGGTCTGGAAGACGAGGTCCGACATCACCTGGTAGAGCGCCGCGCCCGCCGCGATGCGCCGCCGCTTGCCGCGCAGCTCGGGATCGACCTCGAGCCGCACCGGCGGCAGGATCGTCGCCTTCACCTTGGGAAACAGCCGCCGACGTACCTGGTTTCGCTTGAGCCGCGAGAAGAACGTCGCCTCCAGCCCCTGGATCCGGATCGGCACCACCATGGCGCCGGATTTCTCCGCGATCAGGCCGGCGCCGTCATAGACCTTCATCAGGCTGCCCGTGACCGTGATGCGGCCTTCCGGGAAGATGATCAGCGACTCGCCGCTCTGCACCGCGTGGATCAGCGTGCGCGTCGCCATCGGCTTGGTCGGATCGAGCGGCAGCGCGCGCGTGAAGCGCAGGAACGGTTTGGCCCACCAGCGCTGCGCGATGCCGCTGTCGATGGCGAACACCGGCTCGGTCTCGAGGAACGAGAGCGCGAGCGAGGCGTCGAGGAAGCTCACATGGTTGAGCGCGATGATCGCGTTCGGGCCGCCTTTCGCGACATTCTCGAGCCCGGTGACCTCGAGCCGGAAGAGCGTGCGGAACGCCACCGTGAGAAAATCGCGCAGCAGGTTGGTCGGCAGCGTTTTTGCGATAACGCCCGCCACGACGAGGGTGAGCACGCCGAGCAGCAAAAAGACGCTCGACGGCCCCATGCCGGCGAATTTCTCCAGCAGCGCGACGACGACGGCGGAGACCACCATGAAGGCGGCGTTGAGCACGTTGACGGCGGCGATCACGCGGGCGCGGCGGTCGGCGCCCGCCCAGGCCTGCACGGCCGCAAACGTCGGGACGATGAACAGGCCGCCCGCGATCGCGAGGCCCGCAAGGTCGACCGCGACATGGATGCCGAGCTTGTGACTGAAGACGCTGCCGATGCCCTGCAGCAACTTCTCGGCCTCCGGGCCCGGTGGAAGTCCGGCGGAAAGTCCATGCGTTGTCCAGCCGAGGTCGAGCGCGAAGACGCCGAGCAGGATGGCGCCGATCAGCGTCGGCACCAGCACGATGCGGCCATGGCAGAGCCAGGCCGCGAGGCCCGAGCCGATCGCGACCGCCACCGAGAAGATCGCCAGATAGGCGTTCACGGCATCCGGGTCGCCGCCGATCACGTCCTTGACGAGGGACGGCAGCAGCGCAACCGAGACCGCGCCGATAAGCCAGAACCAGCTCGACACCAAGCCGCCCCACCACAGTCGCGGCTCCGACTTGAGGTCGCGCAGCAGCGCCAAGGTCGACTTGGCAATGTTGCCGTCGATGACGAGATGCGGCGCGCCTTCGCCGGTGCGCGGGATCAGGCGGGCGAACAGCCAGCACAGCACCGCGAACACCATCATGAGGCCGCCGAACGAGAAGGGATTGCCCTTCGCCGCCACGGTGCCCGCGATGGTGCCGATCAGGATCGCCAGGAAGGTCGCGCCTTCAACCAGCGCGTTGCCGGACGGCAGCTCGGATTCGGCGAGGTGGTCGGGCAGGATGCCGTACTTGATCGGGCCGAACAGCGAGCCGATGACGCCGAAGCCGAACAAGGCCACGAACAGCGTCACGACCGCGTAGATGTCGGAATATTGGTACAGCCAGAAGCCGAGGACCGAGATGCCGGCGACGAAGATCTCGGCGAACTTGAGCCGCTTGGCCACCACCGCCTTGTCGTAGCGGTCGGCGATCTGGCCGCCGAACGCGGACAGGATGAAATAGGGAAAGATGAAGACCGCGCCGGCGAGCTGCACCAGGGCTTCCGAATTGGCGGCCACCAGCCGGAACGTGATCAGGATGATCAGCGTGTTCTTGAGGAAGTTGTCGTTGAAGGCGCTGAAGAATTGGCACCAGAATAAGGGTGCGAAGCGCCGCGTCTTCATGAGGCTGGGCAACATCAGGGTCCTCGGGCGCTTGCTTCGGTTGGCGTGACAATGCTGAGGCGCGACCCTGCGGCCGCCACGATCCACGGCGCGGCAGCCCAGCGAGTTGCGAACCCCATCCGGCAGGCCTCGCCCCCCGGTCGCAGGCGCCACCTTAACCTCTCTTGCGGCCTGCGGAAAATCCCCTGCGCCCGGTTTTCCCAAGGCCAAGGCTCGTCTATCGTCCGGCGCCTTGCGCGCCTCGCCGGACCGGGTCGAGGGTGCGGGCCGTGCAGGACAGGAAGGGGAGCAGGATGGCTTGGACGCGCGTCGCCGCGGCGGCGGAACTCAAGGATCGCGGCGTGATGGATGCCGAGGTCAACGGCGAGGAGATCGCCCTCTACTGGGTCGAGGAGACGCCCTACGCGACCGACAACATCTGTACCCACGCATTCGCGAGGCTGTCCGAGGGATTCCTCGACGGCGACTGCATCGAGTGCCCCATCCACCAAGCGCTGTTCAATGTGAAGACCGGAGAAGCGGTGTCCCCGCCGGCCTATCAGCCGGTGCGAACATTTCCCTGCAAGGTTGAGGGAGAGGACATCATGATCGATGTGTGAAATCCGGGTGACAAGCTGCGCTCCCTACAGCGCGGGCACGCTGCGCATGAAGGCCAGCTTCACCGAGGTGGAGAATTCGTGGCCACACGCCTCGCACGACCAGAAATGGCGCACCTGGCCTTTGCTGACGAATTCCGATGCGGTAGGCGCGAGCTGACGATCGCGGCATTTCGGGCAAGCGGGAAGAGCGATGCGTTGCGACGCAACAGAAGCCACATGCGCCTCGGTGGGTGCAGTCATGGGTGCCTCCTCCACGATCTTCCCCTCCATCGCGAACCCCGTCCGCGTTCATAACCTGACGGCGGTCTTTGGCGACAGCATGGCGCGCACATGAAGTTTTCGTAAAGAAAACCAAGTCCAAAGGAGAGGCCGCGGCTTTTCGAGAAGTTTTCTGTTCTTCGCGGCAGCAAATCGACGAAAATCATGCAAACCCGCACAAATTGCACTGCAACATATGAACATACGGATGGATTAGCGGGCGATACGAAAGCGTAACCGCGCTTACGCCGCGGTGCGCCTCATGTGCGCCGACGCGCCGGCTTGCCGGTGCCGAGCCGCTCGATGCGGCCGACGTCGAGCTTGCCCTGGGCGTCCCATCCGGGCACGCCCTTCGGCACCTTGGGACGAAACTTCGCGTAGAGCTCGTCGGCCTGCGCGGCAATTTCGGGCGCCGACATCGAGCGCGCCAGCCGCTTCATGGCAGTGCGTACGAGCTTGAGCGCGTCGCCGAACTTGATGTCGAGATACTGCTCGACGCTGTCCGGTGCGATCAGCCGGTCGCGGTCGAGCGCGCGCAGGCCCGCGCGCGTGCGCACGATCGGCACGGCGCGCTGCATGAGGTCGAGTTGCACGCGCTTGCCGGCCTTGAGGGTGCGCTGGCTTTCCTTGATGCTCTTGCGGGTCAGCGTGACGAGGAGGGGCGATACGTCCTTGCCGTAGTTATTGAGGCGCGCGACCGCACGACCGAGCGTCAGCGCCTCGTCGCGCGCAAATCCCAGCCGCCGCGCCACCACCGACGCCCACAGCGTCAGCACCGGCCCGCGGCTGATGGTGATGGTTCTGCGTCCCAAGCTTCCTCCGTCTCTCGGGAACCCGATGCGCGACCGGCACATGCGAACGGCCATCGCGCGACTCACCAGTGCGGCCCGCATTATAGGTATGCGGCGCACGCTTGGGAAAAGCCGCACCGTTCGGGGTCGCGCCAGGCGAGGTGATTCGCGCTCTCACGCGCGCGGCGGTGATTCGCGTGCGGGCTGTTGGTCCCGCGCCGTCCTGCTATGATCGCGCGCCGCCGGGGCGACGGTGACCCGTTCGATCGAGGGTGAGCATCATGCCCGACGTCAGGCCCTTCCTCGTGTTCCGGCGCGCGCTGCCGGCGCTCGCCGCGCTGCTGGTGGCGGGGCTGCTCATCGGCGCGGTCGCGCCGACCGCGCCCGAGCCGCCCGGCGGGACGCACGCCTCGCTCGCCGGCCAGCTAATCATTGCGACGCCGGAGATGCGCGATCCGCGCTTCGACCATGCCGTGATCCTGGTGGTGCGGCACGACAGCTCGGGTGCGCTCGGCATCGTCATCAACATGCCGGCGGGCACGCGTCCGCTGTCCGAGCTTCTTGCGGCCATCGGCGAGAAAAGCACGGATTCCGGCCCGGTGCCGATCTACGCGGGCGGCCCGGTCCAGCCCGAAATGGGCCTGGTGGTGCACAGCGCCGACTATCACGCGCAAGGCACGATCGACGTCGACAGCCACGTCGCCATGACCGTCAACCCGCAGATCCTGCGCGACATCGCTGCCAAGAAAGGCCCGCAGAAGAGCCTGTTCGCCTTCGGCTATGCGGGCTGGGGCGCCGGTCAGCTCGACAACGAGCTCACGCACAACGTCTGGTACACGGCACCGGACGACCCCAAGCTCGTGTTCGACGAGGATCGCGCCAAAGTGTGGGACCGCGCCATGGCGCGGCGGACGCAGGATCTGTGAACGCCGTCCTTTTGCTGCGTTTGAATCCGTCGTGCCCGGCCTTGTGCCGGGCATCAACGTCTTCCTTGGTGGCTAAGACGTGGATGGCCGGGACAAGCCCGGCCATGACGATAGATTACTCGCTATGGGCTGCGATGTGCGCCAGCAGCACCTCATTGACCCGCGCCGGAAACTGCTCCGCCACGAAATGCCCGCCGCCGGGCAGGACCTCGAGGCGATAGGGCGCCTCGACGAACTCGTGGGTGCCCTCGGAGGCGACGCGGCCGACGGTGTCGTCGGCATCGCCCCAGATATAAAGCGTCGGTACGCGGATCGGGCCCAGCGGCGAACGGATCGCGCCGCGCGCCCTGTACCAGGCCAGCGCTCCTTCCATTGCGGCCGGGTTGCCGATCACCGTGAGATGCTCCTCGGTCGCGGCCGCCGGCACGCCGTTTGCGGTGTGGCGCACGCGCAGCCAGCGGGCGTCGTCGGCGAGGACTTTGGCGCCTGCATCCGGCTCGAGAAACCAGTGGTGATGGCGCGAGCGCCGCGCCTGCTCGCCGTCGGGCAGCGCGAGTGCGCGGTTGAACGCGACGGGATGCGGCCGCGACAGCACCGTGAGCGAGGCGAGCCGGTCGGGATGGCGGTCCGCGATCCCCCACGCGATGCTGCCGCCCCAGTCGTGGCCGACGAGATGGAACCGCTGATGCGCCGCGCCGCAGGCCGCCGCGATGTCCATGGCATCCTGCATCAGGAGGTCGAACGTGTAGTTCGCGGTGTTGTCCGTCGGCGGCCGCGCGCCCGGCGAATAGCCGCGCTGGCTCGGCGCCACGGCACGAAAGCCGGCCTTCGCCAGCGCATCGAGCTGGGCGCGCCACGTGTGGAACGACTCGGCAAAGCCATGCAGCAGCAGCACGAGCGGCGCGCCCTCCGGCCCGTCGATGAGCGTGTCGAACGCGAGGCCGGGAGCGGTCTCGATCTTGCGTAGTGTCGCCATGCGGATGCGTTCCTTGCCGGAATGCCAGCATGGCATACGCTGGCGCGACCTTCATCCCCCGGCGCGGCGGGCCCGCCAGCGGCACAGCCCGCGGCGCACCAGCCAGCCGAACACGAGGATGAAGGGCAGCCACGGCAGCAGCGCGGCGAAAACATAGATGAGCGAGGCAAGGGAGCCGAGCACCGTGTCGCCGAACGAACTCATGGCACGCTTGAGCGGCGCCAGATCGAAGCCGGCGACCTCGGCGACGAGGCCGTCGTAGGAGACATCGACCCGCACCGTGTCCGTGATGGTGCGCAGATAGTCGCGTTGCGCGGTGGCCGACTCGATGTCGCCCTGGATCTGCGCGAGCTCCTTCTCGGTCGCCAGGAGGTCGGCGGTGTTCTTGGTGGCCGGATCCTTGAGCATGGCCTCGAGGCGGTCGCGCAGCGCGGTCTTCGCCGCGAGGCGCTTCCCGACGTCGAGCAACGGGATGGTCTTGTCTTCCGTCGATTGCGAATGGCTGACGATGCGGACCGGCGGCGCCGCCAGCGCCTTGGCGAAGGCGTCGAAGCTCTGCGGGCTGATGCGCAGCGAGGTGCGCGCGAACACGCGCCCGCCGTCCAGGCGCTGGAGGTTGCTGCTGAGCACCGTGCAGCCGAGCTTGTCGCAGGCGTCGAGATCGCGGTGCTGCACCGCCTCGACGTCGCGGCTCGACATCGCGAGCGTATAGACGTGGGTGACGGCGAGCTTCGCCCGGACGTTCGCCGGGGCCGCGCGTGCCGCGCTGATGCCGTCGAGGATCGGCGGCGCCGGCGGCGCACCACCCCTGCGCTCCTGCGCGACCATATAGGGCTGCGGCTGCGGGGGGCGATCCGAACAGGCCGCAAGCGTGCAGGCGGCGATGGCTGCCGCAACGGCGAAACTGGCAAGTCGGAGGGGCATGGCTGCGGTACCGTGCGATGTCTTCGAGGGGTGATCTGCAACCGTGATGCGCAGTTCCGCGCGACTCTCCGACATCCGCCGTAAAATTTGTGGCGTTATGGCCGGGGACCGATGCCGCTTGCGCCGCGGCGACCGATCGGTACGTTGTGCCGCCGAAAGTACCCACCTGACCGGACCACACGCATGAGCATCGATACCCACGCGAAGCCTCAATCCACCGCGGCTGAGCGAACTGCCGCGCCCGCCTTCCGCCTCGAGGAGGCGACGATCGACGACCTGCACGCGGCGATCCGCGAGGGACGCGCGACCTGCGTGTCGGTGGTCGAGCACTATCTGGCGCGCGTGCGGGCGTTCAACGGGGTCGCGAGCGTGTTGGTGACGCAGGACGGTGCCGCGGTCGCGCCCGCGACCGGCGTGGTGCGCGGCGGCGCGCCGCTGCGCTTCCCGACCACCACCGTGAAGGCGTCGACCTTCATTCCGGATATCGACAAGCACAAAGGCACGCCGCTCGAGTACGGCCGCATGGAGCCGACGGCGTCAGATCCGAACGTCGTGCAGCAGTTCGGCATGATCGTCGGCGTCGCCGACGGCACGCAGCTCAATGCGCTCGGCACGCTCAACATCCGCGGCGAACGCTCGGTCACCTGCCGCGGCGATTTCGACCGGCATCCCTCGCTTGGTGCGCTGCCGCCCGGCGCGCCGCCCGTGTGCGAGCATTTCCGCCGGTTCCCCGACGCGCGCGAGCAGGCGGTCGCGTTCGACGCGCAGTGGGGCCGCAATCCCGACCTCGACAAGATGCCGATGTACGGCGTCGTGTTCTCGTTCAAGGATCCGTTCGACACAAAGGACATGCGCTCGACCGGCGGCGGCGACGCGCGTTACGACATCGATTTCCCGGCGCGCGACCACGTGCTGGTCGAGCAATTGCGCAAAAAGGGTGCAATCATCTTCGCGAAGGCGGTCAACACCGAATACAACGGCCGCGCTGGCGATCCGGGCGGGCGAAACAAGCCCGACAAGGTGGTCGCCTCGACGCTCGGCTACCAGCGCAGCACCTGGGCTGGCAATCCGGCGAACCCCTACGACACACGCCGCGCCGCCTCGCTCGGCTCGAGTTCGGGCTCGGGCGTCTCGGTCTCGGCCAATCTCGTGATGGCGAGCCTCGGCGAGGAGACGCGCGCCTCCTGCCGCGGCCCGTCGAACCACAATTCGATCGCGCTCTTGCTGCCGCACAAGGCGATGATCGGCTTCGACGGCGGCGCGATCGGCGCCGACATCTATTGCGACCGCACCGGCATCCACGCGCGGCGGATCGAGGACTGCGCAAAAATCCTCGACGCGCTGAAGGACCCGGAGGCGGGCTACTACGATCCTCGCGACCCGTTCACGACCGTGCCCCGTTCGTCGGTGCTGGCGGGCCCTTACGCCGGCCATGCGCGCGGGTCGGGCGTGCCGGGTGCGCTCGAGGGCATGCGGCTCGGCGTGATCCGCGAGTCGATGCTGATCCGGCCCGGCTCGAAGACCGAGGAGCCGATCGTCACGGCGGCGACGCGCGAGATCAAGACGATGCTGGCGGAGCGCCTCGGCGCGACGCTGGTCGAGTCATCCGACCCGCTGTGGAAGCGCGACCCCGACTGCGAGGCGATGACGGTCGACTTCCGCCGCGCGCTGGCGCGGCTCGTGCCGGTGTTCATGCCCGATCTGCTCTTCCGGCTCGGCCGCGACGGGCAGCCTCTGTTCAAGGAATTCGCCGCCACGATCGCGCCGACCGAGTTTGCGCCCGGCAAGATTTTCGGCAGCGGCCGCATGACGCCGATCGACTATTGCGTCGAGCTCGCCGAGGGCCGCATCGCGCCGCCCATCAACCTCGACCTCGCCACCGTGCAGCAGCAGGAGCTCGCGATGGCATTCCGTTTCCACATTCCGCAGTACCTTACGCGCCGCGCCGCCGACTGGAAGGCGCTGGGTTTTTCCGAGTCGCTGACCGACTTCGCCGTGCTCAACGCGCGCTCGAAGTTCTGGGGCGACGACCAGCGCGCGGCGTTCAAGAACTGGGAGGAGGTCGCGGATCCGCGCAATCCGCTGACCGGCCGCCAGGGCGTCAACGAGCGCATCATGCTGCGCGAGCTCCTGCGCCGCGTCGACATGATGGTGATCCTGGAAAACAAGCTCGACGCGCTGGTGCGTCTGCACACGCCGTGGCCCCCCGGCCTGATCGGCTGGCCGCATCAGTACGACATCCAAAACAACCTTGCGCCGGAATCGCTGTCGGGGCCGAACGCGGGGCTTTCCGAGGTGCTGATCCCGGCCGGCTACGTGACGACCGCCTACGACCCGGTGTTCGCGCTCAACGCCGACGGCACCCGCTACGTCTCGCAGGCATCGACCACGCCGACCACGATCCCGGCGCCTGGGCTGCCGTTCTCGCTGGTGTTCCGAGCGGAGCCGGGGAAAGAGGATGTGCTGCTGCGCGTGGCTTCATCCTATGAGGCCGCCTCGCGCCGGCGTGTTCCGCCGCCGCGGTTTGGGCCCATCGAAGCGAAGTAGGGCGCCCGCGCCCTCACCACCTCGCGGCGCGCTTCTGCGCAAAGGATGCGAGTCCCTCCGCGGCCTCCGCGCTTTGTCGCTTGTCCGCATGCGCTTCGACGAGCGCCTCGAACGTCGCGTCGCCGACGCCGCCCCACGCAAAGTCGAGGATATGCGCTTTGGTCTGCCGGATCGCGTGCGGGCCGTTGGCGAGCAGAAGCTCGACCACGCGGGTCCCGGCCGCCGCAAGCTCGGTCCCCGGTACGACCTCATGCACGAGCCCGATGCGGCGCGCCTCGGCGGCGCCGAAGCGCTCGCCCGTCAACGCATAGCGGCGCATCTGGCGCACGCCGATCGCATCGTTGAGCTGCGGAACGATGATCGCCGCCGTGAGGCCCCAGCGCACTTCGGCGATCGAGAATATCGCATTGTCCGCCGCGATCACGACGTCGCACGCGGCAATCAACCCCGTGCCGCCGCCGAAGCAGCCGCCTTGTACGAGCGCGAGCGTCGGCACCGGCGCGGCATTGAGCCGGCCGATGGCGGTCGCGGTTGCGCGCGAGACGCGGATGTTCTCCTCACGCGAGGAGGTCCGCACCGCGTCGATCCAGTCGAGGTCGGCGCCGGCCTGAAAATGCGGGCCGTTGCCGCTGATCACCACGGCGCGCAGCCGTGCGACGGCGTCGAGCGCATCCAGCGCGGCGAGAAGGCCGTCGATCAGCGCGCCATCATAGGCATTGTTCACGTCCGGCCGGTTGAGCACGAGGCTCGCGACGCCGCGCTCATCCACCTGCCAGAGCACGGGGCCTGTCTGTTGCGCTGCGCTCATCGTCGCGCTCCGATTGTTGTGCGGCGATGCTACACCGATTGGCTCAATTCATCTGCGTCATGCCCGGCTTTATGGCGGGCATCCACGTCTTCCCGCGGCGAAGACGTGCATGGCCGGGACAAGCCCGGCCATGCCGTAGCGATTAGACGCGAGCAATTTGCGCTAATGCATGAAGATCATCAGCAGGATGATGATCGGGATCGGTATTCCCAAAAGCCACAGCAGGATCGGGCCCATCGCGTCCTCCTATCAGAATGTCTTGCGATCGCGCAGCTCGCCGCCCTCGAGGGCCGCGAGGCTGGCCGCGAGGGCGCCCGCGAACAGGGCGGCGGTGAACCAGAGCGCGAGCTTGGCGGCGGCGCTGCGCGCCTTGTCGAGATCGGATTTGGCCTGAGTCAGCACTGCGGTCACTCGCTTGTCGGCATCGCCCTGGCTCAGGCCGGTGTGGGAGGAGATGAGCTGCGCGAGATACGTGCGGTCGTCAGCCGAGACGTCGCTGCGCACACGGAAGTCGTGCAGCAGGAGGCGAGAGGCCTCGGCCCGCTGGGCGGGTGAGACGGCGGTCGGCGCTGCGGCGGCGGGTGCGGGTGCAGCCGCGGTGGCGCCAGGCGCCGGCGTGGCCGCGGTATTCGCGGTCGGCGCCGGGCGGAAAAGCTCGTCGACATAGATGGCGGCCGGGCCGCCGTCGTTGTTTCCGCGCTGCGTGAGGCTAGCGGTGGCGCCGGAGACGATCGCAGTTCCGGCGGTGCCGAGCACGGCCGCACTCACCACGATGGCGCAGGCCCAGGACATGAAGCCATGGGCGGTGTCGCGGAAGAAGACTTCGTCGGTGTGCACGGCCGTCCAGCGCGTGCGCAAGCGGCCCGCAAGATAGCCGCCGATGGTCGAGGCCAGCATCGCGATGACGATGAAGTAGATGCCGGTGCCGATGCTGAAGGTGGTCATCGAGACGCCGGAGTTGGCCCACGGCGAAACCGAGGAGAAACCCATTCCGGCTCCGAACGCCATCAACAACAGCGTCAGCGCCGCGTTGGCGAACCCTCCGGCCGCGACCGCACCCCACGAGATGGCGGTGGCGGCGTCGGCTGGGACGGCCGGCTCGATCAGATCGCCGCGCGCTGCCACGATGGAGACGTCGGCTGCTTGTAAGTTGGTCATGGTGCGTCCTCAACTGCGCATCATCTTCCGCACGGAGCGTGCGGAGGTCAGGAGGTAATCACGCCAAAGCCCGAAAGGTTCCGCGCGGTGAACCGTGCCGCTCGGGCACCACGGCCGCGGAATGGAACCCGGTGTTCGCTCGCGACGTTGTGGGTCGTGCGTTGCGCGAACGGATCAGGAGACAGTCATGGGCTTCGGACGCGGTATTCTGCTTTGGCTTTTAGGCGTGCCTCTGCCGATCATCATTTTGCTGGCCCTGTTCTGGCATCATTGAGCGATTGAGCACGCGATCGTCGCGCAAATAGCGCGGCGGGGTCGGATTTTCCCGGCGCCGCCGCGCTTTGGTTTTGATTGCGTATTATCCGTTCCGCGTTTCCTTTGCGCCGCTCGAACGACTTACCTTCCTTCTCGGCCTTTTCGACTCGACAAAAAAACAAGAGCCCGGTTTGCACCGGACTCTTGTCGCGCCTCAGCTTTGCCGCGGCTTACTTGTTGTAATCGAACTGCGGCATCGCCTTGAGTTGATCCTTGGTCGCATTATAGACCGCGTGATCCGGATAGGTCGCCGGGCCGCTCTTCGTGCTGCTGGCCGAGCCGGTGGTCGACTTGTTTGAAGACGAAGACACCGGTTGGTCACTCCACTTGAGCTCGGAGAACTTCACGGCCACATCGCGCTCGCCCATGCCGAGAAAGCCGCCGACGCCGATCACGACCGATTTGATCGCACCTTCCTTGTCGACCATGAGCTGCTTGATGTCGCCGATCTTATCGTTTTTGTCGTTGTAGACGTTCATGCCGATGAGCTTCGAGCCTTGCCACAGCCCCGACGCCGAAGCGGTCTGTGCGCTGCTGCTCGATGCGCTGCTCGAACTGGTGTCGTTCTTGTTGGCGAACGGTTCATTGTTGCTCGGCGATGGGTTCATCTTGCTTTGTGCCAGCGCCGGCGTCGCTATCAGTGCCGCGCCGAGCGCGGTCGCGGCGAGAAACTTCGAAAGCATGATCAATCCTCCTGAGATATTTGCCTCTCGATTGGTAACTCGCTGGTGGCCAAAGGGTTCATGCGCGTGCCGCAAAAGCGACACGATGCCTTGGGCGGCGCGTGCACTATGTCTGCCTGCGATGTGTTGTCGGCGCGCGGCGGCTTTGCGCTTTTGTTTATCGCGCGCGTGCGGGGAATGTTCGCGCATACGGGAGTGCCACACGCATAACGTCGCCCACGCGGGAATTCGCGCGAAGGGTGCGCCGCCGCCGGAAAGCCGCTCCCGCGCGCACACCGGATAGTCCTTGGGAATCCGCGGCGCCCCACTCGCAATCGGGCTAAGGGCCGGAAAAGATAACTCCAGGTAGTTTAAAACGTTCCCCGTGCTCTTCAGATTGCGTTGACCAGCCCTGCGCGGAAGGCCTTCCCAAAGGGTGTGCCGCGTGTGAAAAAGGGGGGTGGGTAACCCGGGAACGGAAAAGCACGGGAAAAACCGCAGGGGAGCGAGCGTGCGTAAAGCTAAAACCGCAAGTCGACAGAGCCGATCCAAGAAGTCCAGCCGCCGCAAGCTTGCGACGCGGACGGTGTCGCTCAAGGCAGCCGCCTGGTACGCCAGGGCATCGGAGTCCTTCGCCATCAAGGCCGCCCCCCGATAGGCTACGGCCGACGACAACGCGCCCGGGCCCCGTCCCGGGCGGTTTTCTATCCGCAGGTCCTCCTCCCGGCCAGCCTGAGCCGCGGGCGGCGACATTTCGGCGTCGACGGGCCGGTCCCCTTATTCACCTTTCGCGTCTGTCTTTGACCGGCCGATCGCGATCGCTTTATGGGGCCCGGGGCCCTTTGACCCGCCAACGGGCGGTCAACCGGCTGGGCGATGGTCGACGCCGAATTCGGTCGCGGCCTCGATAAGCCATTCCAAAAAGGCGAGCGCAAAGCTGCCGGCCACGGCAAGCTCGTAGGTCGGTGCCGCGTCGACCTGCCAGAAATGCACGCCGATATGGGAAATCACCGTGCTTGCGCTGCGGCCGGGGCCGAAGGCGCTCGGATGCAGGTCGATCAGCACCCCCTTGGCGAGCGTCTCGGGCACGCGGGGGCCGGCGACGCGGATCAAGGTGCGGGCGTGCGACTGGTCGATGATTGTGGCGGCGTCGCCGACCGCGGTACGCAACCGCTGCGCGAGCGCCGGCCCGGTCATTTGCTTAGCAAGCGCGAGCCATTGGCCTGGGCCGGCCCAGGCGAAGGCGACCGGGTCATTGGGGGCGTAACGTGGGGTTTGCGGCAGCTCGAGCGCGAAGGTCGCGTGCACGGCGCCAGCCAGCCGGTCGGCCGCGCCGCGGCGGGCGAGCACGCTGCAGATCGCCACATTGGTCCGCTCCGCGATCACGACGCCGGGCGCGGCGCTTCCCTGGAGGCGCGCGGGGCCGGCAGGCGCGTGCAGGCTCGATGTCTCGGTGAGGGTGAAGCTAGCCACGCAGTCGCTCCCCGGATGGATCGATGAAGCAGGGCGCGCATACCTCGACCTCGACCAGGCCGTCGCGCACCGGATCGGCCGCCCACACGCGCTCGCCGTGGCGCTGCGGTCCGCGCGCCAGGAAGCCGAGCCCGATCCAATGGTCGAGCGAGGGCGAGAACCCGACCGAAGTCACCACGCCCTCGTCATGGGCGGCGTCGACGGCGTCGCGTCGCGGCACCAGATGCGCGCCGGCGCGCAGGCGTTGCACGCGATCGACCGGCTTGACCCCGACGAGGGTCATGCGGTCTGGCGCGACCAGCGCGGGCCGGCCCGACAATACGCGGCCGATGAAATCCTTTTTGCGCGAGATCATGCGGCCGAGGCCGAGGTCGCGCGCCGTGGTGCGGCCGTCGAGCTCGTTGCCGGCCACATGTCCCTTCTCGATGCGCATGACGGCGAGCGCCTCGGTGCCATAGGGCGTGATGCCGTGCGGCGCGCCGGCGCGCATCAGTACCTCGGCCAGCGATGCGCCGTAGCGCGCCGGCACGCCGATCTCGTAGGCGAGCTCGCCCGAGAAAGAGAGCCGATAAAGCCGCGCCGGCACGCCGCCCGCGATCGCGCATTCGCCCGCCGCCATGTGCGGGAACGCGTCGCTGCCGAGATCGAACGACGGGTCGACGATGGCGCGCAGCGTGTCGCGGGCGCGCGGGCCCGCGACCGAGAACTGCGCCCACTGATCGCTCACCGAGACGAGCTGCACGTCGAGTTGCGGCCACAGCACCTGGTGGCAGAACTGCATGTGCGCAAACACGCGGCCCGCATTGGCGGTCGTGGTGGTGATGAACCAGTGCGTATCGCCGAGCCGCGACACTGTGCCGTCGTCGAACGCGAAACCGTCCTCGCGCAGCATCAGGCCGTAGCGCGCGCGCCCGACCGCGAGCGTCGAGAGTGTGTTGACGTAGAGCCGGTCGAGGAAGACGGCTGCGTCCGGGCCGTGCACCTCGATCTTGCCGAGGGTCGAGACATCGCAGAAGCCGACCGCGCCACGCACGGTGCGCACCTCGCGGCTGACCGTCGCCAGCCAGTCCGCCTCGCCGGGGCGCGGAAAATACTGCGCCCGCAGCCATGGGCCGACCTCGACGAACGGCGCGCCCTGGCGTTCCGCCCAGGCATGCGACGGCGTGCGGCGGATCGGCCGGAAGGCCTTGCCGCGGTGATGGCCGGCGAGCGCACCGATCGCGACCGGATTGTAAGGCGGCCGATACCGCGTCGTGCCGGTCTCGGGAATCCCGCGTCCGGTCAGCGCCGCCATCACGGCGAGGCCGTTCACGTTGGCGGTGCGGCCCTGGTCGGTCGCCATGCCGAGCGTCGTGTAGCGCTTGAGGTGCTCGACCGAGCGAAAGCCTTCGCGCGCCGCGAGCGCGATATCGGCGGCGGTGACGTCGTTCTGGACGTCGACGAACGCGGTCTTCGCCGAGCCCCCCACATGCCAGAACGGCGTGATGTCGCTCGGCTCGTCGTCCGCCTTCGGCAAGGCGTGCGCCGCGGCACGCAATCCGAGTGGCTCGATCGCGGCGCGGCCGGCGGCATCCCCCTCGGCGAGGCAGCGTGCGAGCGTCAGGGCTCCATTGGCGGCGCCGGCGACGATCATGCCCTTGGGCAGCCCGCCCGGCACGAACGCCGCGATCGCCTCGCGCCAGACGGGCCGTCCGTCATGATGGCACGCGAGGGCGAGGTTGGGATTCCAGCCGCCCGACACCGCGAGCGCGTCGCACGTGATGGTCTCGCGCCCGCGCGCGGTCGCGACGATGGCGGAGCGCACGGCGCCGCGGCCCTGGGTCGAGACGACTTGTCCGCCGAGGACGACGCGGCCCGAGAAACGCGCCGCGAGCGACGCGGCCACGCTCGCGCGCGTATCGATGAGCGCGGCGACCTCGACCCCGTGCGTCATGAGGTCGATCGCACTGCGCCAGCCGTCGTCATTGTTAGTGTAGACCGCGACGCGCCGGCCGACGCCCACGGTGAAGCGGTTGGCATAGGTCCGCGCGGCGCCCGCCATGACGATCCCGGGCCGATCGTTCCCGCCGAAGACGAGCCCCCGCTCGACCGCGCCGGCCGCCAGAATCGTCCGCCGCGCGACGATGCGCCAATATTTCTGCCGCGGCCGGGCGGCCGATGAGGCGGGGAGGTGGTCGGCGACGCGTTCGATCGCGCCGTGCACGCCGCCGTCGTAGACGCCGAACAGGGTGGTGCGCGGCATCAGCCGGACCTCGGGGGAGGCCCGCAGTTCCGCGACGGCCGCCTGCGCCCAGGCAAAGCCGGCGGCGCCGTCGATCTCGTGGCGCTCGGCCGAGAGCCTGCCGCCGAACACGAAGTCGTCCTCGCACACGATGACGCGCGCACCGGCGCGCGCGGCGGCGAGCGCAGCCGCGAGTCCGGCTGGTCCGCTGCCGACCACAAGCGCGTCGCAAAAGGCATTGCCATGCTCGTAGGTGTCGGGATCGGCGTCGTCGGCGGCGCGTCCGAGGCCGGCGGCGCGGCGAATCAGCGGCTCGTAGACGCGCTCCCAGAAGCTCGCGGGCCACATGAAGGTTTTGTAGTAGAACCCCGCCGGAATGAACGGCGCGATCAGCGAGTTGAGCCGCAGCAGATCGAACTGGACGGACGGCCAACGGTTCTGCGTCGCCGCCGCGAGGCCGTCATAAAGCTCGACCGTCGTGGCCTTGCTGTTCGGCTCGCGCCGCGCGCCCGTGCGCAGCTCGACGAGTGCGCTCGGCTCCTCCGCACCCGCCGTCATGATGCCGCGCGGTCGGTGATACTTGAAGCTGCGCGCGATCAGCCGCTCGCCGGCGGCGAGGAGCGCGGAGGCGAGCGTGTCGCCCGCAAGGCCGGTGAAGGGGCGGCCGTCGAGCGTGAACCGCATGGGGGCCTGGCGGTCGACGAGACCGCCGGCGGGGAGGCGAAAGGGCGCAGCTTGCGTCACGGTGCGCCTCGCGCCGGCCTCGCCGCGAGGATGTCGTGGCCGCGCGTGTCGCGCGTCACCACCAGTCAGGCCTGGCAGCCGAAGCCGTGGTACCACAGCTCCCGGTGCGGCCCGGCCGGGTTGTCGCGCAGATAGACGTAGTCGACGAAGCGGGCGAGCGCGTCGGCGGCTTGCGGGTCAGGCCGCTGCGGCCCGGCATCTCCGAGATAGACGAATTCGCGAGCGTCGCGGTCGCCGCAATGGGGGCAGGGGATGCGCATTCAGCGTCTCAGTACGGAGCTCGGTGCTGATCTCGGTGCAAGTCTCAGTCGGTCTCAGTGCAAATTCGGCTGGGCGCCCATGCCGCGCTCGTCGATCAGGTGGCCCGTCGCGAAGCGGTCGAGGCGGTAGGCGGCGGCAACAAGATGCGGCTCGTCGCGCGCGATCAGGTGGGCAAAGCACCAGCCCGAGGCCGGCGTCGCCTTGAAGCCGCCGTAGCACCAGCCCGCGTTGAGGTAGAGCCCGGCGACCGGCGTGTGGTCGATGATCGGCGAGCCGTCCATCGACATGTCCATGAGGCCTCCCCATGAGCGCAGCATCCGGACGCGGCCGACGATCGGCATGAGCGCCATTGCGCATTCGCACACATCCTCGACGGCTGCCAGGTTGCCGCGCTGCGCATACGAGTTGTAGCCGTCGATGTCGCCGCCGAACACCAAGCCGCCTTTGTCGGATTGGCTGATATAGAAGTGTCCGGCGCCGAACGTGATCACATGATCGACCAGCGGCTTGATGCCTTCCGACACGAAGGCCTGCAGCACATGGCTCTCGATCGGCAGCCGCAGGCCGGCCATGGCGGCGACGCGCGAGCTCGACCCCGCGACCGCGAGCGCGATCTTGCCGGCACGGATCGTTCCGCGGGTCGTCTCGACGCCGGTCGCGCGGCCGTTCTCGACGCGGATGCCGGTGACCTCGCAGTTCTGCACGATATCGACGCCGCGCCGGTCGGCCGCGCGAGCAAAGCCCCAGACGACCGCGTCATGGCGTGCGGTGCCGCCGCGGCGCTGCAACAGCCCGCCATGGATCGGAAAGCGCGCGTCGTCGAAGGCCAGACGTGGCGCGTAGGCGCGCACTTGCTCGCGGTCGAGCAGCTCGGCATCAACGTCGTTGAGCCGCATCGCGTTGCCGCGGCGCGAGAAGGCGTCGCGCTGCGCGTCGGAGTGATAGAGGTTGAGCACGCCGCGCTGGCTGATCATGGCGTTGTAGTTGAGATCCTGCTCGAGCCCTTCCCACAGCTTCAGCGACCATTCGTAGAAGGGCTCGTTGCCGGGCAGGAGATAGTTCGAGCGGATGATCGTGGTGTTGCGGCCCGCATTGCCGGAGCCGATCCAGCTCCGCTCCAGGATCGCGACGTCGGTGATGCCGTGGTTCTTGGCGAGATAGTAGGCGGTCGCCAGCGCATGCCCGCCGCCGCCGACGATCACGACCTCGTAGCGCTCGCGCGGCGCGGCGTCGCGCCAGGCCGGGCGCCAGTGGCGCTGACCCGTCAGGGCATTCAGCGCGAGCGAGAGAGCCGAATAGCGCATCATTCGGACGCCTTCACGGCCCGCCTGAGATCAGTATTGTGCGGATCGCAACATCGATGGTGAATCACAATAGCATGCAGCAAGCAGAGTCCATACGGGGCCGCGCGGCGGTCGGCATCGTCGGCGGCGGGCCGGTCGGCCTCGTGCTCGCGCTCCTGCTCGACCGCGCCGGCGTCCAGAGCGTGCTGTTCAATACGGAAGGCGAGACGCGCTGGCATCCGAAGGGGAGCTCGGAGAGCGCGCGCAGCATGGAGCTGTTTCGCCAGCTCGGCCTCGCCGAGCGTATCCGCGCGCTCGGCCTGCCGCCGGACCATCCGACCGATGTCGCCTATTTCACCCGGTTCAACGGCCACGAGCTCGCGCGCCTCGCCATGCCGTCGCGCGCCGAGGTTCTGCGCCGCCGGCACGAGGTGGCGAAGACCGACCAGGTGCCCGAGCCGATCCACCGCGCCAACCAGATGCATGTGGACCGTCTGCTCGCCGAGCACATGGCGACGCGGCCGCACATTGTTTCTCGTTTCGGTTGGCGGGTCGACGGTTTCGCGCAGGATGGCGACGGCGTGACGGTGAGCGCGATGAACGACGAGACGGGCGTGGCCGAGCGTTGGCGGGTGCAGTATCTCGTCGGATGCGACGGCGGCCGCAGTTTCGTGCGGCGCAGCCTCGGCCTGCGCTTCAGCGGCGAAGCGGCGCTCGAAGACCGCTATTTCGGCGGCCGCATGTTCTCGACCTATGTCCGCTCGCCCGCGCTCTATCGCGATGTCCTCGAGCCACGCCGGGCCTGGCAGTATTGGGCGGTCAATCCGCACACGCGCTCGACCATCATCAGCGTGAACGGCCACGACGAGTTCCTGTTTCGCACCAAGGCGGCGGCGCCCAATCAGCCGCCGGACGACGCGACCGTCGTCGCCATGCTGCATGCGTGCGCCGGCGCGACGCCGCCGATCGAGATTCTGGGTCACGAGCCGTGGACGGCCGGCGCCGCGCTGGTCGCGGAAAAATTCACCGATCGACGGGTGCTGCTCGCCGGCGACGCCGTGCATCTCTTCACGCCGACCGGCGGCTTCGGCATGCACACCGGCCTCGAGGACGCCGCCAACCTCGCCTGGAAGCTCGCGGCTCTGGTCCAAGGGTGGGGCGGTGCGCCGCTGCTCGCGAGCTACGAGCAGGAGCGGCTGCCGGTCGCGCTGCGCAACACGGCGGCGGCGCGCCAGCTCTCCATCAATATCAACGACGTCGAGGCGCCGCCCGAGATCGAGCTGGAATCGTCGGCCGGCGAGGCCGCGCGGGCGCAGGCGTCGGCGAAGCTTGCGACCTATGCGGAGCAGTTCGCCTCGCTCGGCGTGCAGCTCGGCGCGCGTTATGACCATTCGCCGATCATCGCGGCCGACACCGCGCCGCCCGCGGACCACGTCATTACGTATCGCGCGAGCAGCATTCCGGGCGGGCGTGCGCCGCACGCCTGGCTCGATGACGCGCGCCGCGACGGCAGCTCGCTCTATGACCGGCTGGGCATCGGCCTGACGCTGCTGCGGTTCGGACCACGGCCTGCGGATGCGTGCGCGCTGGTGTCCGCCGCCTGTGCGCGCGGCATTCCGCTGACGGTCGTCGACATCGATGATCGCGACATCCGCGACCTCTACGGCTGCGATCTCGCACTGGTGCGGCCGGATCACCATGTGGCGTGGCGTGGCAATGCTGGGCCAGCCGATGCGCCGGCGCTGCTGACCCGGGTGGTGGGCCACACGCATTGATGCCGTCATGCCCGGGCTTGTCCCGGGCATCCACGTCTTCGTTGCGGCAAGGTGAGAAGGACGTGGATGGCCGGGACAAGCCCGGCCATGACGCAGAAGATGGCGCTAGAAATCCAGCGTCAGCGCCACCTTGCCGTAGTGGCCGCCTTTGCCGAGGTACGCGACGGCATCGCGCAGCTCACCGAGCGTGAAGACCTTCGCAATCGCCGGCCGCAACCCATGCAGCTCCGAGGTGCGGACGAAGGTTTCGAAGTCCTCGCGGCTTCCTGCGGTCGCGGTATGAAAGGTCGTCCCATGACGGATGGCCTCGAACAGATCGAGCTCCGCGATCGGATCGGCGACGAAGCCGACCAGGTGCACGATGCCGGCGAGCTTCGTCGCCGCGACCGTGCCCGTCAGCGTCTTGCCGCCTGCGACGTTGATCGCAACGTCGGCGCCAAGGCCGCCGGTCGCCTCGCGCACCTGCTGCGGCCAGGTTGGTGCATTGCCGTTGGTCAGCACGAGGTCGGCGCCGAGCCCTTTCAACGCGTCCGCGTGGCGATCGTCGCGCAGCACCGCGATGGTCCGGGCGCCGCCGGCCTTCGCGAGCTGAAGAGCTGTCGTCGAGATCGCGCCGGCGCCCTGCACGAGCAGGGTTTCGCCGGGGCGTAATGATCCGGTGCGATAGAGCACGCGCCAGGCCGTCGCGGCCACCACCGGCAACGCGGCCGCTTGCGTCGCGTCGAGGTGCGACGGGGCACGCACGGCCTCGGCCTCATGGACACGCATGAACTCGGTGAGGACGCCGTCGGTCGGTCCGCCGAGCCGCCGGCGAATGCGATCGGCATCGATCGGCCCGCTATGCCAATCGGGCAGGTACGTGGGGCAGACGAGGTCGCCGACGCGGAAGCGCGTGACGGCTGCGCCGATCGCGATGACATCGCCCGCACCGTCGGACAGGGGAATCAGCGGCGGCGAGACGCCAACGTGATAGTTGCCGTGCAGCATGGCCATGTCGCGGAAATTGAGCGCCGCCGCGCGCATGCGGATGATGATGTCGTGGGGACCCGGTGTGGGATCGGGCCGCTCGACCAGATGTAGCGATTCGAGCGATATGGCATCGGTGAACGCGTAAACGCGCATGTGCTTTCGCCTTTCTGTATCTGATGTTGATCCGGCCGACGCTCATCGCGCCGTGTCGAACACGGTCGTGGGCGCGACCGATGGATCGCGCACCGCAGCCAATGCGAGCGTGTCGAAGTAGCTGACGCTCTCGGCGATCCGGCATCCGTCGAGGGTGAGGCGCTCGGCGCCGCCGATGTCGAAGGGCCGCCCGGCCATCGCGCCCGTCATGCGCCACTCGAAGAAGGCCTGGCCGGGACGGCCCGCCCAGGTCTGGCAGTGGCGTTGGAGCTCATCCATCTCCGCAAGCTGGGTGCGGTAGTGATGGGCGATGTCGTCGCCGGACAGCGCGCCGGGGATGTCCGGCGCCCGCAGACGTCCGATCGGCGCGTAGAAGCGCGCCAACCGCTCCGGCTGCGGATCGCGCCACCCGGCGATATAGGGCTCGATCAGGTTGGCCTGGAGCTCGGGCGAGGCGAGATGCTCGCCATTGCGCGCGTCATCAGCGGCCTTCTCGATGTCGACATGCGCGAGCCCCGGCCCGCGACGCGACGAAACGGCGGCACGGTCGTAATAAGATCGTCCACGGAGCACGCGGTCGCCGCGCAGGGTGACGCAGTAGATGGCCGCCCAGGCCGCAGGTCTGCCCCGGACGGTTCCGGATGTGGCCGCCTCGACGAACAGCGTGTCGTCGCGCGCACACCAGCGCACGGGCTCAAGTCTGAAGTCCGGCGCCGCGGAGAGCGCCGTCGCGATGAAGCGTCCGATCTCGTCGCCGCCCAACGGCCGCGGCATCCCGGGGTGCTGCACCGTGCCGTCCGCGGCGAACAGATCGAGATAGCGCGCCGGCGTCGGATCGCGGCCGAACCGCGAGAATCGCGCGAGAAATCCTTTCCAGTCGACATTGCTCATGGATCACCTCGTCATCTCCCTGGGTCGTTCGCCATAGGGTCGATCTAGGCGGTGGGCTGCGACGGAAAAACGAGCTAAAACTGACTTGATTAGTTAGATAAGATTTACAATCGGGAGCTCGGCGCATGGCACGAACCGACAGGTTCTCGGGTCTTTCGGAGTTTCTCGCCGTGGCCGACCACGCGAGCTTCCGCGCCGCGGCGGCGGATCTCGGGGTCACCCGCGCGGCCGTGAGCCAGGCCGTGCAGGCGCTGGAGGGCCGGCTCGGCCGCAGGCTCTTCCAGCGGACCACGCGCAGCGTCGCGCTGACCGATGCGGGCGCCAAGCTGCTCGAGACGCTGCGGCCGGCCGCGGATCAGATCGGCCATACGCTTGATGAAGTGTCGGGGGAGGCGGACCGGCCCGTCGGCCGCCTGCGCCTGACGGTCCCGCGGATCGCGTTCGACCTCGTCCTCACGCGCGTCCTGCCCGAGCTGCGCGATCGCTTTCCCGCGATCGCCGTCGAGCTCGACATCAACGACGCGTCGGTCGACCTGGCGAGCCGCCGCTACGACGCCGGCATCCGCATCGGCGAATGGGTCGAGCGCGACATGGTGGCGGTCAAGCTCACGCCCGCATTCCAATGGATGGTCGTCGCATCCCCGGATTATCTGGCGCGCCACGGCCGGCCGCGGCGCCCGCGCGACCTTCTCCAGCATGAATGCATCCGCTATCGCTTCCCGACCGCGGCGTCGGTCTTTCGCTGGGAGTTCGTCGACGCCGGCGAGCCCTTCACGCTCGACGCGCCCGGGCATCTCACCGTCAACGATCATCTCAGCATGATCGCGCTCGCCCGCCAGGGGCTTGGCCTCGCCTACACGGCGGACCTGGTGGCGCGGCAGGATCTCGATAGCGGCGCACTCATGCAGATCCTGCGCGAGTTCGTCCCGCGCCGGCAGGGCCTCTACCTGTACTTCCCGGCGACGGCCCGGAACGAGCCGAAGCTGCGCGCCTTCATCGAGGTCGCAACCCGCATCCAGAGATCGCTTTTGCCGGGGCGGGCGCGGGTGCGCCGGGTCAAGCCGTAGACCTACGTCGATCTTGGCGCAGCCGTGCTTGCGCAGCGCGTCGGCGATTGCGGGCTCGGGCTTTCCACGCGCATGGTCGCCGCCGACCAGCACGACCAGGACATCGAGGGCCCGGCGTTGCGCCCCCGCTAGGCCGTCTGTCACGCGCGATTTGGCGAGGAAATCAGCTTTTACTTGGGGCAGTTGCGCCGGCTACACATCTTGGCATCGAGAGCGCGAGGGCCTCCCCTCGGACCGCACATGCCGGGTGGGCAAGGGACGCTGGCCTTGATGTCGGGGCCGCCCCGATTTTCCTTGCCGCGCCCCTGTCCGAATGCCGCATTGTCAACGATCGTCAACGCGGTCGCGATGCCGATGACCAGCAACAATCCTCTCACTTTTCACCCCCCTTGTTGTAGGCGCCATCGAGTGTGACCGCCGCGCCCAAAGGTTGCAACACCTCCATGGCCTAAATATTTTTGTCCTCACGACGCGTATGCGCGAGTGCGGACCGGATACGTCCTCCATCCGCGGCCTCGAACCGCCTAATGCACTGGCTCGACCCAGACGTCGCTCTGCTTGATGCGGTCGATCAGGCCCTGCGGATCGAATTTCTTGAAGGTGGGAGGAAGGCGGAACAGCGAGGTAGGCTGCGGGGACTGGACGATCCCGGTCAGGCTGAAGCTCGAGCCAAGGTTGGTCGTGATGCGCAGCGGGAATTTCAGCGTGCGGTCGATCCACACCGCATAAGTGCGCTGCTGCGGCGAGACCGCGCGCCAGGTCGTGGCCGGATGTCCGTCGACGGTCGCCTCGCCGGTGCGTTGGCACTGCCACGCTTTGCCGTTGGCGGCGGCGCCGGACAGCTTGGCCATCGCCTGCCAGCGGGCGCACGGATCGTCGGGGTCGAGCGGCACGAAGACCTGGGCGAGCACGCTCGACTGCCTGGCCTCCATGTAGGTGTGCAGCGTCGGCCGCACGAAATAAGCCGTATCGGCGCCGACATCGACCAGGAAGAAGCCGGTGACGAGCTCGGGCGTCTGGATCCGCACCTTGCCGTCCGCGACGTTGATGCGGCCGGGCGCGCCGGTCGCCATGCCTTCGGTGCCGCTGGTGACCAGCGTGGCGGAGAATTCCTGCGCCGCCGCAGAATCGACGAGCGCCGTGCCGGCCGTGAGGCCGATCGCGGCGGCGACCATGAGCCGGCGGGCCAATGTTCGTCGAATCCGAGTCATTGTCACGTGGGCGCGGCTGTTGGCAAAGATCGGCGTCGAGCGGGCGAACCCGGTCGACGCCGACAGTGAGCGTTCCGTCCTGCGGGATGTCTTGCGACATCCCACGAGCGCATGTTCCGGCGAAGTGGAAGCAGGTTCGCCGATAAGAACATGCGCCAAACAAGGGTCCCCTTACTCCGTGAACCGCTGGTCCACCGCCTTGCCGAAGTCGAAGGCGTCGAACAAATCGTCGAGTGCCGGCATGTTGACCGGCACATAGGGATTGTCGCCGTGGGCCTTCGGGTTCGGCAGGTTGTCGCGGCTGCGATTGGTCAGCGGAGCGAGGCCCCAGTTGCGCTCGATGAACTTCGCGATCGAGACGTGATCGGCGTAGCTATGGTTGATCTTGCCGCCGGTCGAGTAGGGCGACAGGATGAGGAGCGGGATGCGCGGGCCGTCGCCGAAGAAGTCGAGCGGCTGGACGAACCCGGAGTCCCAATAGCCGCCGGCCTCGTCCCACGTGATCAGCACCGCGGTCTCGGACTTGAGCTTCGGGTTGGCATCGAGGGCGTCGAGCAGGTGCTGCACGTAGGCCTCGAACAGGTCGATCTTCGAGCTCTGCGGATGGCCGTCGAGCAGGCCGTCGGGCTTGCCGAACGCGACCGCCGGCAGCTGGTTGTTCTTGATCGCCGCGATGAGGTCCACCGTGTCCTTGATGTGCGTCGTGCGCTGCGCCGTGTTGCCCATGATCGACGCCGAGTACTCGAACGGATTGCAGATCTGGCAGTAGGCGACGCCGAGCGCGTGGGCCGGATCGGCGAGTGCTGCCGCCGTCAGGTTCGGGTTGGCCGCGTTGGCGGCGACCGCCGCGTTGGACAGCACGACGGCATCATTGTAGGCGCCGCCGTAGAAGGCCCAGCTGATGTTCTTGTCGTTGAGCGCGTCGCCGATGCTGCGAACCGTCTGCGGCGGAACGCTGTTGCCCGCGGCTCCGCCGGCGGAAGCGCCGTTCGGCAAAAAGCCCGGGTTGACGTTGTTGACCATGTAGAAATGGCTCGGCTGGCAATTCGGCTGCGGTCGATACGGGAGCTGGCCGAGATACTGCACGATCGGCGCGATGCCCGGCTGGGTGACGTCGGCGCATGCGGTGAAGTTGCCGTCGACCGTGTACTGGTTGATGGTGTTGGCCTTCGGGTTCGGATTGGCGATCGTGCCGGCGGGTGGGGTCACCGGATTGCCGTGGCCGTCGCTGAAATACACCATGTCGGCGTAGCCGAGCATGACGTGGTTCGCCGCCGTGCCGCCCAGGACCGATTGGTGGAAGTTGTCGCTCAGGGTGAAGCGATCGGCGAGCTGCTTGAGCAGCGTCGCCTGCTGCTGGGCGACATTATAGAAGCCCATCTCGTTGCCCTGGCTCTGGTTCCCAGCCGAGTAGGTAGCCATCACGAATGGAAAGAGGTCGTTGAGGCAGCCGGTGGGATTGTCCCGGGTGGCGTTCGCGATCGAGCAATCCTGCTGTTGCGCCGCCTGGAAGAAGCGGTGCGTCATGTCGCCCGTGTAGTCGTCGTCGGTCAGCCGCGGGCCTTGCAGCAGGAAGGGGCCGCCGGGCAGCATGCCGGCTTTCGGGACGCGGGTGTCGAGCACACCGCCCGGCAGGCCGGTGGCGCCGGTGGTGAGGATGTCGAAGTCGTTGTTGTTGATGTCGGTCTCGCCGGTCGACTGCGCGACCGCAACCGAGACGAACGGGGCCCCCGTGGTGCTCTGCGCCGACGGCGCGCCGTTGGTGTTGGGCTGCGGCATCAGGGTGCCCGAGGTGCCGTTGCCGTAGGCCGTCTTGGCGCCGTTCGGCGCGCCGAAGTACCACTTCGGCTGCGCCGCCACGGCGAACTGCCGCGCCTGCGCAAAATTGCGGCCCGGGGTGCCGTCGCGGTTGATGATGCCCTCGGCGAGGAGGTTGTTGATCCTCTCGCCGTGGCCCCGCGGCGTGTAGGTCGCGAAGGTGTGGTCGAGGCCGCGATTCTCGCCGATCAGGACGATGACGTGCTTGATCGGGCTCGCCGTCCGGGCGCCATCGGGATTGCCCTTGTTCCCGTTGTTCCCATTATTGCCGGGACCACTGTTGGCGCCGGGGCCATTGCCGCCGCCGTTGCCGTTGTCGGCGCTCGCGGTCATCAGACCGAAAGCCGAAAACGCAAATACCGAACTGAGCAGAGCTGCGGTGGCAAAAGCCGCCCGACCACGTTTGACGTTCATCTAGGAGTCTCCCTTGTGTCGGCAAAATCTCGACACGTTTGCCCTACCGGCCGCGGATGACATCCACGTGTGAAATGCGCTGCGGTTCGACGACGCTTTTGTGAAAAGCGGTAGCCTGAGAGTGTCGGCTATAATGCGCGTGTGGATAACCTCGAATTAGGTATATCTGAATACGTGAATGAGTATTTCGGCGCCGCACGCGCAAGACGGCGATTATTTCTATCTTGCTCGTGCGCCGAATCGCGCGGCGTCAGCGCGGCAGCTGATGCGCCGTCTGCAGCAGGTCGCGCAGCGCCGAATAATGCGCCTGGCGAACCGCCGGATTGAACAGCGACCACGGCTGCGCGGTCTGCATCGCGAGCGGAACCGCCGCAAAGGCGAGCTTGCGGTAGCGCATGAGCTCGGCGGCAGCCGCGTCGAAGTGCCCTGCCGCGGCAGCGAGATCGATTCGCCGCAGGCTGAGCACCAGATCCTTGAGCGAGTTGCGGGCGATGCGGCGTTCGGCGTCCCCGCCGCGCACGATGCGGTCGCGGATATCCGGAAATTTTTCGGTCAGCTCGCGCAGCTCGCGGCCGATGGTATCGACCGTGAGCTTCACCACGGCGACGTCGTGCGTCGAGATCGCGGTGTCGAGCACGCTGACGAAGTCATCGAGCTCCTTCATCTGCGCGCCGATGCTGTCCGGCTCGTAGGGCAGGATGCCGTTGCCGATCGCGGTCAGGTAGGCGACGAGGTCGGTGCGGTCGCGGGGCGTGAGGCCGAGGTCGTAGGTGCGATCGAAATGGTCGATCACCTGATCGTAGGTGTCGAAGCGTCCGTCGTGGAAGTAGGGCGCGTTGAAATCGGCATTGCGCAGCGTCGGCGTCCTGAACATGCCGCCGGAGCCGACGTCATGCTGGGCGTGATCGATGAACGCGCCGGACGGCACGTGACATGCGGCGCAGCTCAGTTGCGGGTCATGCGGGAACGGCTTGTTGAACAGCGCTGCGCCGCGCTGCTCGGCCGGATTTGGGTCGGTCAGCTTGCCGTCATGGGCGAGCCGCGGATTGGGCAGGAAGTCGATGTCGTTGATGTAGGCGACGATGGCGTCGAGGATCGCGGGCGAGGGCTCGGCCCCGGCGAACTCGCCGACGATGACGTTGCGTACGAACTCGCGCAGCGAGGCGACGCGGCCGTCGTGGCCGTAGGGCGCGAGGAAGCGGGCACCGCGCAGGCTCGGAATGCGCACCGGATCGAGGACGTGGTTGTCGGCTGGAGGATTGAACAGCGGTCCGGTGGTATCGAAGTTGCCGCGACGGGTCGACATGCCGGGAACGAAGAGCCTGCCGTTGCCGGCGCCGTTGACGTGGCAGGTGCCGCAGCTCATGCCGGCCTGGCGCGCGGCGCCGCCAAAAATCGTCGGCGAATTGAACGCGAGGTCGCCGAGATTGACCAGGTAGGATTTGAGCCCGCCCTGCTGCTCCGACTTGAAGACCTCGCGCGGCCGGTGCAGCGCCTCTTCGGCAAAGTCGGTGCCGGCGGGCAACACGCTCTGGCCGCCGCCCTGCGGGAAGGCGGCGGCCGGAGCGCACGCGGCCAGCGCCCAGAGTACAGCGCCGAACGCGCGCCGTGTGCGCGTTCCCATCAATTGCTCTCCTCGAGCGACGGCGTCTTGAGGCCGAGGCCCGGCGCCGCATTCTGCAGCGCGATCACCAGCTCCTCGCTCGCCGTGCGCAGATGATCGGGATCGATGCGACGCAGCTCGGGCGCCGCCACGATCGTGCGCAACGCGCCGATGCGGCGCTGGATGTCGGCATCGCGCGCCGCATCGCGGGCGGCGAGCGCCGACGCGAAGATGGTGCGCCAGGCGACGTCGACGCCGTCGACATTGGCCCGCATGTCCGCAAGTGACGTGCCGCTGACGCGCGACTCGCCGCCGTCGACCTTGCTCTCGCCGACCTCGTAGGCGAGGCGGACGATGCCGTTGAGCAGGCCCTGCGGCGTGAGCGCCATGTCGCGCAGGCTCGTGTTGAGCGCATCGAGATTGTCGACGAGGGCTTTTGTTTCGTCCGCCATGTCGGTGCGGCCGGCGCCGAACAGCTTGGCCTCGATCGCATGAAAGCCCTTGCTGGCATCCGGCCAGGCGTCGATGTCGCGATCGAGCGCGGGCACGAAGCCGCTGGTAAAGACCTCGGAGCGCTCCCAGCCGGCGCGCGCCGCGAGCCACGCCGTCTTTGCGCCGGCCGCATCGCCGGCCGCGACCCGCTCGTGCAGCCGGCGGGCGCCCGCGAGCGCGTCGCCGATATCGGCGATCAGGATGCCGCGATAGCGTGCCACGCCGTCGTCGTACGGGCCGGCGGCCGCGGCCGCCGTGCCGAGCATGAGCAGCGACATGCCGAGGAATCGGGCGAAACGGCGCGGGAAGAAAAAATACATGCGGCCTCGTGCGATCGCAAAGCAGGACCCGCCGGGTGGCGGGCGCGGGGGACGATCTTAGGAATGCAACATGACGGTTCGACGAAAGCGCCTGCCGTTGTGGATGGCGGGCGCACGCTTGCACGTATTCGCAGGTACCGGCGGGAAGATCGATGCCGCAGCGGCTGTTCAGATGCGAACGGCAGCGTCGCTCAATAATGCACGCGGCGGGTGCCGCGCGCGTAGGGCGACGGTATCGCGGCCTGCAAATCGCTGCCGGTGGCGGGCAGGGCAAGGACCGCGCGGGTGGTGGCGTTCACCAGCGTGACCTGGCGAAGCTCGACGTCGCGCAGGACCCAGCCCTGGTGTCCTTCGCCGGTGCGCAGCCGAAGTAGCTGGGCGGTGCCGTCCTCGACGAACACGCCGATGCTTTCGCGATCGCCGACGATGGTTCCGACGAGCTTGAGGTCGGGCTGCGACGGTTTTGCCGGTGGTGGCGGGGGCGCCGCGACCGCAACGGCCGCCGGCTTGGCCGGCGTGGGCGGCGGCGGACGCCGCGACGACGAGAAGAGCGGCCGCTCGCGGGTATTATGCAGCAGGCGCAGCGGCACCGCCCAAAGCGGGTTGCCATGCGCCGCCGGGCTTGCAGGGACGGACCGTGCGCCGGGCGTGGACGGCGCCGCGGGTGCGGGCAGGGGTGCGGGCGTCAACGGCGGTGCGGGAACCCGCGTTGGCTCGACTGAAGGACGTGTCTCGAGCCGCATCGCGGGATCGTGGTCTTCGCCCCACATCGGCGGTCCCAACGACGCGTTCGCCGCACAGGCGTGGTCCATCCCGAACATCGCACCGGCGATCAGCGCCGGTATGATGAGCAGAGTGATGACACGGCTCGGCTGCAAACGTGGCATCCGCAATGGCGTGGCCCCGGTGACCTGACCCCGGGTTATCGCGATCGACCATGACAGTTGTGCGAAGGGGCCCCAACCGCTCCGACCAGGTGTTGATGAGGCCCCAGGCCTGGCAACAGGGCATGCGCACCCGCTGGGTCGCCGCGGTCGGCTTGCCGCTGCTCTTGATCCCGTCGAGCAGCGCAAAGAGTTCCAGGTCCATCGACTTCTCAGGCAGGGTGGCCGGCCTTCCAGACAGTCAAAAATCAAGCGTGGGCAGGTTAAACCCACTTATGCAAATTATATCATATTGAGTGTACGCGGCGACAGCCGGTATCATATTTCGAAGAAGCTTCCGGCAACATATATCAACGATGCATAACTAAGCCGCCGGAAGCGGGAAGAACGTTGTGGCCTCGCACGCGCCTTGCAATGCCGAAATCGCGCGCACCATCATCGCCGAAAAACAGGAGATGCCGGGTGCGTTTTTGCCGATCCTCCACGCTCTGCAGGAGGAGTTCGGTTACATCGACCGTGAGGCCGAGCCGATCATCGCCGACATATTGTATCTGCCGCGCGCCGAATTTCACGGCGTGGTGACATTTTATCACGACTTCCGTGCCGAGCCCGCCGGGCATGTGTTGAAACGTCGCCGCGCATACCAGCACACTGTGGTGCAGATCTCGCCGTCCAACGGGCCGACCAAGTGGCAGGGCGATTATGCGGACCTTCGCCGCAGGAGTCGTCAGATCGCCCCGGCGGAGGCGACGGCGTAATGGTGCTCGCTCCGGTTCGTCGTGTCGAACGCCAAGCGTGGCGGGCCGAGGGGCTCACCGGTGGCGAACGTACTATTCCGGAAGAGGTCGCCATCGCTTTCACCTATAACGGCTCGTCTTACGCCGTGATGATGGCGACGCCGCAGGATCTCGAGGATTTCGCATACGGTTTCAGCCTGACCGAGGGGATCATCAAGTCCCCGGCCGAAATCGAGCGGCTTGAAATCATCGAGCAGGACATCGGCGTCGAGTTGCAGATGCGGCTCACCGAACCGCATGCCACCGCGTTCCGCGACCGCCGTCGCTATCTCGCCGGCCCCACCGGCTGCGGTCTCTGCGGCATCGAGTCGCTCACCGAGGCCATGCGCACGCCATCCACCGTGAGCGACGAGATCGCCTTTGCGCCGAAAGACATCATGACGGCGCTCGATGCGCTGAACGTCAAGCAGACCATCAATCACTCGACTCGCGCGGTTCATGCCGCCGCGTTTTTCCACCCCGGTAAAGGCGTGGTCGCGTTGCGTGAAGACGTCGGCCGCCATAACGCGCTCGACAAGCTCGCCGGCGCGCTCGTCCGCGCCGGTGAAAAATCCAATGATGGCTTCTGTATCGTCAGCAGCCGGCTATCGATCGAGATGGTGCAGAAGGCCGCCGCGATCGGCGTTCCCGTCATCGTGGCCATTTCAGCGCCGACCGCGTTGGCGGTGCGCGTCGCCGAAAGCGCCGGTCTAACCCTGATCGCCGTCGCCCGCAGCGATGGCTTTGAGATTTTCACCCATCCCCAACGTATCAAGCAGGACCGGAGTCTCCATGTCGTCGCCGGCTAGAGGCGCGGGCGGCGGGCTGCTGCCGGCTGGTTTCATGTCCGTCGCTTGCTTTGCTCTGTCGCTGAACGCGGCTCGCGCCGACGCACTGCTGGATTCCGGCTTACAAATTTGGAGTGGTGGTTCGAAACCGCTGTTTTCGCTCGATCGGATTGACGGCGAAGCCGAGAAGCTCTCGGATCGATCGGATCGCGTCGTGCTTGTTCATTTCTTTGCGACCTGGTGCGAGCCCTGCCGCCAGGAGATCATCTCCCTGGAGCAGCTTTCAAAACGGCTACCGCAAGATCAATTTACGATAATCGGCATTGATGTCGCGGAAGTAGACATTCGGCTAAAGCGATTCTTCGCGGCCCTGCCCGTCACGTTCTCCGTCGCGCTCGATCGCGACGGCGCCGTCGCGAAAGCCTGGGGTGCCGACGCACTGCCGACAACATTCGGGCTCGACCGCAATCTAACACCGAGATTCTTCATTCAGGGCGACCTCGACTGGAATCGCCCGGCAATCGACCGTGTGCTCGCGGCGCTTTCAGAGGAACGAAACCCAAGAAGGCAAAACAGCCGGCGCACAGCCAAGGTCAATTGACGAATACTCGTTGGAGGACCGATTATGTCTCTGTATCGACGTGAATTTCTCGCAAGTGCGGCGGCCTTTGCCGCCACCGCAGCACTGCCGCACACCGCCCATGCACGAGCCGTCTTCGCCGCCGAACCCGGCGATTGGCACACCTACGAAATTGTCACGCATCTCGAGGTCGCTAACGAAAACGCGCCCGCACAGGCGTGGATGCCGATACCGTCGGTGAACGAGGCAGACTGGTTCAAGTCGCTCAACACCAGCTGGACGACGAACGGCAAAGCCAGACTCGTGCGCGACCCGACATATGGCGCGGAATTCGTGCATATCGAATGGGACGCCTCGCAGAAAAGTCCGGTGATCGACATATCCAGCCGGATTTCGACCCGCGATCGCGCCGCCGACCTCTCGAAGCCGGGAACTGCCGCGAAGCTCTCTACCGCCGATTACAAGCTCAACACTGCAGCGACGAGACTCATTCCGACCGATGGCATCGTAAAAGAAACCTCCGACAAGATCGTCAAGGCCGCGAACGCCAACAGCGATCTCGATAAGACCCGTGCGATCTACGAATGGGTGATCGACAACACCTACCGCGACGCCAAAGTCCGCGGCTGCGGCACGGGTGATATCGCCGCGATGCTCCGGACCGGCACGCTCGGCGGCAAATGCGCCGATCTGAACGCCCTGTTCGTCGGACTCGTGCGCGCGCAAGGCATTCCGGCACGCGATGTGTATGGCATCCGCGTCGCTCCGTCGGCCTTCGGCTATAAGAGCCTGGGCGCGAATAGTCCGACGATCACCGAGGCGCAGCACTGCCGCGCAGAAGTGCATCTTGCCGGTTTCGGCTGGGTCGCGATGGACCCGGCCGACGTGCGCAAGGTCGTGCTCGAGGAACCGCCGGGCAATCTCTCGATCAACAGCGACAAGGTCGTCGCGGTGCGCAAGGCGCTGTTCGGTTCATGGGAAGCGAACTGGCTCGCCTACAACTTCGCTCACGACGTCAATCTGCCCGGCGCGAAGCACGGCGAGGTCGCCTTCTTGATGTATCCACAGGCGGAAACCGTGGCGGGGCGGCTCGACTGCCTCGATCCCGATACGTTCCGTTACACGATCAACGCTAAGCGCATCACGGCTTAACAGTGGCTCAAGGATCTGGTCACGGCAGATAGCCGGCTAACAACATAGGCGGCACCGCCTACCGGCGCCGCTTACCAACCGTAAAACGCGTGGCCCGTGATGTTTCGTGCGAACCGTGTCGACAACGTCCAGCCTGATCTCGGCGTTACCGGCGATATTTTCAAGCTGCCTTTCGCACAGCTTCCTGCCCCAACGCTGCCGGTACGCAGATTGGGATTGCGACGCGGCGCGTTCGATCCTTTCCTCCTCCGATATTGAGGCAGGTCCGTGCAACGCGTGGTGCCTTCAGCAAAGCTCCGGAAGCTTCCGTCGGTAGATGCAGTTATGAAAGCGCCGACGGCAGGGCTCGCCGTTGAGCGCTTTGGCCGTCTGGCGGTTGTTTCGGCGGTACGCGTGGCGATCAACGAAGCCAGGAAGCGCGGCAATGATGCTGATCTCGCGCGCGGTCACGACGATTTTGCGCAGGCGGCGCTCGCCCGGCTCGATGTCGATGCACAGCCCCGGCTGAAGTCGATTTTCAATCTGACGGGTACGGTGCTGCACACCAATCTCGGCAGGGCACTGCTTGCAGAATCCGCAATTGCTGCCGCGACCATGGCGATGCGTGAATATGCGAGCCTCGAGTTCGATCTTGCGACCGGCAAGCGTGGCGAGCGGGATGACCATCTGCGCGGCCTGTTGATCGAGCTGACGGGCGCCGAGGATGCCACCGTCGTCAACAACAATGCGGCGGCCGTGCTTCTCGTCCTCAACTCGCTCGCGCGCGGCAAAGAATCGATCATTTCGCGCGGTGAATTGATCGAGATCGGCGGCGCGTTTCGCATGCCGGACATCATGAATCGCGCCGGTACCAAACTGCATGAAATAGGCACGACCAACCGCACGCATAGAAAAGACTATATCGCCGCGCTCGGCCCGAAGGCCGGGCTTGTGTTGAAGGTTCATACCTCGAATTACAGGATTCGCGGTTTCGTCGCGGAGGTCGCGGCGCGCGATCTCGCGGAGCTCGGCAAGGCCAAGAACGTACCGTTCGTGCATGATCTCGGCTCAGGCATGCTGGTGGATCTCGCCCGCTGGGGCTTGCCACACGAGCCGACGGTTGCCGAGACGCTGAAGGATGGCGCCGATATCGTCACTTTTTCCGGCGACAAGCTTTTGGGCGGCCCGCAAGCCGGGTTCATCGTCGGGCGCAAGGATCTGATCGCGCGGATCAATCGCAATCCGATGAAGCGGGCGCTGCGAGTCGACAAGATCAGGATTGCGGCGCTTGAAGAGACGCTGAAGCTCTATCGCGACCCCGATCGCCTGGCAGATCGGTTGCCGACATTGCGGTTGCTCGCGCGGCCTCGGAAGGAAATCGAAGAACTGGCCGCGAAACTGCTTCCGCATGTTGTCGGGAAAATACCGAACGAGATCACGGTTGGAGTGGTGCGCTGCGCGAGCCAGATCGGCTCAGGCTCGCTCCCGACCGAGACGCTCGAAAGCGCGGGCATTTCCCTCAAGCCCGTGAAGAAGAAGGGTGCTGGCCGGATGCTGGAGCACATCGCGACGGCGTTGCGCCGCCTGCCGGTGCCGGTGGTCGGCCGTATTGATGACGGCGCGCTAGTTCTCGATCTGCGTTGTCTGGAGCAGGAAGACGATTTCATCGGCAATTTGAAGCATCTCGATCTTACGGGTGGGGCCGATGCGCGGCCTTAGCCGGAAACAGCAAGCCGTCGTCGAGAGGATGGCGGAAGATGACGATGCGGCGGAGCGCCGCGATTATTCGGCTGCACACGCGCCATTGCCGGGGATCGCGTCATGATCATCGGCAGCGCCGGTCATATCGATCACGGAAAAACGTCGCTGGTTCAAAAGCTCACCGGCGTCGACACCGATCGCTTGAAGGAAGAAAAAGCGCGCGGGATTTCGATCGATCTCGGCTTTGCCTATCTCGATGGCCCCGAAGGCAGCACGCTCGGCTTTGTCGACGTGCCGGGGCACGAGCGCTTCATTCACAACATGCTCGCGGGCGCGACGGGCATCGACTTCGTATTGCTTGTCGTCGCCGCGGACGACGGCGTGATGCCGCAGACGCGCGAACATGCCGCGGTCCTCGATCTGCTGGGAATTTCCAATGGCGTCGTGGCGCTGACAAAGTCGGATATTGCCGACGAGCCACAACGCGAGAAAGTGACGAACGAAGTCCGCGCGTTGCTGGCCCCGACTTCGCTCGCCGATATTCCGATCATGCCGGTGTCGTCCGTTACGGGCGAGGGTATCGCCGATCTGCGCGCGTATTTGATGGAGGCCGCCAGGCATCATGTTGCGCGGTCGCGCGGCGGCGGATTCCAGCTCGCGGTCGATCGCTGCTTTACGCTCGCCGGTGCGGGAACGATCGTCACCGGCACCGTCTTGTCGGGAAGCATCTCGGTCGACAGTCATGTGATTGTCAGCCCTTCGGGACTGCCGGCGCGTGTCCGTTCGATCCATGCACAGAACCGATTGACCGAGACCGGGGTCGCCGGCGATCGCTGCGCGCTCAATCTTGCCGGCGACAAGATCAGCAAGGAGGCGATCTCGCGGGGCGATGTCGTTCTTTCGCCCGAACTGCATGGCCCGACCGAGCGGATCGACGCCACTTTGCGCATCTTGCCCGGCGAGCCGAAGCCGATCACGCAATGGATGCCCGTGCGTCTGCATCACGGCGCGGCTGAAGTCGGTGCGCGTATCGTTTTCCTCGGCGACGAGCCGCTTGCTCCCGGTCAGGAAGGTCGCGTCCAGCTGGTGCTCGATCGTCCGATCGCGGCGGCGATCGGGCACCGCTTCGTGCTGCGCGATACCTCGGCGCAGCGCACCATCGGCGGCGGCCGCTTCCTGGATGTGCGGGCACCGGCGCGCAAGCGCCGCACGCCGGAAAGGATCGCACAACTCGAGGCTTATGGAATCCCGGAGCCGGAGAAATCGCTGACGGCGTTGGTGGAGCGCGCGCCGTTCTACATCGATCTTTCAGGATTTGCCCGCGATCGGGCGATCCTGGCAAAGGAGGTGGAGGCGTTGGCCGGTAAGGTCGGCGTCGTTCCATTGCCGGTTCAGAACCGGACTTTCGCGCTTTCGCCCACGGTTTGGGCCAATTTGAAGCGGGTTACGCTTGCGACGCTCGATAAATTCCATTTGGAAAATCCTGACCTGCCGGGCGTCGGGCTTGAACGGCTGCGCTTGCACCTCGAGCCACGGCTGCCGGCATCGATATTTTCTTCGTTTTTGCAAGGCCTCGCGCGACAAGGAGAGATCGCGCTTGACGGGGCGTGGATTCGGCTTCGCTCGCACGTTGTCCGTCTGACGCCGTATGACGAGAATCTGTGGGAAGACATTCACCGGTTGATCACCGGCCGCGAGCGTTTTCGCCCGCCGCGCGTGCGTGACATCGCCAAGGTACTCGACGCTCCCGATGACGAGGTGCGGCGCCTGCTGAAATCACTCGGCCGCATGGGCAAGGTCGACGAGATTGCGCAGGATCACTTCTTCGAGCGTGAAGTCATGGCGGAGCTGGTCGATGTCATGAAGGATATCGTCGCCACAAGCCCCGATAACATGATCACTGTCATTCGTTTCCGCGATCGGCTCGACAACGGCCGCAAGGTCGCAATCCAGATCCTCGAGTTCTTCGACCGGCATGGCGTTACGGTGCGAAGAGGGGACTTCCGTAGCCTCAACAAGCACCGACTGGATCTGTATCGGCGCATCGTGCCGGACGAGACCGGTGAAAATTCTGGAAGAGAAGCGTCCCCGGTGGGGCGTCCGGACTTCAAATCCGGGAGGGGCCGCGAGCCGGTCCTTGGTGGGTTCGACTCCCATTCTCTTCCGCCATCTTCCAGTCCGCCATCTTCCAAGGGTGCGCGATGACACCTGCGCCGACGCGCCTCGACGCTCTCAAAATTGCCGCCGATCGGGCCTCGGGCGGCGGAAACGGCGTTTCATCGCGAGCCGGCGCGGCGGATCAAGCTGTTCGAACAAGATCGCGCCTTTGCGTTCCAGAGGTCTGAGGTCGGAGCCAGCGGAATGAATATTCAGCAGCCAATTCGATTGAGTCATCTCAGCCACGGCGGTGGCTGTGGCTGCAAGCTGGCACCTTCGGTCCTGCAACAGCTTCTTTCCGATCAGGCCGCGATGAAGCCGTACAAACAGCTATTGGTAGGTATCGAGACGGGTGACGATGCTGCCGTATGGGAGCTCGACAATGGCACCTGCGTCATTGCCACCACGGACTTCTTTATGCCCATGGTGGACGATCCGTACGACTTCGGCCGTATCGCGGCGACCAACGCAATTTCGGACGTGTATGCGATGGGTGGGGCGCCGATTTTGGCGCTCGCGATATTGGGAATGCCGGTTGATAAGATGCCGCCGGCCATGGTGAGAAAAATCCTCGAGGGAGGTGCCGCGATCTGCGACACGGCGGGGATTCCGATTGCGGGGGGTCATTCGATCGATTGCCCCGAGCCCGTGTATGGCTTGGCGGTCATCGGTCTCGCGCCTAAGGCCAATATTCGACGTAACGCCGACGCGAAAGTTGGCGACAAATTGATTCTGACCAAAGCGCTCGGCGTCGGAATATATTCTGCGGCCTTTAAGAAAGATGCCTTGGGTCCTTATGCCTACGCGGAATTCATCAACACGACGACGCTACTCAATAAAGTCGGGGCAAAGCTTGCGCAAAATGCCAATGTGCATGCGATGACCGATGTGACTGGTTTCGGTCTGCTCGGGCACGGGCTCGAGATGGCGCGCGGGTCCGGCAGAACCATCACGATAAAAGCCGATCAACTGCCTTGGTTGAACGAGGCATCGGATCTCGCCCAACGAGGCTTTGTCACAGGCGCGTCAAATCGAAACTGGCACAGCTTCGAGAGCTCGATTGCCCTTCCGCACGGCACATCGGAGTGGCAACGACTATTGTATTGCGATCCGCAAACGTCGGGAGGCCTCTTGGTGTCTTGTGTCGCCCAAGAAGCCGACAAGTTGCTGCAAACGATCATTTCCGACGGCTATCCGGCGGCACGAATCATCGGAGAAGTCCGAGAGGGCGCGCCGAAGGTGGTTATTGAAGCCTAAATTTGTGAGACGGCTCGGAGCCGCTTGGGTAAGTGGTGGTCCTTCGGCTTCGAAAATCGGTGAGCCCGAGTAACCTGGTTTGCAGGCACCGTAGCGTGCGACATTTCGCGCGCAGTGTGACGGGCAGCAGTCACCGCATATGCATAAGCCTTCATATGTCACGATCCATGCAGCCCGTGATATGAAATACCTCAAGCGAAGCACTATATGCTTCGAGCAACGCATTGGAGGCCGTTATGGGCAGACAAGGGAAGCAGGACTACACTCGGCTGACCGAGCCCCTCGTCCGCGACAACGGTATACTGCGGCCTGCCTCTTGGGATGAGGCCCTCGATCGCGCGGCCGAGGGCTTCCGCCGCAACCGCGAGCTTCACGGCCCCGACGCGTTCGGCATGTTCTCCTGCTCTCGTGCGACCAATGAGATGAATTTCATCGCGCAGAAGTTTGCGCGGACGGTGATAGGCACCAACAACATCGACTCTTGTAATCGAACTTGACACGCTCCTAGCGTCGCCGGTCTGGTGACGGTATTCGGAGCGGGCGGTGGTACCTCTTCTTACCGCGAGATCGAAGACGCGGATCTGATTGTCTTCTGGGGCTCCAATGCCCGGGAAGCACACCCGATTTTTTTCCATCACGCCCTGAAGGCGATCCACAAGGGGGCGAAGGTCTACTCGGTAGACCCGCGCCGCGCCAAGACGGCGGAGTGGGCGGACACCTGGCTTGGTCTGGACGTCGGCACCGACGTCGCCTTGGCCTACGGCGTCGGTCGCGAGATCATCCACGCCGGGTTGGTGAACAAGGAATTCGTGGCGAACGCCACCACCGGGTTTGAAGAATACGTCGCCAAATGCGAGCCGTGGACCCTGGAGGCCACCTCCCGTGAGGCGGGGGTGCCCGCAGAGCTGATCCGTGCGCTCGCGCACGACTACGGCAAGGCGGAGCGCGCGCAGCTGTGCTGGACGCTCGGCATCACGGAGCACCACAACGGCACCGACAACGTGCGCTCGCTGTGCAATCTCGCGCTGCTCACCGGCCAAGTCGGACGGTGGGGCGCAGGTCTCGTTCCGTTACGCGGCCAGAATAACGTCCAGGGCGGCGGCGACATGGGCGCGATCCCGAAGAACCTGCCGGGCTTCCAGGACGTCGGCAATCCCGAGCATCGGGCGAAGTTCGAGCGCATGTGGAACGTCACGATGCCGCCGAAGTACGGCATGACGCTCTCGCAGATGATGGAGGCGATGGACGAGGGGCATCTCACCAATCTCTACATCATCGGTGAGAACCCGCTGCAGTCCGACGCCGACTCCTCGGCGGTGAGCAAGCGGTTCCAAAACCTGGACCACTTGGTCGTGCAGGACATCTTCCTCACCAAGACTGCCTCGCTCGCCGACGTGGTGCTCCCCTCCGCCGCGGCGTGGTGCGAGAGCGACGGCACCTTCACCAACAGCGAGCGCCGAATTCAGCGCGTGCGGAAGGCACTGGAGCCGCCTGGAAGTGCGAAGGACGACATCGAGATCATGCGCCTGGTGGCGGAGCGCATGGGCTATCACTGGCCGATACAGACCGCAGAGCAGGTCTGGGACGACCTGCGCGCGGTATCGCCGGCTCACCGCGGAATGACCTACCGGCTGCTCGCGGAACGCGGCGGCTTGCAGTGGCCGTTCCCCGACGAGAACGGCCCGGAGACGACGTTCCTGCACGGCCGGCTCTGGGAGAAGGATCCCGAGAAGCGCGGGCGGCCGGCGCCGTTCGGCATCGTCGAGCACAGCCTGCCGGTGGACAAGCTCGACGACGAGTTCCCGCTGCGCCTGACGACCGGCCGCCGGCTGAGCGACTACAATACCGGCGTGCAGTCCGGGGGCTTCAACTCGCCGATCCGTTTCGGCGGCACCGTCGACATCTCGCCGGAGGATCTCGCTCGGCTCGACATCAATGACGGCGAGATGGTCCGGGTGACCTCGCGCCGCGGATCCGTACTGGCACCTGCACGTCAGGATCCGGGACTGCGTCCGGGGCTGGTCTTCATGGCCTGCAATTTCCCCGACGAAATCGACGTCAACGCGCTCACCATCGAGGCGAACGACCCGATCTCCGGAACGGCGGAGTTCAAGGCGACGGCGGTCAAGGTGGAGAAGACCAACGAGGATCCGACCCGCGAGGGCGCCGTTGCCGAAACCATCGGTCACGAGCGCCAGGACAACGAGCTCGCGACCGCGAAATAGGTAAGGATCAGCTGTGGACCTGAAGTTCTCCAACGCCGAGCCGTTCGCAGAGGAACGGGACGCGGTTGATCGGCTGCTCGGCGCTGGCGAAGGTGGCTGGCATGGCGGCGAACGCGATGCGCAGGACTACCGGCGCGCGCACACCGGCCAGGCGGCGCGAGCCCGGCGGCACCTCGTCATGGAGGCGCTGCACGCCGTGAACGATCGCGTCGGCTGGATCAGTCCCGGCGCGCTGAACTACATCGGCAGACGGCTCAGCGTGGCGGCAGCCGACGTCTACAGCGTCGCGACGTTCTATGGGCTGTTCTCCACCTTCCCGCGGCCGAAGCGCATCGTGCATGTCTGCACCGACATTGCCTGCATGGCGCGCGGATCCAAGGAGGTCTGCGCCGGCCTCGAGAAGCGGCTGGGGCCGGCCGGCGCCACGAACGGCTGGAAGCACAGTCCGTGCCTCGGCGTGTGCGAACGCGCCCCTGCCGCGATGGCGGTGGAGGCGGGCGACCCGCCGCATGAGCACCTGATCGGGCCCGCCACCGTCGATGAGGTCGTGCTCGCGCTGAATGACGGACCCGCGACACTCGCCGCCGAGGCGCCACCGATCATGGCAGTGCCGCAGGCCGGCCAAGAGGGCCTGATGCTGCTCAAGCGCGTCGGCCGGGTCGACCCGGAAAGCATCGACGACTACCTCGCGACCGACGGCTACGCCGGACTGCGGCGGGCGTTCGAGATGGGGCCCGGGAAGGTCATCAGCGAGGTCAAGGACTCCCGGCTGATGGGTCGCGGCGGGGCGGCGTTCCCCGCCGGCGTCAAGTGGGAGAGCACCGCCAAGCAGCCTGCGACGCCGCGCTACCTCATCTGCAACGCCGACGAGAGCGAGCCCGGCACATTCAAGGATCGCGCCATCCTCGAGGGCGACCCGTTCGCGTTGATCGAGTCGATGACCATCGCGGGTTACGCCTTCGGCGCCGCGCGGGGCTACATCTACCTGCGCGGCGAGTATCCACGTGCCCACCGGATGCTGCACAACGCCATCGAAAAGGCCCGCGAACGTGGGTTCCTGGGTGCGAACATCCTGGACACTGGGTGGAGCTTCGAGCTGGAGATCCGGCGCGGCGCCAGCGCCTACATCTGCGGCGAGGAGACCGCGATCTTCAACTCGATCGAGGGCTATCGCGGCGAACCGCGCTCCAAGCCGCCATTCCCGTTCGAGGCCGGACTCTTCGGCAAGCCGACGGTGGTCAACAACGTCGAGACCATATGCAACGTGCCGCTGATCATGCAGATGGGCGGCGCAGGGTACGCCAAGATCGGGACCGAGGGCTCCACCGGACCCAAGCTGTTCTGTGTTTCGGGCAACCTCGTGCGCCCCGGCGTCTACGAGGTGCCGTTCGGCGCGACCCTGGGCGAGGTTCTCGCGCTCGCCGGCGGGGTGCCGCAGGGCCGGACCCTGCAGGCGGTGCTGCTCGGCGGCGCGGCAGGCGGGTTCGTGCGCCCTGACGAGCTCGACATCCCGCTCACCTTCGAGGGCGCCCGCGCCAACAACACCACCCTGGGCTCGGGCGTGGTGTTGGCGTTCGACGACACGGTCGATCTGCCCGGCATTCTGCTGCGCATCGCGCGCTTCTTCCGCGACGAGTCCTGCGGCCAGTGCGTCCCCTGCCGGGTCGGCACGGTGCGCCAGGAGGAGGCGCTGCTGCGCATCGCTCTTAACCGCCACGATGCCGCGGCCAAGGGACGCGATGTCGGCCTGCTGCGCGATGTCGGCCTGGTGATGAAGGATTCCTCGATCTGCGGCCTCGGCCAGGCCGCCTGGAATGCCGTCGAGTCGGCCATCGACCGCCTCGGCGTTCTGCAGGAGAGCCGATGAACGCGCCTTACCCGGTTGCCGAGGTCATGCCCGTCCGGCAGGTCACGATCACCATCGACGGCGAGGCGGTGAGCGTCCCGGAGGGGAGCACCATCCTGACCGCCTGCAACGCGGCAGGGAAGGACACGCCGACGCTCTGCTACGGCGACACCCTCACGCCGAAGAATGCCTGCCGGGTCTGCATGGTCGAGCTCAAAGGCTCGCGCGTCCTCGTGCCCTCCTGCTCGCGCAAGGTCCAGCCCGACATGGTGGTCATGACCGACACCGAGCGGGTGCGGCACAGCCGTCGCCTCGTGCTGGAGCTGCTCGGTTCCTCGGTCGACCTGTCCACCACGCCGCGGATCCCCGAGTGGATGGCGCGCTACGATGCCGACCCGGACCGTTACGGCGAAAGAGCCGGCGAGAGCCTCAGGCGCGACGTCCACGAGCCGGGCGAGCATCACGCCGGGAACGGCAGCGTCGCGGCCACGATGAGCCAGCCGGACAAGATCGACAACGACCTCTATGTGCGCGAGTACAGCAAGTGCATCCTCTGCTACAAGTGCGTGGACGCTTGCGGGACGCAGTGGCAGAACTCCTTCGCGATCCAGATCGCGGGGCGCGGGTTCGACTCCCAGATATCGACCGAGTACGCCGCGGAGTTGCCGGACTCCGCCTGCGTCTTCTGCGGCAACTGCGTCGAGGTATGCCCGACCGGGGCGCTGTCGTTCAAGTCCGAGTACGACATGCGCGCCGCAGGCACCTGGGACGAGTCGCAGCAGACCGAGACCACCACGGTGTGCACCTACTGTGGTGTCGGCTGCAATTTGAACCTGCACGTCCAGGACAACAAGATCGTCAAGGTGACCTCGCCCCACGATCACTCGGTCGGCCACGGCAACCTCTGCATCAAGGGCAGGTTCGGCTTCGCGCACGTCCAGAGCCGCAAAGAAGATGGTAGGGGCTGAGCGGCCCGCGGCAGCGGTCCATGATTTATCGGCGGTTGGCGCGCTCGGAGTAATTGATGTTGTTTCTTTTCCGCGCCGCCTCGGCGAACATTAGAGGTAAAAGGTATTAGTCAGCGGATTCTAGCCGCCTCGATCCAACGAAGGAGATGGGCATGAACGCTCCAACTAAGGCGCTCTCGGCTCGACGTTTGTTGGCGATTTGCGTCGCAGAGGGTTGTTAACCTGATCCCGCAACGAAATCGAAGATGATTGGCGGCTCGGACGTGGGGCGATCACTGCCGCACCGCGAGAGCGAAGGAATGGGCAGAGGTCGGTTCGAGGAATACGCCGCGTGTCTTGCCCGTCTTTGGGAGCGACGGACAACGGGATCTATCGTCTCGACGGCATGCTCCGACGCGACCCCTTCCCAAGTTCATCATTGCGATCGTGGGGCAGCAGATTCGATTGCGGACGGCCCCGCACCGAGAACCGGCACTCGGCGCCTGAATGGGAAAGCCAATTGCTCGAAGAAGCCGGACGGAAAGGTCGGGTCATCCACCCCGTAATGCACAGGCAGCTTCTTGGGCGGCATGTAGAAGGTGCCGAATAGCAGGTCCCACAGGGGAAACGTCGGAGCGAAATTGCTGTTGCCGCCTTCGTCCCGCATCGTGTGATGCCAACGGTGGAATACGGGTGTCGCCACCAGGTATTTGAGCGGCCCGAACGTCCAGTTGAGGTTGGTGTGCACGAACAGTGCCGCGATGGTCTGGAACGGCACGAGGGCGAGGAGCACCGAAGGTGCGATACCGAGATAGAGCATCAAGGCATCAACGAGATAGGGCCCGAAGCAGCTGTTCAGTGGATGGAATCTGTAGGCGGTCGTCCAATCGACGTCTTCGGCCGAATGATGGATCGCGTGATAGCGCCAGAGCCGCGCACCGTGGAAGAGCCGGTGCAACCAATAGAGCAGGAAATCCGCAATCAGCAGATGGAACGCCACCTGCCACCAGAACGAATACGATGCAAAAAGGCCGCCGCCCTTGCGGAAATAGTCGTCGAGTTGCTGGGCGCTGACGAACGTCATGCACAACATTGCGATTGCGATCATGAGGCCCATGCGTAGATACGGCGCGAGGCACTTCAGTGTCACGTAATAGCCGATGTCCAGCAGGAGACCGCGGTTTCGCCACCACACCTTGCCGGGATTGCAGGCTTGCCTGGAGAAACAGGCGAGCACGGTGCAGAGCACGACCATGATCAGCACGCTCGGCAACGACCGCGCCGTCAGGCCCACCACCTTTGTGACGAGGACATGGAGAAGGTTTGCCAGCATCAATGCAGCCCCCGATGTGCGGCCCGCAACATATCAATCGGGGCGGGTTAATGAATGATTGAGGGCCGGCGATGGGAACCGCAAAGGTTGTGTGCGTATTGCCGTGAACGGGAGCCTGTCCGGGGCCGTTGAACCAGCGTCCGGAACAGATGGACGAACCTCGGTGCCGGCTAAGGGATTCGAACCCCTGACCCCGTGATTACAAATCACGTGCTCTACCAGCTGAGCTAAGCCGGCCCGTCCGCAGAGCTACCAGCCAAGCGGCGGCCGAACAAGCGGCGCCGGCTGGCGCCCGCGGTTCTAAACCCCGATTAATGCTGTTCCGCAATTTTCCCTGCCGCGTTGCATCCGCCGGCGGGTTCCGCGCCTTAAGATGACGTCCGGCTTCTTGTCTGGTCCTTTTCTCGCCGGTGTCGGAGGCGCCCATGCGCGTGCACCGCAACCTCAAGCTCGCCGTCGTCGCCGGCCTTGTCCTCGGCGCGGTCGCGGCGTCGCGGCCGGCCCTGGCCGACAACGAGCCCGTGATCGTCGTGCCGGGCCGGGCCGGCGTGCCCGTAATGATGTATGGCGTCGACGTGTCGGGCGCCGTGATCGAAGGGGAGTGGGGGCTCAACCGCCCCGGCGTGGTCGCGCCGACCGTCATCATGCCGTACTGGGCGCCCTACCCGGACGAGGGGAATGCCGCTCCCTACTATCCGCACACCGGCCGCAAGCCGCCCTATGGCCGGCTCGAGATCGTGCCGCCGAAGCGGCGGCCGAGCGTCGCGCAGCCGTTCTTCCGCGAATGGCACAGCGAATCCCAGCCGACGCCCGCCACGGTGGAGGCACCGCTCGGCCCGCCCGTGATCGTCGGCCCGCGCCTCGCGCACCCGCGGCATGCGCCGCCCGCGCGCCCGCTGCCGCATCCGGCCCCGCCCCACACGCCGTAACCTTGTCGGACGGATGTCATTGGCGCACCGCAGGAACCGTGGCAGGCTTGCGGCGCGGCACCTCGGGGAGGCGAAATGTTCGGGAGTTACCCATGCGCGTTGTGCGTCTTGCGGCTGCGCTCGTTGCCGCGTTAACGCTTGCCGCCACCCCCGCTGCCGCGGGTTACTACGGCCACCACTGGGACGTCTTCTACGGCATCCCGCCGTATGGTCCGCCCCCGATTGCCTATCTCGATCCGTCCGATCCGCGCGGGCCGGTCTACGTCGCCGACCAGGGCCCGGTGATCGAGGGACCCGGCATCTACGCCTATCATGAGATCAACGTGCCGACCTGGGCAGACGGCGGCTATGCGGTGATCGACGCCTACGGGCGGCCGTTTCCCTACGTGCATCGCGTGCCGGATGCGCGCTTCATCGAGCCGCGTTACGGCTTTGCGCGTGAAGGCACCAATGTGTACCGGCGTGCTTATGTGGTCCGGCACCGGCCGTACGCCCGCCTCTTCCGCAGGCGATGAGGCAGATCAAGCGGCGTCGCGGCCGGCTTTTGCGTCGAGCAGGCCGGCCTCGGCGAGCGCGGCCCGGACGCGCTCGATCTCCGCGCGGCCGAGCTTGACCAGCGGCGGCCGCACGACGGCGCGGGGCAGGCGCCCGAGGAGCACCAGCGCCTCCTTCATGCGGTTGTGCATGTCGGCCCACGGCTCGGAATAGAAGACCTTCGCGAGCGGATAGATGCGATCGTTGAGCGCGCGCGCGGTCGCGAGGTCGTTCGCCTGCACGGCGTGAAAAAGCTCCGACTGCAAATCGGCGATCACGCTGCCGCTGCCCGACAAAAGGCCGTTGCAGCCGAGCACGAGCGACGAGAACAGCCACGACGAGTGCGTGGTAAGGACGTTGACGGGCCGCGGCAGGTTTTGCAGCGTGCGGATATGCATCTCGTGCTGCGGCACGTTGCCGGCCCAGTCCTTGATGGCGCGGATCGTCGGCACCTGCTCGCACATCTTGAGTAGCGTCTCGCGCGGATAGCCCTGGCCGGTCGCCAGCGGATACTGGAAGACGATGATCGGCAGGTCGCTCGCGTCGGCGATGCGCTTGAAATGCGCGAGCGCCATCTCGGGCGACTGGCCGAGTGTGAACGGCGCCGGCGGGAAGACGAGAAGTGCGGAGGCGCCGCCCTCGCTCGCGGCACGGGCGATGCGCGCCGCCTCGATGCTGCCGTCCGCCCACACGCCGTTGACGATAGGCAGCTTGTCGCCGATCTCGTCCTGCGCGATCGCGAGCACGCGGCGCTGTTCATCGAACGTGCATGACGCGACCTCGGTCGAATGCGCGTTGATCGTGATCGCCGAAAGCCCCTTCACGGCCGCGACGTCGCGCAGGTGGCGGCGAAAACTCTTCTCGTCGATCGAGAGCTCGTCGTGGAACGGCAACAGCACGGCCGGAATGACGCCATGCGGGATGTAGCTGGAGTGGCGGGGCATCGGAAATCCTCGTTTGATTCATTATAGCATGCTCGCCCGCCCTATGCGCGCAAGGTGCGGCAGTCGTGAGGCACGTGGCCGACGCGACCCGATTGCCTTCGCGGCGCGCAAAGACTACAATCATAGATCGTAGCAGGCGGTGTTGCGCCCATCGGCAAAGACCGGCGTGGGGAGCGATCATGGCGAACGGCATCCGCAATCGTCTCGGCGTCCATAACCTCGACGACGCGCAGGTCACGGACCTGCGCCGCGCCTATGCGCAGATGATGCAGATCCGCGACAACCGCGGCTACGCGTTCCTCGCCGGGCTGCATGGCGCGCCGAGCTGGTATTGCTGGCACCATCAGCAGAACGCGCGCTCCGCGCAGCGGATGGAGCTCTTCCTCCCGTGGCACCGCGCTTATCTGTATAATGTCGAGATGGCGGCGCGCAGCCAGGTCGGGAGCGTCACGCTGCCGTGGTGGGATTGGACGCTGCGGCCGCCGCGGCAGGACGGAATCCCCAAGGTCTTCGCCGACCGGACCGCCAACGGCGGGCGCAATCCGCTGGCCAGCTTCCACATTACCGACGTCCAGGGCGTCCGGCCGCACGACACGGTTCGCCATCCCGGCCCCACCGATGGGCTGCCGTCGCAGGCGGACGTCGACGGCGCTTTATCGAGAACCGACTATTCCGACTTCGCCGGCGCCCTCGAGGACGTGCACGATCGGATTCATGGCTGGGTCTCGGGCGATATGGGTGTGGTTGGAACCGCCGCCTACGACCCGATCTTCTGGTCGCACCACACCATGATCGACCGAATATGGTGGCTCTGGCAGGTGCAGAACGGCAACGGCAATATTACGTCTGACCTGATGGAGGTCGTGCTCGCGCCGTTCAATTTCCGCGTTCGCGACGTCCTCAATGTCAACGATCTCGGCTATGACTACGCCGCCGCTCAGACGGTGGTGCCGATCGGAGGTGGATGATGGCGAAAGCGGTCAACCCGCGGCGTCCCGCCAAGGCTGGCGCCAAGCGCGCCACCAAGGCGCCGGCCCGCGTGGCGGTCGGCGCCCCCCGGCGCCCAACCGTCCCGGCCAGGACATACACGTCGAAACCGGTCCCGATCGGTTTTGCCTCGCCGGAGCATCGCTTCGTGCGCGCCGACCTCGAGATCAGCGGCATCTACCATGGCGAGGCGTCGTACGAGGGCAGGGTGTTCCTCAACAACGCCACGGCGGATCAGAACACGCCGCTTACGCTGGCCTATGGCTACGCCGGCTCGTTCTATATCTTCGGCCATGGCGGCTGCCTCGGCGATCCCGGCCATTGCGATATCAACGAGCACAATCGTGACACCTATGACTTCCGCCCGCCGCACCCGCTCACGCCGGCGACCAAGCGGGTCACCGTCACCGATGCGCTGAAGAAGATCGCGGCCTCTGCCAAGGAGACGACGATCACGGTCGTTCCGGTGGTCTCCGCCACCAACGAGATGTGCGACGAGAAGAACGTCTTCCGCTTCGAGGACATGCGGTTCTTGTCGTATAATTGAAGCGGATGCGTAGGATGGGTTGAGCGGACGCGAAACCCATCACCTATGCGTCGGCCGTCAAGATGATGGGTTTCGCTGCGCTCAACCTATCCTGCGACCTGCGACCCACGCATCTTCACGCTTTCCCGCTCTTCGTCTTCCGGATCGCGCGCCATACCTTCTCGGGCGTCGCCGGCATCTGCACGTATTCGGCGCCGATCGCCGCCATCACGTTGTTGACCGCGTTCATCAGCGAGGCCAGCGCCCCGACGGTCCCCGACTCGCCCGCGCCCTTGACGCCGAGCGGGTTGAGCTTGGTCGGCACCTCGTTCTCGCCGAGCGTGAAGCCGCAAAAATCGTGCGCGCGCGGCATCGCGTAGTCCATGAACGAGCCGGACACCACCTGGCCGGAGTCG
>DASXCK010000387.1:0-2530 GCA_036491235.1 Xanthobacteraceae bacterium | reverse complement strand
GTGAAGCTGATCGACTTCGGTTGGTTCGGATTGGAGACGTCGAACAGCTCGAAGCCGGCCGGCACCTGCCCGGTCTTCTGCGTCTGGTAGGCGACCGCCATGATGTCGCCGGTGATCTCGAGCGAGTTCGAGCGCATGTGGCTCTGCGGCAGGTCGGTCTGTACGACCACCTTCGGCTTCCGCGGGTCCGAGACGTCGACGGCGGTGAAGTTCTTCGGCGCGCTCTCATGCGCGAGCCAGAGGATGCGGCGGCCGTCTTTCGCGACCTGGACCGCCATGCCTTCGCCCATGCCGCCGAAGCCCGCGAGCGTGTCGTGCGCAATCAGCTTGAAATTCCAGCTCAGGTCCGAGCCGCCTGAGCGCCGCGGCGCGCTCGCCGTGCGGGCGGGCTTCTTGGCGACGGCCTTGATCGGCCGCCTGGTCGGTTTCTTGGCCTGGTTCGCGGCGTTCTTCCTCGGCGTCTTCTTGGCAGCCTTCTTCGCGGGCTTCCTTGCGGGCTTCCTGGGCATTCCACTCTCCGTCTCGGTTCGGGAGGCGGGAAACTAGCGCATGTCCTGGCGAAGTGGCCACCGGGTTTGCCGCGATATCAGCAATGTCGACGCGTGCGCGACACAACGCGGTCCTGCCGCGGCCCGGTTGCGGCGGGTCGAGCCAAGCCGTCGCCCGTGAGTAGAATTACCTAGGTAGAACCACAAGCAACAAGCCTAGGTATTAACCACGATATACGCATTTACGACGTTTCAAATTCAATGGATGGATCAGCGATTTCTGGGATTACTATACCGATTACTACGATTTTTTTAACTTGAGCGGTGCGATGCTCCTGTCGGGTTTCTAGGGGGAAGACAGAGTCATGTCTGCGGATGTTTTTACGGAGCGGCTCGCCAAGGTGCGGCACCGCTTCGCCTCGACGCTCGAGAGCAAGATCAAGGACACCTTTGGCGCGCTGCCCCATCTGACGGGCGACGACGCCATGGTCGTCGACGCGCTGGGCGAAACCTATCGGCGCATCCACAGCATCGCCGGCATCGGCAAGGCGGTCGGCTTCGCGGCCACCGGCAACGCCGCGCGCGAAGTCGAGAACGTCCTCCTGCCGGCGCATTTCGCCGGCCGCGGACTCAAATCGGATGAGGTGACAGTGCTCAAGCAGCAGCTCCAGCGTCTCCACGCCGCCGCCCGGCGCGAGCTCGACCTCGCGGCAGCGAGCGGAATGTAATCATGCGCAATCCTGTGTATCGCGTGCTCGTCGCGTCGCTCGCGGCTACGTCGTCGCTCGGCGCTCCGCTGCTCGCCGCGCCCCGTCATGCCGCTCCGGCGCAGAGCCCCTCGCCGCTTGTCGCGCACGCTGCGCCGACCGTGACACCGCTGCCGCCGCAGGTGCCTTCGGTGGCGGCGCCGGTGCAGCCGAACGGCCTGTTCGCCGTCGTCACGCTCGCCGACATCGGCTTCGTCAACGGCTTCCGATTTGCCAATCTTGGTGGCCGCCGCGAGGTGTTCGTGCCGGTGCCGCAGAATGCCGACGTGCGCCCGCGCGCGCTCATGCTCGTCATCGACGACATGAGCGCCTTCGAGGCGCGCCGCAACCTGCAGGTCCTGGTCAATGACCGTGCCGTGACCGCGATCGCGCTCGACGGTAAGGGTGGCCACCGCAGCGTGCGCGTGCCGCTGTCGAACGCCGCCGCCAAGGACGGCTTCATCAAGCTGTCCTTCGTTTATTCGGGCGCTGTCACGCCCGATCGCTGCATCGACGTGCGCTATGTGGGAGACAGCCTGACGATCCGGCCGGAAACCGGCATCGAGATCGGTATCGGCGCCGAGCAGCCGCTCGATGTCGCGACTACGGCGGCGCTCATGCCGACCGACATGGCGGTGGTTCTGCCGGCGCGGTCGCTGACGCCGTCGGATTTCGCGACCGCGCTGGCGATCGGCCGCTCGCTCATCAGCTCAGGTCGGCGCGTGACCTACTACCGCGGGCAGGAGGCACTGCCGCAACTCGCCCGGCGCGATGAGGCCGGACGCTGGATGCGCGGCATCGTGATGGTCGGCGGCTTCGACGACACCACCGGGCTCATCGATGCGGCCTTTGCGCGCGTGGCCGGCGAGCCGCAGGTGTTCGGCCGGATCGGTGCCATCCGCGTCGAGGGCGTGCCCGCCCTCTTGGTGTCGAGCCAGAATGCGGTCCAGGTTGGAGAGGTCCTCGGCGGGCCCGCCATCGCCGCCACGCGCGGCGTCGCCAACGCCTCGGTGGGTGAGGCCGTGCCGGCCGCGTTGCCGACCGATCGCATCACCTTCGACCAGCTCGGCATCGCGCCCGTCCAGGCCGAGATGTATGGCCGCGCCGAGCTGCCGGTGACGATCGACATGCGCCGCCTGCCGGCAGGCACGCGGTTCGCGCGCCTCATGCTCGACGTGATGGTCGCGGCCGACGCCGACGGCGAGAAGGCGGTGCTCAGCGTTTACGTCAACGAGCGGCTGCTCGGCAGCACGGTCGCAACCGCCGGCGAGACCACTCATCTCGACCTCGCGCTGC
>DASXCK010000386.1:0-3690 GCA_036491235.1 Xanthobacteraceae bacterium | reverse complement strand
GGCGTGCTGGAAGCCGATCGGCTGCGTCCACGGCCGGTGGGTGGTGCCGGTGTAGACATCCGTGAGCTGCTGCGCGCTCTGGCCGGTGAGGCCGGACTTGAACGGATGATGCGGCGTCCACCAGATCTCGCTGGTGAGCCCGTTGCCGCGGCTCCCGAGCGAATCGATCACCGAGGGGAAGAGCAGCGCCTTGCCGATGGTGACGACCTTCGGCCGGAAACCCTGCTGCGCGGCCTGCGACCAGAAGGTCGCGAAGTCCGGCGGGATCATGTTGCCGGTGACGATCTCGGCGCCCGCGCTCTTGAAGGCGGAGATCTGCGCCGTGAAGTCGTTGTTCATCACCTGATAGCGGCCGGGGTCGTGCAGCTTGTAGCCCGCCTTGGCGAGGGCCGGCGGCAGGCCGAGCTTGGCGTCGCCCCAGGCATTGCCGTCGGCGTCATTGGGGAAGAGGCCGCCCACTACCTTGTTGGTCGGCGCGCCGTCCCACAGCGCGAGGAAGGCCGCGATCACGTCCTCGAGGCCCCAGAAAAAGTGATAGGTCCAGGTGAAGCCTTTCTTCGGATCGCCACGGCGGCCGAAGAAATAGGGTTGCCACGGGCAATTCGTGGTGATGCACGGCACCTCGTTGACCTCGGCCTGGTCGGCGACCGGGTTGGTCGTATCGGGCGTCGCTGAGGCGAGGATGAGATCGACCTTGTCGCCGAGGATCAGCTCTGAGGCGACGTCGGATGCGCGGCTCGCGCTCGACTGGCTGTCCTTGAGGATGATCTGCACCGGATAGGTCTTGCCGCCAATGCTCACGCCGTCGCCGAGCACGCCCTTCACCTGCGCGATGATGAACGGATCGGCCTCGCCGAAGCCGGCGAGCGGACCGGTGCGCGGGCTGACCAGCCCGATCTTGATCGCGCGCGACTGCGCGTTGGCGGGGATGACGCGCAAGAGGGCGGGCGCCGCGACGGCGGCCATGCCGACCTTGACCAGCGTGCGGCGGGACGGGCGGGACGCGAAGTCTGTCATGCTGACCTCCCCTCGAATGCGCTTATTTTAGCCCGTCATTGCGAGCGAAGCGAAGCAATCTCGACCAGCAGGCGCATGAGTCTGCTGTACGGGATTGCTTCGTCGGCTTCGCCCTCCTCGCAATGACGCAGCGCAACTCCTCAGGCGTCGTCTTCGCGCGCCTTTTTCAGATGCTGAAGGACTTTAGCGCGCAACGCCGCCTGCTGCTCGGGCGTCCAGCGGCGAAACCCCTCCCCGCTCTTGAAGCCGAGTTTGCCCTCGGCGACGAGCTTGGCGAGATAGGGCGACGGGCCCGGGCGGCTCTCGATCGCGGGCAGCACGGTCTCGTGGATCGCCAGCGTTAGATCAGTGCCGACCATGTCGGCATTCTCCAGCGGCCCGAGCACCGCGAGCCTGCGGCCGAACGCCGCCTTGATCACGGTGTCGACGGTCTCGGCGTCGCAGATGCCGTGCTCGACCAGCGCGATCGCCTCGCGCCACAGCGCGTGCTGGAGCCGGTTGCCGATGAAGCCCGGCACGTCTTTCTTCACATGCGCGGGCGTCTTGCCGATGTCCTTGTGCAGCTGCATGGTGAAATCGATCGCGGCCGGCGACGTCCATTCGGTGCCGATCACCTCGACCAGCGGCACGAGGTACGGCGGATTCCACCAGTGGGTGCCGAGCGCGCGCTCCCGTCGGCGCAGGCCGCGCATGATGTCGGTGATCGGGATGACCGACGTGTTGCTGGCCAAGATAGTATCGCCGCGCACATGCGTCTCGATCTCGGCGAAAAGCTTTTGCTTGAGCGGCAGGTTCTCGGAGACGGCCTCGACCACGTAGTCGGCGTCGCGCACGCCCTCGGCGAGGTCGCGGGTCGGCCGCACGCGCTCGACGGCGCGCGGGTCGTCACCGAGGTCGCGCAGGTTGGCGCCGATGCGATCCTTGACGGTCTTCAGGCTGGCGTCGACCGCGTCGTAGATCGTCACGTCGTGGCCGCCGAGGGCGAACACTTGCGCGAGGCCGTGCCCCATCAGGCCGGCGCCGATGACGGCGATGCGCGGCTTGCCGGCCATGATCAGCCCGCCGTGTAGCCGCCGTCGGCGTAGAGGACGTGGCCGGTGTAGAAGTCGGACGCGCGCGAGGCGAGGAAGAGCAAGGGACCGGCGAGGTCGGCCGGCTCGCCGAGGCGGCCCTTGGGCACGCGCGCCAAAAAGCCCTTGCGCACCTCGCGGGCGCGGTCCGTGTCCTCGTACATCCAGGCGGTCAGCGGCGAACGGAAAACCGTGGGGCCGAGCGCATTCACCGTTATGCCGGTGTCGCCCCATTCGCAGCCGAGCGCCTTGGTAATGCCGTCGACCGCCGATTTGGAGGCGCAGTAGGCCGTGTAGCCAGCCGGGTGGCCGAGCAGCCCGCGCGCCGACGAGGTGAGGATGACTTTTCCACCTTGCCCCTGCTTGAGCATCTGCCGGCCGGCGGCGCGCGCCATCAGCCAGGACTGGGTGACGTTCGCGTCCATCACGTCGAGGAAATCGGCGGCAGCCTGGTCGACGATCTTCGCGACCTTGTTCTGGCCCGAGGCGACGACGAGGATGTCGACGCGGCCGAACTTGTCGACCGCGGCTTTGACGATGGCGTCGCAGTTCGCTTCCGAGCTCGGGCGCTTGGCGACGACCTCGGTCTTGCCGCCGAGCGCCTCGCATTCATCCGCGATCTTCTTGAGCCCGGCGGCATTGTTCGCGGAGATCACCACGTTGCATCCTGCGCCGGCGAACACCTTGGCGGCCAGCGCACCCAATGCGCCGGTCGCGCCGGTGACGATCGCGGTCTTGCCGCGCACGTCGAACAGGGAGAGCGGGTTTTTCAGAAAGTCTTCGGACATCGGGGACCTCATGCAAAGCTCTGACTCGTCATGCCCGGCCTTGTGCCGGGCATCCACGCCTTTGCGCCCGCAAGAAAGACGTGGATGGCCGGGACGAGCCCGGCCATGACGGGACGAGTGGCGTTATTTCGGCGGCGTCGACATGGAGACCACGATGGTGCACACGTCGTTGCCGCGGTTGATGATCTCGCGCTCCTCGTTGGGGCCGATGAAGCAGGAGTCGTTCGCCTTGAGCACGCTCTCCTTGCCGCCGACGATCACGGTGAGCTCGCCGGCGAGCACCACGTAGACCTTCTCGGTCGGCGAGGCGTCCGGTCCGGCGCCGCCGCCCGGCAGGAAATGCGAGAGGCCGATGAGGAACTGCTTGGGTCCGCCCGCGTCGGCGCCGAACAGGCGCAGCGACGAGTAGGCGCGATGGTTGGGGGCCTCATAGGCCTTGGCTTCGGCGAAACGCTTGACCAGCATCAGAACTTCTCCCCTTTCTCGATCCGATAGGCACCCTTGGGATCGACCATCGCGACCAGCCGAATGATGCAACCGTCGCCGCGGTCCCAGTTCCAGGGGAAGAACGCAAAGGTGCAGCGGCGGCCCGTGACCTTGTCGAGGTCGCCGCCGACGTTCTCGATGCCGAGGATGCCGTTGGTGAACAGGATGCGGTGCACCGGCTCCCACTCGGGGAAATCATCCTTCCAGTCGCGCCCGCCGGACCACTCCTTGTATTCGTCGGCGAGATGCGGATGCAGCGGGCCGTTGCGCTGCGGGCCGATCGCGGTCGCGAGCGGATGATCGTTTGCCTGGGTGTCGTGGCCGACCAC
>DASXCK010000385.1:0-3145 GCA_036491235.1 Xanthobacteraceae bacterium | reverse complement strand
GGTCGTGCTTACGCTTTCGGTCCCGTTCGAGGCGCGGATGGACGTTTCAGCCAGTCTCCTGTTGAACGCGCTGGTCTCGGGGCTGCTGCTCGGCGGCTTCTATGCCGCCGTGACGGTGGGCATCTCGATGTCGTTCGGCATCCTCGACATCGTCAACATCGCGCATCCGGGCTTCATCATCGTCGGATCCTACGTCGCCTACATCCTCAACGCGCGCTTCGGGCTCGATCCGATACTGATCGGCGTCGCCGCGCTGCCGGCGTTCTACGCGCTCGGTGCCGCAACCTACCAAGTCTACCACGTCTCGTTCGAGCGGCGCGGCCAGGAAGCGCTGCGCAGCCTCGCCTTCTTCTTCGGCCTTTTGTTCATCACCGAAGTCGTTCTGATCTTGGTGTTCGGCGTCGACTATCGCTACGTCAGCGCGCCTTACATCGACAAGTCCTACACCTTCGGTCTCATCCAGCTGCCGATGCGCATGGTGGTGCCGTGCGTGATGTCGCTGCTGATGCTGGCGCTGCTGCAGCTCTTCCTGACGCGAACCTTTCTCGGCCGCGCCATCATGGCCGTGGCGCAGGATCAGCAAGCGCTGCGGTTGATGGCCGCCGACCCGATCAAGATCAAGCGCATCGCGTTCGCGATCTCGATTGCGACCTGCTCGCTCGCCGGCGCCTTCCTGATCATCATCCAGCCGGTCGAGCCCTCGATCGGCCGCGAGTACATCGGGCGCATTTTTGCGATCTGCGTGCTCGGCGGGCTCGGCAGCCTGCCGGGGACGCTGGTCGGCGCCATGCTGCTCGGCATCGTCGAGAGCTTTACGGCGACGCTGTACGGCCCTTCGTGGGCGCCGGCGGTCTCGTTCGGCCTGCTGTTGCTGACGCTGGCGATCCGGCCGGCCGGCCTGATGGGGCGCTAGGCCGTGCGCACACCGGCCTTCTTCGCCGCCACGATCGGCACCGCCGCCCTCGTGTTCATCGTCGCGAGCCTCATCGGCAACGACTATCTGTTCTTCGCCGGATACACCGTGGTGCAGTTCGTCGTGCTCGCCTCGGCGTGGAACATCCTCGGCGGCTATTGCGGCTACGTGAACTTCGGCACGGCCGCGTTCTTCGCGCTCGGCGCCTACACGTCGGTGTTCTTCCACAAGACCTATCCGTTGCCGATCCCGGTCCTGCTGGCGATCGCCGGGTGCGTTTCCGGACTGATCGGGCTCGGCACCGGCTATCTGACGCTGCGGCTGCGCGGCGCGTTCTTCTCGATCGCGACGCTCGCCCTCGCCGTAGTGCTGCAGACCTTCGTGGTGAACTGGGACTATGTGGGCGGCTCGCGCGGCGCCTACGTGATCCGGCCGGACAGCATCGACATCTTCGGCTTCCAACTCGACTATGTGCGCTACCTCTGCCTGATCATGCTGATTCTCGCCGCGGTCTCGGTCGCGATCGCGCGCACGATCGAACGCTCGAAGCTCGGCTACGGCTTCGCCACCATCCGCGACGACGAGCTCGCCGCCGAGGCCTCGGGCGTTCCGACGCTTAAGCTCAAGCTGATCGCGACCACGCTCTCCGGCGCGCTGATGGGCATGGCTGGGGCGCCATTTCCGTATTACATCGGATATGTGGAGCCGGCCTCGACCTTCGGCCTCGCCTATGCGGTCAATTCGATCGCGATGCCGCTGATCGGCGGGACGACGGTCTGGTTCGGTCCGCTGATCGGATCGATCCTGCTCGGCGTGCTCACCCAGCTCGCGACCGTGACGATTTCGTCCGCCGTCAACCTGCTCCTGGTCGGCGTGCTGCTGGTCGGGTTCGTGATCGTCGCGCCGAACGGTCTCGTCGGCCTCATCGAGCAGTTTTTCCGTATTGCCTCACCGGTGCGCCTGGACCCGCGAGCGCTCGGCGTCGTCGCGGCCGCGGCCTTCGGCTTCATCGTCGGCGTGCTCGACGTCGTGTTCAGCCTCGCCGCCTTGACGGCACCCGACGCGACCGGGCTCACGATCGCGACCGCCGGGCTCGCGCTCGCCGCCCTCTGGCTCGTCGCGTCCTACGGATTGATGACGCTGCAGCGCTGGAGCCTGCTCATGGCGACGGTCGCATACGCGCTGTCGATACCGCTCGCCGCCATTCATATCTGGCTCGACCCCACCCCCGGAAACATCGCGATGCTGGGCGCCGGCATTGTGATCGCGATTGTCGCGATCGGGTTCCTGCAGCGGCGGGACGTGCAACGGCTCTATCACGCATCCCTGGGCGCACCGGGGACCGCCACATGAGCGCGCTCCTGCAGGTCGCCGGATTGGGCAAACGCTTCGGCGGCTTCGTCGCGCTCGACGGCATCGATCTCGACGTCGCTGAGGGCGAGCGCCTCGGCCTGATCGGCCCCAACGGCTCGGGCAAGAGCACGCTGGTCAACTGCCTGTGCGGCACGCTCGCCAACGAGACCGGGACCGTCACGTTCGGCGGCCGCGCGCTCAACGGGCTGCCGGCGCACACCCGCACCCGGCTCGGACTCGCGCGCAGCTTCCAGCTGCCGCGTCCGTTCGTCAGCATGTCGATCGCCGAGAACCTCAAGGTGCCGCTGCTCTATGCGGTCGATGCGCGCGCGCACCAGCATCTCACGCCGGCGCAGACCGACGAGCGCTGCGAGGAGCTCCTGCGCCTCGTCGGCCTCGTCGATTGCGCGCGCAAGTATCCGCGCGACCTCACCCAGGTGGACATGCGCAAGCTCGAGCTCGCCCGCGCCATGGCGGCCGAGCCCAAGCTCTTGATCGCCGACGAGGCGATGGCGGGCCTGTCGCATTCGGAGGTCAGCGACATCCTGGCGCTGCTGATCCGCCTCAACGAGCGCGGCACCACCGTCATCCTGATCGAGCACATCATGCGCGCCGTGATGCACTTCTCGCAGCGTCTCGTCGTGCTGGTGTCCGGCAAGAAGATCGCCGACGGGCGTCCCGAGGAGGTCATCCGCAACGCCGAAGTCGAGAGGGCGTACCTTGGCCAATAGCATCAGTGTCGAGGGCATCCATACCGCCTACGGCGCCGTCCGGGTGCTGGAGGACGTGACGCTGACCGTCGCGGGCGGCGAGACCGTGGTGCTGCTCGGCACCAACGGCAACGGCAAGAGCACGCTCATGAAGAGCATCATGGGCATC
>DASXCK010000384.1:0-1777 GCA_036491235.1 Xanthobacteraceae bacterium | reverse complement strand
CAACGGCAGAGGTTGCCCGAAATGCCGATGCGGATTTCACTCTCGGACGGGTTGGGGTTCTCCTGCAACAGCCGATGGGCGCGGATGATCATGCCGGGCGTGCAATAGCCGCACTGGAGCCCGTGCATCTCCCGGAACCCTTCCTGCAGCGCGCTGAGCGCGCCGTCGGCGCCGGCCATGCCCTCGATGGTGAGGACGTTTGCGCCCGCGGCCTGGACCGCGAACATGGTGCAGGATTTCACCGACCTTCCGTCGACGTCGACGGTGCAGGCCCCGCAATGGGAGGTGTCGCAGCCGATATGCGCTCCCGTCAGACCGAGGTTCTCGCGCAGGTAATGGATGAGCAGCGTGCGAGGCTCGACCGCGGCGGACATCGACTTGCCGTTGACCGTCATGCTGACGTTGGTGAGAGACATGGCGGGGCCTTTCAGGATTTGGCGCGGGCAAGAGCGCGCGTGAGCGCCCGCGCGGTCATGACGCCCGCCATCTTGGCGCGATATTCAGCCGAGCCGCGTCCGTCGGCAGCGGGCTCGGCGATGGCCGTCGCTGCCGCTGCCGCCCGTGCGAGGGTTGGCTTGTCGAGCGCGGTCCCGACGACCGACGCCGCGGCGTCGGCAGCATAGAGCGCCGTTCCGCCGACGTTTGTGAGGCCGATGGCGCAGGTCGCGATTTTGCCTGCCGAGAGGGTGAGGATCACGGCGGCGGCTGCGGTCGCGTAGTCGCCGACCTTGCGTTTGAGCTTCTCGTACGCCCAGCCGTGACCCGCGGGGGGCACGGGGACAAGGACGGCAGCGAGCACCTCGCCGGGCTCAGCGGCGGTTTCGTATGGCGAGAGATAATAGTCGCGCGCCGCCACGCGTCGCTCGCCGCTCGCGCCTCGCAACGTATAAGTCGCGCCAAGCGTCATCATCAGCGCCGGCATGTCGTTTCCGGGGTCGCCATTGGCGACATTGCCGCCGATCGTGCCGAGATAACGCACTTGCGGATCGGCGATCACTTCGGCCGTCTCACGCAGGATGGGCGCGTGCTGCGCCAGCAATTCGCTGCCAATGATCTCGTGCTGGGTGGTCATCGCGCCGATGACGATCTCGCCTCCCTCGAGGCGCACCCCTTTCAACTCCGGGACGCCCGCGAGATCGACGAGATGGCTCGGGACGGCGAGACGCAGTTTCATCATCGGAATGAGGCTGTGGCCGCCGGCGACCAGGCGCGCGTCGGAATCGAGCTGGCCGAGCAGCGCGACCACTTCCGACAGACTGGCCGGCCGATGATACTCGAAGGATCCGGGGATCAAGGCATCCTCCCACTTTGTAACTTGTAGCTTTGTAGCCAGGCTCGGCGAGCGCGGCCGCCGCGGTCATCGACCGCGGCTACATATTCGCGTGCGTGAGAGAGTCGGCCAGCCGGGCCGCCCGATCAACGACGGATGAACGGGCGCCGCGGAAAAGGCGCCAACAGCGGGTCCAGCGCACGAAATGCGTCAGCGCCTATGACGCATTTGAGGACGCCGCGGCCCGATTCAGCCGGCGACTGCGCGGATTCTGAGCTTGACCTGCCGGTAGTGGGCGCGCGCGATCGGGATGCTGCAACGCACGGGCAATCCGAGCTCGGCTATGCCGGCTTCGCCCGATCGCTTGACCCTCGCGATGCGATCGACGGACACGATGTAGCTGCGGTGAACCCTCAAGAACGCTTTCGGATCGAGGCGCGCCTCAAGCGCGCTGATCGATAGCGTGCAGAAATATTCCTTCTCGCCGTCGTGGACGTAGGTGTAGTG
>DASXCK010000383.1:0-10865 GCA_036491235.1 Xanthobacteraceae bacterium | reverse complement strand
AACCAGACCGGCACGTTGTGGATGACGACAAGCGGCAGGCCCGCGGTCTCGCGCTCCAGCAGAAAGGTGCCTAGACCGCCACCGAGAACCGGGTGGCGCAGCCAGACCTCCAGGCCGAGCATGACCGACTGCCAGCGCACCGAATCCGAGTTCGCGGCATGCGGACGGATCGCGTGCGTGAGCGGCTCGACCAGGCTGCGGTCGAGAGGGCCCCAGAACGCGAGACCGAGCACCGCCAGCGCGGCGCCTGCCGCCAATGCCACCGCGAGCGTGCGGGGCGCGAGGAGGCGGCGCGCCGGAATGAAGCGCAGCAGCGGGACGAGCGCGATGACGGCAAGCGCGCACAGGATGCCGGCGCGCGAGCGCGCCAGCGCAAGCGTCAGGAGAAGGATGCCGGCGCCGATGAGCCGGGGCGACGCGACGCCCTGCACGGGCTTCGCGGGCGTGCCGACCAGCACCGCAAGCACCATCAGGAGCTGGAACGCGAACGCGTTGGAATTCTGCGCATAGCCTTCGAGTTGCCAGCTCTTGGCGTAGAGCGTGCCGAAGAAATCGGGCGGCAGCGGCACGACGAGGCGATCGATCGCAAAGGCGAGCATCTGGACGACGCAGACCGCGAGCGCCGCCACCACGAAGGTCCGCGCGAGGATCGCACGCCCGCGCTCGCCGGCGATCAGCACGACGAGACCCGGCACGGCCGCATACCCGAGCAGAAAGAGGAAGCCGAGCATGCGATTGACCAGGGCCCAGGCGGACAACCCCGGGCCGAACCAGGCGACGACGAGGCCGAACGCAAGCGCCACCGCAAGCACGCCCGCGCCACGCAGGACGAACCGCGGGTAAAGCCATAGGAAGCGGTCGGTCCAGGCGAACACGGCGGCGAAGAACAGTGCCGTGATGGCGATCGGATCGGCGGCGTTGACGGTGAGGTCGGCCGGGCCGCTCGGGACGCGGAGCTGAAGATAGATGAAACAGGCAGTGAGGATCCCGATCGTCCACATGAGGATCGGATCGGATGGCGCGAGCGCGCGCGCCATCCCGGCAGGCGCCGGCGACTTGGCGGCGCGCGACGCGGCGGGGCGCAGCCAGGCGTCGACCACGACGACGCCGCCCGCCGCGAGCGCGATCAACAGGCTCGCGGCCCCGATCAACACGGCGACGATCACGGCGGCTTCGCTCGGCACGCCCACGGCGCCGAGCGCATAGAGGGCACCGAACTCGCGCAGGCCCCAGCCCGCCCAGCTCACCGGCAGCCCCGCCGCGAACATCACGATGACGATCGCGGGGGCGAGGCGCGCGAACGCGATGCCGGGCGCAAACTCGCGCACCAGCACGAAATAGGCGCCGAACATCGCGACATGCGCCGCGAGGCTGATGACGAGCGCCGGCACAAGCCGCACGCTGGTGCGCAGCATGGCGCCGATCTGCGCCACGCCGATGGCGGTCTTGAGGCCGGGCAGGCCCGCGGCCACGAGGACTGCGGCAGTCCCGATCGCGATCGAGACGAAATAGGCGCCGCCCTCATGGGCCTCGAAGCCGAACGAACCGAACAGCACCAACGCCGAGACGACGGCGCCGACGCCGATCGTCGCGATCGCGAGCAGGCGCTCGAGATAGGTCGCCGCGACGGTCGCGCTGAGCGGCACACCGCTGCCCTGCAGCACCATGGCACGGGTGAGGCTCTGGCCGATCACGTTGAGCAGAAACTGGCTCGCCAGATTGCCGAGCGCAAACGCGTAAGCGGCGCTGCGCCGCTGCAGTGTCACATCCAACGCGCCGAGAGTCGCGGTGAAGCGGAAGAAGGCGAGCGCGAAGTTGGCGATGAGGAGGACAAGCGCCATCGCGAGCGGCGCCGCGCGCAGGGTGTGCAGACTCGCAGCGAGCCGGGTGAAATCGACCGAGAAGGCGACCAGCGCCACCGCGAGGGCAGTCGCGATGCCGGTGACGATCGATTGCAGCCGGCTCATCGTCGCTTATCGTCTGCGGGAAGAAGCCTCATCGCACCACGGGGCGCCGAAACGGCGCTCGCCATCGATGCCGCGGAACGTCACCGCGACATCCGCTCCTCGTCGAGGTCCACATTGCTGCTGATGCGCGGCGCGTCGGAAGGCTGAATGCTTCCGGTGAGAACCGCGGGCTGAACTGGGACGGTCGGTGGCGGCGAGCGCGCCGCGCGCGGCCGGGCTGCGGCCGCCTCGTCATCGAGATCGACATTGCTGCTCACCCGGCGGCCGTTGTTCGGCACGACGACCGGCCCCGAAGCATGCACGACCGTCTGCGCCGGCGCCCGCGGGCCTCCAACAGGATCCAAGACGTCGAGCTCGACGCCCGCGGCGGTCTGATGGACCACATGATCGTAGCCGTCGAGAAGGTGCGACAGCACGCGCGGCAACGAACCCGAATAAGTGCCGGTCACGGGCCGCGTGAGCGCATCCGAACCGTGCAGCCGCAGCGGCCGCACGGCACGCAACGCATCGAGCACCTGGCGCAGCGTCGCGTCATGCGCCTCGACCGTCAGCCGGCCGCCGCCCGCATCGGTGACGCGCACCTCGGCCGGCGCCGTCGTGGCGCCGAGGGCGGCGAGGACAAAAAGCGCGAATGCGCCGCGCCAGCCGCCACGGCCCCCTATAGACAAGATATTACCCACGGCCGACCGCACTCCGCGCACATCCAATTTAGCCCAGGATAGCACAGACTGGGTGTCGATTCGCCGACTATTTTGCGTTCCCGCAAGGCACACAAGGGCCGGATATCGCGCTCGTTTCCCCAGCGTCACCGCGCGTGAACGGGCCTCACGCAGTGAAGGCCGCGCGCTATCTCGTCTGCAGGGACGGGAGCGCCAGGATGGCGGTATTGCTGTCGTTCTGCAGCGTGACCTCGCGCGCACCGATCGCGCGCAATACCCAGCCCTGATGTCCCTCGCCGGTGCGCAGGCGAACGACCGCCTGGTTCGTCTGATCGACGAAGACCGCGATGCCCTCGGCGCCCGCGACGGTCCCCACGAGCGACATCCTCGGCTGCTGCGGCTCGGCCGCGCGCGGCGGCGGCGTGCGCGCCTGCACGACCGGGCGCGCCGCCACCGGCGGCGGCGGCGGCCGACGCGAGGCCGAGAAGATCGGCCGCTCGCGGGTGGCCGTCAAAGCGCTGAGCGGAACCGCCCACAGCGGATTGCCCGATTGAGCTTCCGCACTGGCGAGCCGCGTAGGCCGCGCGTCAAGATCGAACACCGGCGGGCGCGGCACCGCGCGCATATCGGGCGTCGCCGTCTGATCGGTCGCAGCGACGAGGCGCGCGGGTGAGGCGAGCGCCGTGACGGCGAGCACGACGACGAGCATGATGCCGGCGCGCGTCATTTGGCCTTCCGCCATTGGCCGGAGACGCCAAGCACGACGTGCACACGTCCACCCTCGCCGCGCGTTACCGTGTCGGGCGCCTCCACGACGAGCTGATCGACGAACAGATAAGGCATGCCGGCTTCGAGATCGTAGAGCAGCTTCTGCAAATCGGGCTGGGTCAACTCGACGCTCGCCACCAGGCTGACCAAGCCGTTTTTCGTTTGTGCATCCTGCACGTCGACCTGCGAAGAGAGCACGTTGCCGCTCACCTGCGTGACCGCGCCGGCAACCCGCTGCAGGAGGGAGGCGCCGGCGAGCGTCACCGTCTGCCCCTCGAGGAACGGCGAGCCCTGCGGTGCTTGCCTTGCCGCCGCGGCTTGTGCCGCCGCGGCCGTCGGCCGTCCACGCTCGAGCTGCGCCAGCAGCGCTTCGGAGTCGGTCACGGCCTGCCGGCGGCCGAGGATGTCGGCCGCCGCGAACCAGGCGGCGCCCCCGAGGAGGAGCACGAGCGCAAAATACGCAACCGCCGCGACGGCGGGGAAGCGTGCGAGCAGGCGGTCGGCCGTAAGATCCATGGTCATGACCGCGGCATGTTGACGGGCTCGATGCGAGCCTCGATGTGGAAACGGTCGCCGGGATCGGTCGGCGCACGGGTGGTGGGGGCGAAGAACGTCGCACGGGTGAAATGCGGCGACTTCTCGATCAGCCGGATCAGCGCGGGCGCATCGTGCGTCACGCCGACGATCTGCAGCTTGTTGCCCTCGACGCGCAGCTCCGTCACGTAGGTGTCGTCGGGCAGGATTTCCGACAGTGCCTCGAGCACGATGACGGTCGCGGGGTTCTCGCGCTTGCGCCGGTCGAGCAGCGCGGTCGCGTCGCGCGCCAGCCCGTTCTGACCGGCGCGCAGTTGAACGCGGCGTGCGTTGATCTCGCGCGCGAGATCGTTCTGGCGCGCCTCGAGACTACCGCCGATCACGATTTCGGCCGCGAGCGCGACGCTCGCGGCCGCACCGGCAACGAGGAGAACGACGAGCAGGATGCGGCCCACCCGCCGCGGGTCGAGCATGCCGTGAACGCTCTGGTCATAGACCTTGATGCTCGCGGCGGCTGCCGGGCTGTCGGCGGGTGAGGTGAGAACCGCGATCGAGGCGGCGCCCAAGGCGGAAATGGATTGCAGGATGGGCCGCACCATGGTGCGCGCGGTGGCCGCGACCATGACGCCGATACGGTCGCTGGCGATATCGGCGGGACGGCCCCACCCGAACACCGCGTCGCTGGCCGCCCATGGGGTGAGGCGATCGATTTGCGCGCGAACGATGCCGTCGAGGAATTCGATCGCCCGCCGGGGCAATTCGAGCTGGCGAAAGAGAAAGCGCGATGGGCGTAGGACGACCTCGACGCGATTGCCGCGGATGGCCTTGCTCACCGCCTCGGGAAAGGCCTGCGCGGCCGCGACGTCGTCGAGCCGAACGCGCTCGGGCACGGACGGCGCGCCTTTCGGCAGGTGCAGCGTAAAGCCCGATCCGTCATCGTCCTCGACAAGGCGCACGACGCGCGGCGACACGATCCGTCCGATCGAGGCGACGATCAACCCCGCCACCGCCTCGAGCCAGCGGAGGACGAATCCTGCAATGTTTTGCAACACGGACATGATACCGACGCTCTAACCTCTTCCTCTTTGCGCATACCCTTGTCGGCGAACCAGCGCCCGCTCCGAATCAGGTTCGGGGCAGGCTTTGCCGCGATATGCGCTATTGATCCGCGGGCGCGACCTGATCGAAGTCATCGCGCCAGGACAGTATACGATATGGCTCCGGGCCGTCATCAGCGAGCAGAATGACGATATCGGCGTTGGCGCGCGATCCATCGTCGAAGCGAATGCCGACCGAGACCCGCATGGTCGCGCCTGTCTCGATGGTCGCCGCCTGGCGCGCGCCCCCGAGCGCCGCGAGCACGGCCTGCGGGTCTGGCGCGGCCGATCGGCGCGCCGCCAGGACGGCGTTGACCTGCTCGGGCGTGACGCCGGGCAGCGCCGCGAGGACGAGGGGCGGCGCAGCGAGCACGTTGACCTGCTCCGATGCGCTGAACACCGTCAGGTACGGCAGCGCGCGCTCGACCAGGGCGGGTGGCAGGCCGAGCACGAGCCACAGTTCGCCGACGCCCTGAAACGGCCCGCGGCGCGGCGCATAGGCGAGGCGGGCCGACCGGTAGGCCTCGGCTTCCGGATCGTTCCCGCCGGTCTGCGGCGCCGCAGTGCGCCAGGCGATCACATGGTCCGCCTCCTTCTCGGCGTCCGCCGGACGCGTGCCGAGCGCCGTGAACAAGCTCATCAGCAGGGGCTTGGGCGCAGTATTGAGATCGATGCGCCCCGACTCCGACTGGAAGGTGGTCAATACGCTGGCGCGGCCAAGGCGGAACGCGAACTGTCCGACCGCGGGTCGCGCTTCCTTGGCGGTCGCCGTGATCTGATAGGCGGTCAATTCGAGCGCCGCCGTGAACAGTGCCTGCGCCCTCACCTGCCGGTCACTCGATCCGATCGCGTCCGCGGTGCGCACCACATACGCGGCGTAGACCGAGGCGAGCGTCGCGAGCGCCAGCAGGATCCACAGCACCGCGACGATAATGAAGCCGCGCTCGCGCGTACGTCGACGATGTCCGCCCGCCGCCATCATTGACCACCAGTGGGCGGCGCCGCGGCGGTGGCCGCGGGCGCGGATGGCGACGCGGTCGCGGGCGCCGCAGGAGACGCGGCGCCGGGCGCGCCGGCGCAATTGGGCTCGCGCGATTTGATGCATTCTGCGGCAAGGTCCGCATGGACCGTCGCGATGCTCGACGCGGCGAGCGTACGGCCGCTCACGGCGTCACGCACCGTGACCCGCACGGCGCGCGGCAGCTCGTCGGAGCCGCGCCAGGTCGGCCGCCAGGCGTGGTCCGGACCCGCATAGGCGAAGACGACGCGAAACGGCGAGCGCACGAGCACGACCGGCTCGGTGAACTTGAGGTTCGGTATCACGCTGGCGTCCGGCACCAGCGGAACGAACGGCGCGCTCGCGCGCGCGAGCACCGGCCCGCGCTCGCTCCCGATCTCGGCGAGACGCACGATCTCTAGTCCCGGCCGCGAACTCGGTCCGACCGCGCCGCGCACGAAGGTGACGCCGAGCTCGTTTCCGTCGAAGATCGGCTGCTTCACCTTGGCATTGGGCGAGATGAACTCCGCCGCCGCGATATCGGCGACGATGCGGTCGATGCCGAAGGCAAGCTGCTCGGCGCGCTGCACGCGGACAAAGCCGTGGTTCCAGCTCGGCAGCCACTGTCCGGTGATGGTGGCGAGCGCCGCGATGACGATGAGGAACAACGCCGTCGCGGCGAGCGTCTCGATCAGCGTGAAACCCGCCTCGGGATCGCCGCGCCCGCGCATATCCCGGCGCAAGCCCGCCCCGGCCGCGATCCGGGGCGAAGACCTGTTCATCAAAAAGGATCTGCGCCAATCAAAGCGCATCACCCTGGCCTCTTGCCCAGCCGAATGGTGTCGACCCGCAGGATCTGGCCGGACGGCGAGCGCACCGTGAACTCCACCGCTTCCGGCTGCCACCGCGTCGGCGCCTTCGGATCGACCAGCGTGGAGGCATAGGGCGCGACCTCCCTGCGCCAGTCGTAGCCGGACGTACTGCCGTCGACGCTGCCGGGGACGAGCTCTTGGCGATTGGGCAGCAACGTCACGATCGCCCGCAAAGTCTGGCGGAAAGCGACCCGTTGTTCGATCGATAGCGTGCCGCGCATCGAGACCGAGACGAGTTCGCCGATGGCGGTGAGCGAGATCGCAATCACCGCCAAGGCGACGAGCACCTCGATGAGCGTGAAGCCGGTGCGGCCGCCGGATCGGAACCCGCAGCGGCGGCCATGCGCGCGCGCGGATTCTCCCTCTGCCCGCATCGCTCGCGAAAGCGGGCGATGCAGCAGCATCCGATACAGACTAGCGCGTACCCGCGACAACCTCGACGCCTCCGGTCAGCCAATTGACGCGAACTTGATAGCCCGTGCCCGGACGGCGCAGCGCCACCACCCCGCCGCACGAGCTTCCGGACGGGAAGAAACGGATCGTCCCGCCCGACGGCCGGTCGCCGCAGCGCGCCGCGAGCAAAGCGTCGACCGCGATGTCGACCGGCAGGCGCAGCTGGCGGCCGCTCGCGCCGGACACGATGAGCCGCTCCGGCGCGTCGATCTGCGTCACGACCTGCGTGCGCCGTTGCACGGCCGCGTTGCGGTCCTGCGTGATCAGCGTCGCAACGTCGATCGCATAAGCCTCGAGCGCCGCGCGCGAGGTCGCGCGCGGAATCGCCGGCAGGATCACGGCGGCCAGGAGCGCGATGATCGCGAGCACCGCGACGATCTCGATCAGGACGATGCCGCGCTCGCCGGCGCGGCCGTCAGCGCTTCCAGCTCTCGATGTCGGCGGCCGTTCCGGTGCCGCCTTCCTGTCCATCCGAACCATACGAGACGATCTCATAGGTGCCGTGCTCGCCCGGCGAGCGATAAACGTAAGGATGTCCCCACGGATCCTTGGGAACGATGCCGCCCCGCACATACGGCCCGTTCCATGCCTCGGCGGCGCCCGGCCGCTCGGCGAGCGCCGTGAGGCCCTCGCTGGTCGTCGGATAGCGGCCGTTGTCGAGATAGAACAGATCGAGCGAGCTCGAGAAACTCTCGACCTGAATGCGCGCGGCCTTGACCTTGGACTCGGCGAGATAGTTGAGCACGCGCGGTCCGACCAGCGCCATGATCAAGCCGATGATCGTGATGACCACCAGCATCTCGACGAGCGTGAAGCCCGCCTCGCTGCCGCGTGCGCCGCGGCGCCGCCGGCGGTGGTGAAATGGCCCTGTCATCCGGCAAACCCTCCCAGCTAAACGCCCTAACCAACTACCTGCTGACGGACAGAGGGTGGCTACCCAGACCCTATCAGACCCCCCATCACAAAGCTAGTTAACACTATGCCGGCCGTTCGCGGGACGACGCTTTCCGTTGTTAAATTAGCTTCATGAAATCAGAATATTGAGTGTGACCGATTGCATTCTTCGCATAGTCACGCTGCATTGACTGCAGGTTAAGACCGCGGCGCGCTCGAGGCTGAGTAGCGATATCTTATTTGAACCAACCGTCTCGCATCGGTTGGCCCGGAGGCTGATCAATCTCAACCTTGGCGGCAGCCGGCACATTCGCGTTGGTTCGCGGCCGCTCGAACCAGCCGTCTAGCAGGGGTTGGCCAGCAGGCGGATCAATCTCAGGCCGCGGGGCGGCCAACACCTTCATGTAGCCTCCTGGCGATCCAAGCCAGCCGTCGCCCGCCGGCTGAGCGGATGGTGAACTTATCGGAGGCTGCGAAGCCTCCGGCACATTGGTGTACCCTCCTGGCGTCCCGAACCAACCGTCCTGTCTTTGTGGAGCCAAAGCGGAGATTTCAAACGTCCGCTGCGATTTCCGACCGGGCGGAAGCGGAAGTGCCAACAAATCCGACCATCTTCCCTTCTCCAGCCTCGCCTCACGGCGCGTCAACGTTTGCAGTGTCCATCCTTGATGGCTTTCGCCAGTCCGCAGCCGAACGACGCTATCAGCCCTCGCATCGCGAAAGATAGCGATGCTCGCCGATCCGCTGACCACCGTCCCGATGAGCTCGAGCCCCGGATGTTCAGGAACGGGCGCTTGGGGCGGAGGAGGCGCCTGGCGCGGCGCCATAACCGGGGCCACCACGACCGGTGGCGGACGGCGCGACGCGGAAAAGATCGGCCGCTCGCCGGTTGCCGTCAGCGAACTCATCGGCACGGTCCACAGCGGATTGCCCCCGAGAGGGGCCTCGCCGCCGGCCCCCGCGCTCGTCCCCTTCGGGCGCTCCGGAATTGTAACGGGATGCGACGAATCCAACTTCAGTGCCGCCGGCGACACCGTTTGTGCATGAGCTGGGGCGGCGGAAGCGCAGAATGCAACCGCAATCCCGCACAGGATGCCGACTGGAGTCGTCATGCGGTGTCGTGCCACGTTCGACACTTCGGCCGGCATCCTCTCGCAACTCCGTTGCGCGTCGCCGCGTCATCATCGGCTCGACACGAGCAACCCGAAAGGTAGCGTTTGCGGGTTGCAGGTCAATCGATCGAATGGGTGTCCCTGCTACGATCGGCGGCTAATGCCTCCGGCAGAAACCCTCCTGCCCCTATGGATAATACCCCAACAGGTATTGTGATACACCACATTTCGTGCTTGTCTTTCCGCCATTGATCCTTTGCCAATCATCGAAATCAGCAAAAGTGGGGAGAGTCATGAGAAAATGGCTGACTGCGTTTGCGTTCCTGACCAGCGTGCTGGTTACGACTCTCGTCGTGACTGGACCCGCGCGGGCCGCGCCCGATCAGGTCTTTGTTGATCCCAATGTCGGGCTCGACGTCAATCCGTGCACCGAGACGTCTCCGTGCCAGACACTTGACCGCGCCGGTGTCGTGGTTGCGGATTCGGGCACGATCACAGTGCTGTCGTCGGGCGTCCTCACGCCGACCACGATCACGAAGGGCATTACCATCAACTGCCCACGCGTGACCTGCCTCATTGATTCCTCGGCGAACGCAAACGGCGGAACTGGAACGACCGCCGTGACGATCAACGCTCCGGGAAAGACCGTTCAACTCGTCGACGTCTCGGTCACCGGATTTGGCACGGGACTGGTCGGCGTCACGGTATCGGATGTGGATAAGCTTTACATCAGGGGCGGGAGCATCACCGGCGAAGCGACCTGCCTCTCCTTTACGCCGAGCACCGCCGCGACCAGCCACCTGGTAATAGACGACGAGGAAATCCACAACTGCAACTCCCGAAACGTCTCGATCGTCCCCACATCGTCGAACTCAGCCAGCGTTTTGATCAGGAACAGCAGAGTTCACCACGCCCAACTCGGGATCTTCGCCGATGCCACTGCCGGCACGGGCGGCGTGAGCCTCGTGCTCGTCAACAGCTTTGTTGGATTCCAAAACAACAACTCCGTGCTGGCTCGGGGTAACGCGAGCGGCGGTGCGCCCGCTCGAGTCCTCATCGATAGCTCCAGTATCTCCTACAGCTCCGGAAATTGCGTATTCTCGTTCAACGCAACCGCGACGATCAGCCTGACCAAGACACAGGTGACACAGTGCACTCAGGCGCTTAACTCGACGAACGGCGGCGGCCTCTTCACTTACGGAGACAACGCCATCCATTTCAATACGGCGGACGGAAACACGCCGACGACTGCGGGGGGATTCAGGTAATCGAGTTTCTCCACCTCGTAGGTGCTCGTCGATTACAGATGGGCGGCAGCACGAAAATGCTGCCGCCCATTCCGCGTTTCCAGCCTTTAGACGGAATTCCCCTTAGTCTTACTGAATCAGAAAACGCGACAAGGAGAGAGGGAAAGCAAGTCTCTGATATGATGAGCGATTCGGATTTCAGCGGAGGGGGCTGGGATGATGCGTAGCAGAGAGGGCGCCGAATCGCGGTTTACGGCCTTTATCG
>DASXCK010000382.1:0-1844 GCA_036491235.1 Xanthobacteraceae bacterium | reverse complement strand
GCTGGAAAATCTCGCGTTTCGCGAGCTGCATCCCGAGGCCTACCGCGTGCTCACCGGGCGGCTCGACACGCTCGCGGCGCGCAACCACGGCCTGATCGGGGACATCGAGGTCCAGCTCACCAAGAAGCTCGCCGACAGCGGGATCACGGCGACCGTGCTGCATCGGCGCAAGCGTGCCTATTCGGTGTGGCGCAAGATGGAGCGCAAGGCGGTCGGGTTCGAGCAGCTCTCCGACATCTTCGGCTTTCGCGTCGTCGTGCAGAAGCTGTCGGAGTGCTATCAGGCGCTCGGCATCGTCCACACCACCTGGCCGGTCGTGCCCGGCCGGTTCAAGGACTACATCTCGACGCCCAAGCAGAACGACTATCGCTCGCTCCACACCACCGTGATCGGGCCCGGCAAACAGCGCGTCGAGCTGCAGATCCGCACCGCCGGGATGGACCAGATCGCCGAATACGGCATCGCGGCGCATGCGCTCTACAAGGACGGCGGCGGCTCGCCGACCGAGCTCCTGTCGCGTGAATCCAACGCCTATGCGTGGCTGCGCCGCACCATCGCGCAGCTGGCCGAAGGGTCGAATCCGGAGGAGTTCATCGAGCACACCAAGCTCGAGCTTTTCCACGACCAGGTCTTCTGCTTCACGCCCAAGGGCAAGCTGATCGCGCTGCCGCGCCGGGCAACGCCGATCGATTTCGCCTACGCGGTGCACACCGATGTCGGCAACCACGCGGTCGGCTGCAAGATCAACGGCAAGATCGCGCCGCTGATGTCCGAGCTCACCAACGGCGACGAGGTGGAGATCCTGAGCTCGAAGGGGCAACTGGCGCCGCCGGCGGCATGGGAGTCGATCGTCGTGACCGGCAAGGCGCGCGCCGCGATCCGCCGCGCGACCCGCGCCGCGGTGCGCGCGCAGTACGCCGAGCTCGGCCGCCGCATCGTCGAGCGCCTGTGCGTGCGCGCCAAGCGCGAATATTCGGACGAGAAGCTCGCGGGCGCGCTCACGCGGCTCGCCCGCACCTCGATCGACGAGGTGTTCGCCGCCGTCGGCCGTGGCGAGATGCGCGCCTCCGACGTGGTGCGCGCCATGTATCCCGACTACAAGGACGAGCGTGCGGTGTCGGCGCCGCCCAAGTCCGAGAGCGGATGGTTCGGCCTGCGCTTCGGCAAGGCGGTCAAGTTCAAGGTCCCGAGCGGCGTCGCCAGCATCCCGATTCGCGGCATCAACAGTGATCTGCCGGTGAGCTTCGCGCCCAATGGCGGTGCGGTGCCGGGCGACCGCATCGTCGGCATCATGACGCCGGGCGAGGGGATCACGATCTATCCGATCCAGTCGCCGACGCTGCAGCAGTACGAGGACGAGCCGGAGCGCTGGCTGGACGTGCGCTGGGACGTCGACGAGGGAACGCCGCACCGCTTTCCGGCACGGCTCGCCGTGCAGTCGGTGAACGAGCCGGGCACGCTCGCCCAGGTCGCCCAGGTCATCGCGGAGCACGACGGCAACATCGACAATGTCCGCATGAAGCGGCAATCTCCCGACTTCACCGCGCTCACGATCGATCTCGAGGTCTACGACCTCAAGCACCTGACCGCGATCATCTCGCAACTGCGCGCAAAGTCGGTGGTCGCCAAGGTCGAACGCGTGACCGAGTGACCGCGCCTGCGTCATCCTGGACGGCAGGCCCGGTATCGCCCACAATCAAGCAGCGGCGAATTGCAGGGGACCCCAATGCAACGCATCACCATTACGCTCGACGACGAGCTCATGGCCGATCTCGACCGCATCATCGTGGCGCGCGGCTACCAGAACCGCTCGGAGGCGATCCGCGACCTCGCGCGCGCCGGCA
>DASXCK010000381.1:0-20484 GCA_036491235.1 Xanthobacteraceae bacterium | reverse complement strand
GTTGGCGAGCGCCTGGCCGATCTGCGTCGCTGCCTCCTTGCCGCCCTCGATGGCGTAGACGGTGCCGAGTGCCGCGACCGCGACCTCGCGCGCCGCCATGCCGGGGATGAGCGCGACGGCGATCTGCCAGTTGAAGCCGACAGGGGAGAGCACCGGCGTGAGCCAGTGGCCGATGATGGCGGCGAGGCTGTAGTTGATCGCCGGATCGGTCGCGCCCGCGGGCGGACGCGGGAACGAGGCGAGGAACCAGATCACCACCATCATGGAGAAGATCGTGGTGCCGGCGCGCTTCAGGAACATCATGGCGCGCTGATAGAGGCCCATCGCGACGCTGCGGATGCGCGGCAGCTTGTAGTCGGGCAGCTCGAGCATGAACGGGGGGGTCTCGTGCTCCTGCCAGACGAAGTGCTTGGCGACGAACGACACGCCGAGCGCGCTCGCGATGCCGGCCGCGTAGAGGCCGAACATCACGATGCCCTGCAGGTTGACGAAGCCCCAGACCTGCTTGGCCGGAATAAAGGCCGAGATGATCAGCGTATAGACCGGGATGCGCGCCGAGCAGGTCATCAGCGGCGCGACCAGGATAGTGGTGAGCCGGTCGCGCCGGTTGTCGATAACGCGCGTCGCCATGATGCCGGGGATCGCGCACGCGAAGCTCGACAACAGCGGGATGAAGGCGCGGCCGTGCAGGCCGGCGCTGCCCATGATGCGGTCCATCAAAAAGGCGGCGCGCGCCATGTAGCCGAAGTCTTCCAGCAGCAGGATGAACAGAAAGAGGATGATGATCTGCGGCAGGAAGACGATGACGCTGCCGACGCCGGAGATCGCGCCGTTCTGGATGAAGCTTTGCAGCAGGCCGTCGGGCAGCGTTGCGTGCGACATCTCGCCGAGCGCGTCGAAGCCGGCCTGGAGCAGATCCATCAGCGGCTTCGCCCACGAGAACACCGCCTGGAACATGACGAACAGCAGCGTCAGCAGGATGAGGAGCCCGGCGACCGGATGCAGCACGACCTTGTCGATCCGCGCCGTCATGGTATCGGGGCGCTCCGGCGTGCCGACCGCGGATGCGATGATGCGGTCGGCGGTGCGCTGCGCGGCGCGCAGATCGGCGGCGCTCGGCGGCTTCCAGGTGTTCTCGCCGGCGCCGAGGTGCTGTTCGGCGAGGTCGTCCATGCGGCGCAACAGCTCGCCGGTGCCGTCGCGCTTGACCGCGACCGCCGTGACGACGGGCACGCCGAGCTCGGCGGAGAGGCGCGCGAGATCGAACTTGATGCCGCGCCGCTGCGCGAGATCGAACATGTTGAGCACCAGCATCATCGGCCGCCCGGTATGCTTGAGCTCGAGCACGAGGCGCAGCGCGAGCCGCAGATTGGTGGCGTCGGCGACGCAAAGCAGGAGATCGGGCACGCTTTCACTGGAGATGCGGCCGAGGACGAAGTCGCGGGTGATCTCCTCGTCGGGACTGCGGCCGCGCAGCGAATAGGTGCCGGGGAGGTCGATCAGGTTGACGCTGCGGCCGGCCGGGGTCATCAGCAGGCCGGCTTTGCGCTCGACGGTGACGCCCGGATAGTTCGCGACCTTCTGGCGGCTGCCGGTGAGCGCATTGAACAGCGCGGTCTTGCCGCTGTTCGGCGTGCCGACCAGCGCGAAACGCCAGGGATCAGGGCCGGTAACGGCGGCGGTGCTCATGCGGGATCGTCCTGAATCCCGTCTTGATTGCCGTCTTGGGTCGTGAGGATCGCCATCGCCTCGCGCCGGCGCAGCGCGATGGTCGCATTGTTGATCCGCACTGCGATCGGATCGCGTCCGAACGCGCCCTCGTGCAGGATCTCGACGTTCGCGCCCTCGACGAAGCCGAGCTCGAGCAGGCGGTTCTCGATTTCGGCCGGCGGCAGGCCGCCGTTGTGTGATTGCGCCTCGATGGCGTCGACCCGGCCGCGGAATCCACGCGGCGCCACCCCCAAAGGCAGGCGCACGTGTCCGTTCTGCGGCTGACGGCTCTGCGACATGAGTCGATGGGGCCTGTGGTGCTTGTCGAGCCTCTATTTGTGGCAGGGGTGGCGGCCGGTCAAGGCAAAGTCACGTGATAACAATAGGTTAGAATGCTTATAAAGTGCTTTTGCGTCGTCATGCCCGGCCTTGTGCGGGGCATCCACGTCTTTGACGTGGCGCCAGCAAGACGTGGATGGCCGGGATAAGCCCGGCCATGACGTCGACTGTAAACGTTGACCGTTCACGCCGCTGCCGCCATGGTCCGCGGCGCGAGGGACCCTTGAACCAAAAGATCGATCCCGCTCCGAGTTCCGAAGTCGCCGTCGGCGGCGTGCACTTCGGCAACCGACTGCCGCTGGCGCTGATCGCGGGGCCGTGCGTGCTGGAAAGCCGCGCGCATGCCCTGGAGATGGCCGCGGCGCTCAAGGAGATCGCGGCGCGGGTCGGCATCGGGCTCGTGTTCAAGACCTCGTTCGACAAGGCGAACCGCACCAGCGCCAAGGGCGCGCGTGGGCTCGGCCTCGACAAAGCCTTGGACATCTTTGCGGAGATCCGCGCGACGCTGGCGCTGCCGGTGCTGACCGACGTGCACGAGGCGGAGCAATGCGCGCGCGTCGCGCGCGTGGTCGACGTGCTGCAGATCCCGGCCTTCTTGTGCCGCCAGACCGATCTCCTGGTCGCGGCCGCCCAGACGGGCCGCGTCGTCAACGTGAAGAAGGGCCAGTTCCTCGCGCCCTGGGACATGACGAACGTGGTCGCCAAGGTCACGGGCGCGGGCAACGCGAACGTGCTGGTGACCGAGCGCGGCGCCTCGTTCGGCTACAATACGCTCGTCTCCGACATGCGCGCGCTGCCGATCCTCGCGCGCACCGGCGCGCCGGTGATCTTCGACGCGACCCATTCGGTGCAGCAGCCGGGAGGGCAGGGGACGGCGTCGGGCGGCGAGCGCGCGTTCGTGCCGGTGCTGGCACGCGCCGCCGTCGCGGTCGGCGTCGCGGGCGTGTTCATCGAGACCCACCAGGATCCCGACAGGGCGCCGTCCGACGGGCCCAACATGGTGCCGCTCGCCGAGATGGAGGCCCTGCTCAAGCGCCTCGTGGCATTTGATCGGCTGGCGAAAACATCGGAGCATTGAACGGATGAGTCGCCGGCAGCGACTTACTTGAAGCGCATGTGTCCATCGCGAACGGGTGCCGCTTTCGACGATACATGCGCCCGGAGGGGCATCGATGCTGCTGCAATCGCTGGCGGGGCTTCCCGCCTTCCTGGCCTATTTCTGCACTGCCTTCGTGATCGTCATCCTCTATCTTACGATCTACATGTGGGTGACGCCGCACAACGAGTTCGAGCTGATCCGCAAGAACGTGCCGGGTGCCGCCATCGCGCTCGGCCTGAGCCTGCTTGGTTTTGCGCTGCCGGTCGCGAGCGCGATCGCGCATGCGGCGAGCATCATCGACTGCGCGATATGGAGCCTCATCGCGCTGATCGTGCAGATCATCGTCTATTTCGTGGTGCGCATCCCGGTGCACGACCTGTCACGGCGCATTGCGACCGGCGAAATTGCGCCGGCGATCTGGCTCGGCATCTCGTCGCTGGCCGCCGGCGCGCTCAACGCCGCGTCGATGACGCCCTGAGCGGCGCAACCACATGAAACGCTCCGCCCAGGTCGCGGTGGTGGTGATGTCGGCGGCGTCGGTCGGCGGCGTCGGCTATTCGATGATGCCGCAGCAGAAGTGCGCGCCGCCGGCCAATGCGGCGCCCAATGCCAGCAGCCAGTCCTGCGCGCCCAGCCGGTCGTCGACGAGCTATTCGCACGGCGGGCGCGCGCTGTTTGGCTCCTTCGGCTCGTCCGACAGCGGAAATTCGGCATCGACGACGAGCACGACATCGCGGACCCCGGTCGGCGGGACCCAGCGGGGCGGCTTCGGCAGCTTCTTCGCGTCGTTCTCGTCGCGCGGCGGATAGGCCCGTACCGGCATGAGTCTTCTGCGCACGGATAGTCGCTGATGCAGCGCATTGCGTGCGAGGAACGTGCGGACTGGTGCCAGAAGGCCGAGGCGGTCGGCTTCCTGTTTCACACCATGGACGGCGCCCCGTACTGGGACGAAAGTGCCTATTACGGCTTCACGCTGCGTGAGATCGAGCGCGACATCGAGGCGCCGACGGCGGAGCTCGACGCCATGTGTCGCGAGCTCGTTGGCCGCGCGATCGACGACGAACGGCTGATGCGGGCACTGCAAATTCCGCAACCGTTGTGGAATTTCATCGCGGCGAGCTTTCGCCGCGGCGACCCGAGCCTCTATGGGCGCTTCGATCTGAGCTATGACGAGAAAGGGCCCGCGAAGCTGCTCGAATACAATGCCGACACGCCGACCTCGCTGTTCGAGACAGCGGTCTTCCAATGGAGCTGGCGCGAGGACGCGATCGCGCGCGGAATCCTCCCGCGCGATGCCGATCAATACAATTCACTGCACGAACGACTGATCGATCGCTGGAAGGCGATCGGGCAGGGCGGGCACCTGCATCTTGCCGGTGTCATCGACAGCCCAGAAGACGGCGGCACGCTCGCCTATGTCGAGGATACGGCGCGCCAGGCGGGGCTCGTGACCAGCGTGCTCGCGATGGGCGACATCGGGCGCGATCCGCACGGGCAGTTCGTCGACCGCGACGATTGCCCGATCGCGCTCGCGTTTAAGCTCTATCCCTGGGAATGGATGTTCCGCGAGACATTCGCCGCTTCGCTTGTCGGCGCATCGACCCGCTGGGTCGAGCCGCCGTGGAAGGCGGTCCTGTCGACGAAGGCGATCCTGCCGCTGCTGTGGGAGATGTTTCCGCGTCATCCCAACCTGCTGCCCGCCTATTTCGAGGCCGCCCCCGAGAGCGCGCGTCTTGGGCGTTCCTTTGTGCGCAAGCCTCTCTATTCGCGCGAAGGCGCCAATGTGGAGATCGTCGTGGCGGGCGAGGCGATCGAGGCCGACGAGGGGCCCTATGGCGCCGAAGGCTTCATCAAGCAGGCCGTCGCGACGCTGCCGCGGTTCGACGGCAATTACGCCGTGCTCGGGTCATGGCTCGTGGGCGGCGTGCCGAGCGGGCTGTCGATGCGCGAGGATGCGAGCCCGATCACCAAGAACACGTCGCGCTTCCTGCCGCATGCGATCATCGATTAGAAAGCCGGCTGCAGCATTGTCTGCCCGCCGCATGGCGGAATTCCGGGCAATTCGGGCAATTTGTCTCGTTCCCACCACATTGGTCGCTGGAGCGGCTCGTGCAACAGCTTCCTGGCGCAGAGAGCTTGCATCCACGACCTGAAGGGGTCAGGTCGTGGGCGATCGCGGCGTGTCGGGGCTAACGGCCCGCGCGAGCCAGTAAATGCGCCCGCCTTTCGCCGGGTCGTCGACCGTGTGCTCGATCAACTCAAAACCGGCCGCGGCCAAGAGCGCTTCATATTCGGAAGGATCGAGGCTCGCGTGGTACAGCGGATCGCCGCGATATGAACCCACCGCCTCGCCGCGCGACAAGCCGGCGTTGAACATCAGTATGCCGCCAGCGGCAGCGTGGGCCGCAAAGACTTGAAACATCCGGTGCTGATCGTCGTGGTTGAGATGAAAGAAGCTGTCCCACGCTAATATGCCGTGAAATCGGCGACCAAGGGCCAGGGAGCGCATGTCGGCGACGAACCACGCTTGATCAGGCATCCGGGTCCGGCAGAGCGAGATCAGCGTGCGAGAGCTGTCCACGCCGCTGACACGAACGTCGTGCGCCGCCATATGGAGCGCGACCGGCGCGCCACCGCCACAACCAAGGTCGAGCACGCTCGCGGCGCGTGGAAGGAAGCCAAGGAAACGGTCGATGTAGGGTTTGTCGATCCACGCGGCAGCGCGCCGGTCGGCATCCCATGACGCCGCGTGACGCTCGTAGTGGGCCACGATCCGGCTTGCCGCGTCGTCCATAAGGACCTCGGTCGGCGCGATTGTCGTGGCCAGCTACTCCTTCGGCTCCTCGCCCGGATTGTCGAGGCTGAACACGTCGCTTTCGTCGTCATACGCGAAGGCTTCGCCGTAGCGCGCGAACGAGATGACGGCGCGCAGGGTCTGCTCGGCCATCTCCTCCGACATCTCGTCTTCGAGCTCGTTGCGGAAGCGGCTCGCGGGCGCGCGATGGCTGCTGCGGCCGTCGAGCACGTGCTTGATATGGCCGGCGAGCTGCACGTAGGTGAGCGCGTGCTGCGCGAACAGCTTCTTGCGCGTGTCCTGCTCGCCGCGCACGAACGCCTTGCCGGCGTCGGTCAGGCGGATGTCGCCCTCGGCGACCTCGGCGAAGCGCAGGAGCTGGAGCGTCTCGGCGACCGGGAAGAGGTCGTCGATCTCCATGTGCAATTCGTCGGCGAGCGGCGGCAGGTCGGCGCGGCCATTGTAGGGCTCGGCCGCGACCGCCTCCATGAGGCCGGCCAGCAGGTTGGGCGAGACGCGCGGCAGCACCATCGAGATGCCGGTGCCCGGGAAGATGCCCTCGCGCCGCCCGCTCGGCCGCGCCGTCATGCGCGCATAGATGTCGTCGACGAGCTGGCGGAACTTTGGCTCGAGCCGGTTGCGCGGCTGCGGCAGGTCGACCTTTATCTCGGCGACGATGCGGCCCGGGTTGGACGAGAACACGAGGATGCGGTCGCACATCAGCACCGCCTCCTCGATGTTGTGCGTGACCATCAGGATCGAGGAGATCGGCATGCGGCCTTCGCACCAGAGATCCAGGAGATCGGTGCGCAGCGTCTCGGCGGTGAGAACGTCGAGCGCCGAGAACGGCTCGTCCATCAGCAGCACTTTGGGATGCACGACGAGCGCGCGCGCGAGGCCGACGCGCTGGCGCATGCCGCCGGAGAGTTCTTTCGGAAAGGCGCTCTCGTAGCCGTCGAGCCCGATGAGGTCGATGGCGGCAAGTGCCCGCTTGCGCCGCTCCTCCGCGGTCACGCCCAGCGCCTCGAGCCCGATCTCGACGTTCTCCAGCACGGTGAGCCAGGGAAACAGCGCGAAGCTCTGGAACACCATGGCGACGTCGCCGGCCGGCCCGTCCACGGCCTGGTCGCAGATCGTCACATTGCCCTCGGTCGGCGGCATCAGACCCGCGATGATGCGCAGCAGGGTCGACTTCCCGCTCCCCGAGCGGCCCAGCAGGGCGACGATCTCGTTGCTCGCCAGGGTGACATTGACGTCATCGAGCACGAGGGTGTCGCTCGAGTAATAGAGGTGGCGCAGGTGATCGACGCGGACGAGCGGGCCGCCCAGCCGGGGGGGCGCGGTCGCGGCAGCGGGCTGGTCCATGGCTTGCTCTCCCGGCGCCGGGGCGGCGCTCGACCCAGACCTTTGTTAGTGCCTCTTTGGTGGAAATCCAACGTTTTGGATGCATCCGGCCGGCCATAAGATGCGTTGCCAACATGAAGCCCGGACGACGAGCGTGCGGGGCGGCTCGGGCGGGAACCGGAACCGGGCTGGCGCGTTCATGGTCCGCGGTGGCATGGCCTCAACTCGTGAGCGCTCAAGGACTTCGCCCTTGGTATCGGGGCGCGTGGGTCAAGAGTGCGTGTGGGTGGCGGGCGGCGAGATCGACCACCGGGGACGTCGTCCGGCTGTTCGGCCAAGGGCGTCGCAAGGGTGAGGTGAGACGGGTGAGGGCGTTGTGTCGTTATCCCCATGAATGCTGACTCTCGTTTGGATCCCTCCGTGGGCGTCTCTCGCGTGGAAGCCGATAGCGCGCTGCAGTTCCTCGCCGGCGGCGGCGAGCTCGGCGCCCGCATGCGCGCCCATGACTGGGCCACGACCGCGCTCGGGCCGCCGGCCGACTGGCCGCGCAGCCTGAAGACCGCTGTCCGCATCATGCTGACCTCGCGCCAGCCGATCTGGGTCGGCTGGGGCCGCGACCTGATCTATCTGTACAACGACCCCTACAAGTCGATCATCGGCGGCAAGCATCCGTGGGCGCTCGGCCGTCCGACATCGGAGGTGTGGCGCGAGCTCTGGCCCGAGATCGGCCCGATGCTCGCGACCGCGATGCGCGGCGACGAGGGCACCTATGTCGAGGAGCAGCTCCTGGTCATGGAGCGCAGCGGCTATCCGGAGGAGACCTACTACACCTTCTCCTACAGCCCGATTCCGGACGATGACGGCACCGCCGGCGGCATCATCTGCGCCAACACCGAGGATACGCGGCGCGTGATCGGCGAGCGCCAGCTGGCGCTCCTGCGCGAGGTCGCGGCCGCTACCGCCGAGGCGCGTACGCCCGAGCAGGCCTGCGAGCGCAGTGCGCAGGCGCTTGCGACCAATGCGCGCGACCTGCCTTTCGCCATGATCTATCTCGCCGACCGGGAAGGGGCGGGCCTCTCGCTCGCAGGCATCGCCGGGATCGCGGCCGATCATCCGGCGGCTGCGCGATCGGTGCGGCCCGGCGAGCAATCCGCGTGGCCGCTCGCCGACGTGATGCAGACACAGACGCTGATCATGCCGGTGCCTGTCAGCGTGTGCGCGGGCGCGACCTTTCCGACCGGCGCCTGGGACGAACCGCCGGCCAATGCCGCGCTCGTCCCGATCCCGACGCGCGGCGAGACCGGACGCGGCGGCGTACTGGTCGCGGGCCTCAACCCGTTTCGCCTGTTCGACGACGACTATCGCCGGTTTCTCGAGCTTGCGGCGGGCGAGATCGGCGCCGCGATCGCCAATGCCCAGGCCTACGAGGAGGAGCGCCGGCGCGCCGAGGCGCTGGCCGAGATCGACCGCGCCAAGACCACGTTCTTTTCCAACGTGAGCCATGAATTCCGCACGCCCCTCACGCTCATGCTCGGCCCACTCGAGGATACCCTCAACGATCCCGCGTTCGCGGCGTTCGACCCGGCGCAGCAGGAGCGCCTGAATGTGGTCCATCGCAACGCGTTGCGCCTGCTCAAGCTGGTCAACACCCTGCTCGATTTCTCCCGCATCGAGGCGGGTCGCGTGCGCGCGAGCTATGCGCCGACCGATCTTGCGGCCTTCACCGCCGACCTCGCGTCGAATTTCGGTTCGGCCACACAGCGCGCCGGCCTGCGCCTGTTCATCGATTGCCCGCCGCTCGCGCAGCCCGTCTATGTCGACCGCGACATGTGGGAGAAGATCGTCCTCAATCTGCTTTCGAACGCCTTTAAGTTCACCTTCGCGGGCGAGATCGCGGTGCATGTCGGCGTCACGCCCGACCGGACTGGTGCGCGGCTCCTCGTGCGCGACACCGGCACCGGCATTCCGGCCGACGAGCTGCCGCGCCTGTTCGAGCGCTTCCACCGCATCGAGGGCGCGCGCGGGCGCTCGTTCGAGGGAAGCGGCATCGGGCTTGCCCTGGTGAACGAGCTCGTCAAGCTGCACGGCGGCGCAATCGCGGTGGACAGCGAGGTCGGTAGCGGTTCGGCCTTCACGATCTCGCTGCCGTTCGGCCATGCGCATCTGCCGCGCGATCGCATCACCACCGAGGCGCAGGGCCCGGCGTTCGGCGCGCGCGCAGCCGCCTACGTGCTCGAGGCACTGCGCTGGCTGCCGGGCCCCGACCCTGCCGTCGAGCCGCCCGCGACCGCGGCGTCCGACGATCTCGGCGAGGACCTCGCCGTGTCGGGGCGCGGCGAGCGCATCCTGCTCGCCGACGACAGCGTCGACATGCGCGAGTACATCCGCCGTCTCCTCGCCGCGCAAGGTTACGCGGTCGAAGCGGTGGCGGACGGCGATGCGGCACTCGCGGCGGCGCGCCGGGATCCCCCGGCGCTGATCCTCTCCGACGTCATGATGCCGGGCCTCGACGGGTTGGGGCTCGTCGGCGCGCTGCGGCGCGAGCCGGCCTTGCGCGAGCTGCCCGTCATGCTGCTGTCGGCGCGCGCGGGCGAGGAGGCGCGCGTCGAGGGCCTCGACGGCGGCGCCGACGACTACGTCAGCAAGCCGTTTTCCGCGCGCGAGCTGCTCGCGCGCGTGCGCGCCAACCTGCGGCTCGCCGACATCCGCCGCGAGGCCGACGCGATACGGCGTGAGCAGGCGGCGCGGCTCGAAGCGGTGGTCAACACGGTGCCGACCGCCGTCTGGTTCACCTACGATTCCGCGGCCGAGCGCATCTTCGGCAATGCCTATGCGGCGAGGCTGCTGCGGATGCGGCCGGGCGCCAACATGTCGCTCACGGCGCCCTCCCACGAACGGCCGGGCTACGCGGCGTTTCGCAACGGCTGGAAGATCACGCCGGACGACCTGCCGCTGCAGCGCGCGATGCGCGGCGAGATCGTGCGCGACGAAGAGATCGACGTGCGCTTCGCCGACGGCTCGGCGATCACGCTGGCGTGCGACGCGGCGCCGATCCGCGACGCCGCCGGCACGATCCAGGGCGCGGTGTGCGGCGCCATCGACATCAGCGAACGCAAGCGCCAGGAGCTTCACCGCGAGCTGCTGCTCAATGAGCTCAATCACCGGGTGAAGAACACGCTTGCGACCGTGCAGTCCTTCGCGGTGCAGACATTGCGCAACGCGCCGACCATGGGCGAGGGGAGACGCGCCTTCGAGGCGCGTCTCATCGCGCTTTCGAAGGCGCACGACGTGCTCACGCGCGAGAACTGGGAGGGCGCGGGGCTCGGCGAGGTCGTGGCGGAGGCGCTCGCCGCTTATGCGGGCGAGCGGCAGAATCCGCGCGTGCGCTTTTCCGGCGACGAGATCAGGCTGCAGCCGAAGACGGCGCTCGCGGTGTCGATGGCGCTGCACGAGCTCGCCACCAATGCGGTCAAATACGGGGCGCTGTCGACCGGGAGCGGCCACGTGCGCCTTGACTGGGTGATCGAGGGCGCGCCGCCGGTGCTGCGGCTGCGATGGGTCGAGACCGACGGGCCGCCGGTCGGGCCGCCGGGCAAGCGCGGCTTCGGCTCGCGGCTGATCGAATACGGGCTGTCGCGGGATCTCGGCGCCGAGGTCCGGCTTGACTTCGCGCCGGACGGGGTGGTCTGCATCATCACGGCGCCGGTGGACGAGATACGGGTCAGAGGCCCGATGCAGAGCGGGCTGACGAGCGAAGCAAGGAGCGGATCATGACGAACGAGCAGCATGGTGCGATGTCCGAAGGCACGCTGCGCGGCCGCCGCGTCCTGATCGTCGAGGACGAGTCGATGGTCATCATGCTGCTCGAGGATTTTCTCGCGGACATCGGCTGCGAGCTGGCGGGCGTCGCGTCGCGGCTCAACGAGGCGATGGCGCAGCTCGCGGCGCCGGCATTCGACGCCGCGATCCTCGACGTGAACCTGAACGGCCAGCAGACTTTTTCGCTCGCGCGCGAGATCATCAGCCGCGGCCGCGCCGTGGTGTTCGCGACCGGCTACGGCGCGAGCACGCTGCCGCCCGACCTGCGCCATGTGCCGGTGCTGCAGAAGCCGTTTCACCAGCAGGATCTGGAGCGCGCGCTGCGGGCGGCGTTCGGCGGCTGCCTCGCCGGAGCGGGCTCGTCGACCTCGTAGGTTGGATCGAGCGTGGGCGTCGCATCCGCCGATGAAGATAGTGGAAGCGCGACCAGGCAGGGGCCGAACGGGGTCTCGACAGGCGCTACTGGATCCCGTGTTTCTGGAGGATTGCCTGCAGCCGTCCCTGGAGCTGCTGCTGGAAAGCGGCCATGCGCGGCATCATGGTCCCGGCAAAGTCGGCCATGGCCTTGGGCATCACCGATAGTGTCTTGGCGCCGACCGGCGTCTTGTAGAACCCGACGAGCTGGCGCAACTCCGCGGCCGTGAAATAGCGCGCATAGATCGCCGGCATGTCCTGCATCGAGGCGGTCATCCACTCCTGCAGCGTGCTCTCGAACTCCGCGCGCAGCTCGGCACTGGTGGCGGCGTCGACTTTCGGTCCGAACGACCGTTCGATCTGCGGCCACATCTGCGCGACCATGCCCTGCATCATCTGACGCATCATGTTGGGCGACATGACCGCCATCAATTCCTTCGCCGCCGCCAAGGCTTCAGGCGATGCGGCGGCCTGCGGCTCGGTCTGCGCCGACGCCGTCGTGACACGCAGAACAACCATCATCACCAGAGCGATCCAGCGCATGGGCATGCCTCCTCGCATGATTTGTCGGTCAGAAGATCAGATAGATTGGATAAGTCGGTTGAAACGAGCCAATTCTCCGCGTTTCCCGGAACGCCGTCAATTCAGCCTGAATCGCCGCTCGGACACGCGATAGAGCGGCCGCCACAGCAGGCGGTTCACGGCGACGACGAAGATCGACATCACGACGATGCCGAGGACGACGCGCGGGCTGTCGCCCTTCTCGGTCGCCTCCGCGATGTAGGCGCCGAGGCCCGCGGCCTTGAGGTGGGTGGTGCCCCAGCTCGCCACCTCGGCGACGATCGCGGCATTCCACGATCCGCCCGAGGCCGTGAGTGCGCCGGTCACGTAGTACGGGAAGATGCCGGGCAGGATCACGTGGCGCCACCACTGTGTCGAGCGCAGACGGTACAGCGTCGCGGCCTCGCGCAGGTCGGTCGGGAACGCGCTCGCGCCGGCGATGACGTTGAACAGGATGTACCACTGGGTGCCGAGCACCATCAGCGGGCTGAGCCAGATATTCGGATCGAGCCCGAACCGCACGATCGCGACCACGGCGATCGGAAACAGCACGTTGGCGGGAAACGCGGCGAGGAATTGCGCGAACGGCTGCACCAGCTCGGCCGCCCACGGGCGCAGGCCGATCCATACGCCGATCGGCACCCAGACCGCGGTCGCGATCGCGATCAGCACGATGACGCGCACCAGCGTAAAGGTGCCGAGTTTGAGCGCGGTGAGCACGTCGCTCCAGCCGAGCGTCGCGCGCGCATAATCGACGACGAGCCACAGCGCATAAGCGGCGCCGGCGAGCACCAGCACGAACCACAGCACATCGCCGACCCGGCGCAGCGCCGCCGGCAGCTTCAAGCCGACCGCGCGCTCGCGCGGCGCGCTCGCCTTGCGCTGGAACGCGATGCGTTCGAACGGCGCGAACACGCGCTTGAGCAGCCGGCTGCGCCGCACGATGTCGTAGACCCAGGAGTGCGGGCGCCGCTGCGCGGCGATCTGCTCGACGCGGAACTTGTCGGCCCAGGCGACGATCGGCCGAAACAGGAGCTGATCGTAGGCGAGGATCACCAGCGCCATCACGCCGACCGCTTCGGCCACCGCGAGGATGTTCTTCTCCTCGATCGCGATCGCGAGCCACGAGCCGATGCCGGGCAGCTTTACGGTGGTGTCGCCGACCGTGATCGCCTCGGAGGCGACGACGAAGAACCAGCCGCCCGACATCGACATCATCGTGTTCCAGATGAGCCCCGGCGCCGCGAACGGCACCTCGAGGCGCCAGAAGCGCAGCCAGGGAGAGAGGCGGAAGTGCCGGCAGACCTCGTCGAGATCGGACGGCACGGTGCGCAGCGACTGATAGAAGCTGAACGTCATATTCCAGGCTTGGCTGGTGAAGATCGCAAAGATCGAGGCGCATTCGGCGCCGAGTTGGCTGCCCGGAAAGATCCGCATGAACAGGATCACCGTGAAGGTGAGGAAGCCGAGCACCGGCACCGACTGGAGGATGTCGAGCGCCGGCACGATGACGAGCTCGGCCTTGCGGCTCTTGGCGGCGAGCGTCGCGACCACGAAGGTGAAGACGAGCGACGCGATGATGGCCGCGAACATGCGCAGCGTCGTGCGCAGCGCATATTCGGGTAAATTGTGCGGATCGAGGGTGACCGGCTGCATGTTGAGCCGCGCCAGCGGCTCGCCCATCTCGCGCGCCGCATGGGTGACGAGCACGAAGGCGGCGACGACGACGATGAAGATCACGCAGTCGTAGAAATTCGGCGCGAGCCCGCGCCCGAGGCTCAACGCCGACGCCCGATCGAATTTGAGCGCTTGCAAATTCATGGGTTCGTCATGGGCATCGGTTCGCGCGTGCGGTCAATTGAAAAATGCGGACGGCTTGCCGCGACGTGTCGGGTGACGCACGTGGGCGGGGAGGGCGGCGGAAATCGTAAACATGATTTGTGACAGCGCCTGCGGGTGTGTCCTGGCGCTCAGGTCAGATTGAGAAAACGGCGCGCCGCGTTTGGCAGATGACCGGATGTGCCAGCGCTGATTGCGCTCGCCGAACCGTCGTGTGGTGCTGCCGAATCAGCGACGGCATGTGGATAGTCCGCCGAGCAAGAAGGCGAGACGGCCGCGCGCGAACGGCAGCTCGGGACGGCATGGCCGGGCTGCCCGGAGATATTCGCCAAACCAATGGGTTAGGGGCATCCGTGGCGGGTTGGGCGCGATGTCGTCGGCGCGACACTTTGCGAGCAATTCTGTGCATCTGTGGCCGAAATGGCACACGGAAAAGCGTCCCGTCGTGTTAGCGTTGCGGCTGCAATACGCGATGGATAGGGGGCTCTTCATGCGTTTGGGAATCACGAGTGGATTGCTGGCTGCGGCATTGATTGCGAGCGCGCCGGCATTTGCGGCGGACATGCCCGTGAAGGCAGCCCCGATGGTGGGCACGCCGACCTGGACCGGCACCTACATCGGCATCAACGGCGGCTGGGGGCGGGGCACCACCAACCATACCGACACTTTCGGCACAAGCACCAATGACTTCAGCCAAAGTGGTGGGCTGGCGGGCATCACCTATGGCGGCAACTGGCAGTCTGGGCGGTGGGTGCTGGGCTTCGAGAGCGATCTCGACTGGGCCGACATCAAGGGCACGTTGACGACCGCGGGCCCGCCCCTCGGGCTTTGCAGCGTCGCCGGTGGTACGACATGCTTCACCAACATCAACACGTTTTCCACGGAGCGGATGCGGGCCGGCGTCGATGTCGATGGATGGCTGCTATACGCGACCGGCGGCGTCGCGTTCGCGCGGGTCGATGCAGGGCAGAATCCGTGCGGGCCGATACCGGCAAATCCCCGACTGGGAGTCGGCGGCGGCAATAGCTGCAACGAGAAATGGCGCACCGGCTGGGTCGTGGGTGCCGGCGTCGAAAAGATGTTCGCGCCGCATTGGTCGGTCAAGCTCGAGTATCTGCACTTCGATTTGGGCGACGACATCCAATACCTGCCCACGTCACTTCCCATCGGGGCCAGTGCCGTCCGGGTGCTGGAGCGGGGCGACATGGTGCGGCTCGGCATCAACTATCAGTTCGACTTCCTCAGCCTGCTGCATCTCAACTAGGCTCGGCGGTCGGACAAGGTTCAGGGCCTCGGCGCGGGCGCGCCGAGGCCCTTTTGTTGTCTGCCGATCGGTCCGGCGAAGTTCACGATCTCATTCTCTCGTCCGCGGCCGTTTGGCGGCGGCGGACATGTTCAGCGCGACGGCGGCGCGAATGAGCGCCTTCAAGGCCCGCTGGTCGATCGCGTCGCCCTCATGGATGTCGATGGCGCGCCGGATATTGCCGTCGAGGCTGGAATTGAACAGGCGTGACGGGTCGGCAAGCGCGGCGCCTTTGGCGAAGGTCATCTTCACCACGCTCTTGTAGGTCTCGCCCGTGCAGATGATGCCGGCGTGCGACCACACCGGCACACCGCGCCACTTCCACTCCTCTATCACGTCGGGATCGGCCTGTTTGATGAGGGCTCGGATGCGGGCAAGGGTCTCGCCGCGCCAGTCGCCGAGCTCTGTGATCCTCCCATCGATCAGCGCGGACGGAGAGGCGCCTTTGGAGCCCGACGCGGCACCCTTGCTCTTTTTCATGGTCGTATCCTCAGTCTTTGCCTTCGTCGCCTGCTTCATGGCCGGTGTCGTTGTTGGAGGATTGTGAGGCGAGCGTGCCGCATGGGTCCTTCCCGCGGCCTGCAGCGCGGATGCGCGCGCTGACCATCGCATCCCGGGTGCGGCCGTGCCAACCTCGGTGTGTCGGACGTGAGAGGGCGCGGCAAACAAGGCCGTCCAAGCTGCCTCGAGTCGGCTAAAATCCAGGGCTCCGAGTCGCGCGGCTCGCGGCGCGGTGTTCATCCAGCAGAAGGGATACGGCGTGCACCTGCCACCTCCCGTTCCGGAGCTCGCGCCGTGCAAGATCTGCGGCACGCCGGCCCCGTTCTTTGGAATCGCTGATTTCAACCGGGCGTGCGTCGAGCCGGGAGGGGAACGTCTGCCGCGGCCGCTCTATGGGTTTGCGATCTATTATCGGCGCTGTCCGTCATGCGAATTCCTGTTCACCGACACCTTCGATGCGTGGAGCCCCGCCGACTTCCGCGCTCACATCTATAATGACGAGTATGCGCGGCTCGATCCGGATTTTGCGCAGAAGCGCCCCGCCGCCAACGCCGCGTTCATCGCCCAACTCTTCGGCGCGCAGAAGGATACGCTGCGCCTGCTCGATTTCGGCGGCGGCAGCGGTCACCTTGCCGCGTGCCTGCGCGGGCTCGGCTTTGCGACCTGCGACACCTATGATCCGTTCACGCCCGGCTTCGACACACTACCCGACGGCACCTACAACCTGATCACGTGCTTCGAGACCCTGGAGCATGCCGTTGATCCGGACGGCTGCGTGAAATCGATCGCGACCCGGCTCGCCGAGTACGGCGTGGTGGTGTTTTCGACCCTGGTGCAGCCGGCCGATTTGGACAAGCTCGGCATGACCTGGGACTACATCGGGCCGCGCAATGGACACATCTCGATCCAGTCGAACAAATCGCTCGCGCTGCTGTGGGAGCGCCATGGCTTCATGTTGTCGTCGATCACCGACAACGTGCACATGGCGTCGCGCCGCGATGGCGGCGATCGGGTGCAACTCGGCACGCCCGCGCCCGGCGGCGGGTGAGCGGGACATTTCTTCTGTTTGCAAGATCGGCGAATCGAATTCCCACAACCGCATCAGACCATTGCGCTGACCTGAACGTCGTAGTCGTCATGTCGGCGAGATGTGTTCGACCTCTTTCACCCACGGCAAATATGCATTGGCGTCATCACGGCAGCGACGGCAAGAAGGTAGCGGCATGCTCTCTGCCCTGATCGTCCTCATGTTACGGTCCGCGTCTACAAAATAGCTCGTCGGGGCTCGCGTCGATCCCACCGATCTCTCCGCCCCACTTCGCAGAAAGCGATTTCGAGCCATAGGGAGGATTCCGACATGGCACGCACCGTGTGCGCGTTCGCGCGCGCTTCCACATCACCACGAAACATGATGCGGCTCGGCATCGCCGGTCTTCTGGCGACGACCATGCTGACCGCCGCGCCCACCGCGCAAGCGCGCATCACCAAAATCCAAATCACGGGTCATGGCGTCGCCTTCGGCGGCTTTTCTTTCCCGCTGATCGGTAAATACGAGTTCTATACCGGCATCGCGTTCGGCGAGGTCAGCCCGACAAATCCGCAGAATGCGATCATCACGGATATCGCGCTGGCGCCGCGGAATCAGAACGGCAACGTCGAGTACGCGCACAACTTCTACATCCTCAAGCCGGTCAACCTCAGCCAGGGCAATCACAAGATGATGTACGAGCCGCCCAATCGTGGCGGCAAGACCTATCAGACGCTCAACAACACGCCGGACGGCACCAACGATCCCGCGGCGCTGACGAATCAGGCCGAGCTGGAGGATTCGTTCCTGTGGACGCGCGGATACACGACGGTGTGGAGCGGGTGGGAGAACAACCTCGGCGGCGCGCAGGGCTTGAACAGCCTGACCGCGACCGCGCAACTGCCGGTGGCCCATGGGCCCAACGGCGCCACCATCACGGGCCCTGGCTATGAGTACATCGTGACGGGCGCCGCGTCGTTCGCGCTTTCCTATCCGGCGGCCTCGGCCGATCAGAGCAAGGCGACGCTCACGCATCGGGTTCACCTCGACGACCCGCCGGTGCCCGTCCCGGCGAGCGGCTGGGCCTATACGGACGCGACCAATACGGCGATCAAGCTGACCACCGGCAACTTCATCAACAACGACATCTACGAGTTCTCGTACACCGCCAAAGACCCGACCGTGAACGGGCTCGGTCTCGCGGCGATCCGCGACTTCAACTCGTTCCTGCGTCACGCCAAAGCCGATGATTTCGGCACGCCGAATCCGTTGTTCGGCGACGTGCAGCGCATCTACACCGAGACCTCGTCGCAGCCGGGGCGGACGCTGAACGACTTCGTTCATCTCGGGTTCAACGAGGACGAACAGCATCACAAGGTTTTCGACGGCATGATGCAGTGGATCGCGGCCGGCGATGGCCTCAACATGAATTATCGCTGGTCGCAGACCAAGCGCACCGAGCGCAACCGGCAGGAGGAACTCTACCTCGAGGGTCTCTATCCGTTTGCCAACGTTCCGACCTTCGATCCGATCTCCAGGACCAGCGACTGGCGCTACAAGCGATGCGAGGAGACGAACACCTGTCCGCTGGCGACGGAGTTCTATTCGGCGAACGAGTTCTGGGTGAAGGCGGGCTCGCTGATGAGCACTGATCCGACCGGACGTTTCGATTTGCCGGATCATCCGCTGACGCGGAACTATCTCCTGTCGAGCAAGCAGCACGGCGGCGCCGGGGATCCAACGAGCAAAGGCGTGTGCCAGCAGTTCCTCAACCCGCTCGACTCGGCCCCCGTCCAGCGCGCGCTGTGGACCGACCTCGACGAGTGGTCGAGCCACGGCGTGCAACCGCCCGACTCGGAGGTGCCGACATTGCGCGACGGAACGCTTGTGCCGCCGCTGCCGCAATCGCGGGTGGGATTCCCGCACATCCCGGGCGTCACGTACACCGGCCTCAAGACCACGCGCTATCGCTTCAATTACGGCGCGGACTTCTACGAGACCTTCGTCCCGACGATTAATCCGCCGGTCATCACGGGACGTCTGGAGGACAATCCTGCGAACGGGCCGATCTATCCGAGCTACGTGCCGAAGACCGACTCGGACGGCAACGACATCGCGGGCATCCGCCTGCCCGAGCTGGTGGTGCCGCTCGCCACCTATACGGGCTGGGGCCTGCGCTCGGGCGTGTGGGCGAACGACGGATGCGAAGCCTCCGGGCAGTTCATTCCGTTCGCCGCCACCAAGGCTACGCGCATCGCCTCAGGCGATCCGCGTCCCTCGGTCGCGGAGCGCTATAGCTCCTATTCGAACTATCGCCAAAAGGTGATCCAGTCGGTCAACGACCTCGTGCGCCGTCGTTTCCTCATCTGCGACGACACGCAGGACATCATCTCGAGGCTTCTGCAAGCCGGCGAGAATGCCGGCGTGCCGGCGCCGAAGAAGAACGAGGACACCTCGACGCCCGTGACGGTGCAGGCGTGTCAGGGCCACATGCCGCCGCACTATCACTACAACTATCACTTCGAGGGGGATGGTCACGGGAACGGTCACTGACCGGCCCTGTCGACCCGCCTTCATCAAAGGATGCAGAACCCCGGCCTCGTGCCGGGGTTTTGTTTATCGGCGCGTCCGCTGCCGCTGCCGGATCCCCGAGGGCGCGAAACCGCGGGGGATGCCATGTCCGTACGGAGCTACGGTTGTGTCGTGGCGCCGCGTTGTCTGAGAAGGCGAATATGATAAGATTCGGAGATCACTCGCTACGTGAGTACCGCACCCCATGATTACGCTGAATGTGAATGGACGGCAGCATCAAGTCGACCTTGAGCCGGATACGCCGCTTTTGTGGGCGATCCGCGACGCGGTCGGCCTCACCGGCACCAAATTCGGATGCGGCATCGCGCAATGCGGCGCCTGCACGGTGCACGTCAACGGCGAGGCGATGCGGTCGTGCTCCGTGCCCATCGGTACGCTCGGCGGGGCCGACATCACGACGATCGAGGGGCTGGCGCCGGATGCCAAGCATCCGGTGCAGCAGGCATGGTTGGCCGAGGACGTGCCGCAATGCGGCTACTGCCAGTCCGGCCAGATCATGGCGGTGGCGGCGTTCCTCAAGCACAACCCCAACCCGAGCGACGCCGATATCGACGCCGGCATCACCAACATTTGCCGTTGCGGCACTTACGAGCGTCTCCGCCGCGCGATCCATCGCGCCGTCGGCCTCATGAAGGCGTAAGGGGACAGCCATGAACGATCTCAGCACCACGACCAAGCTCACGCGCCGGCACTTCATCATCACGGCGGCCACCGCCGCCGGCGGGTTCGCGATCGGCATCGGCGCCGCGCCGCGCGCGCAAGCGGCCTCCGTCGTCGCGCAGCCGTGGAACGACGACAACGCCTATGCGGCGAACGAGATCGACGCATGGATCGCGATCGACCCCGATGATTCCATCCTGATCCGCTACCAGCGCGCCGAGATGGGGCAGGGCAGCATGACGGCGCTGCCGATGATGATCGCCGAGGAATTGCAGTGCGACTGGTCGAAGGTCCGCATCGAATACGCCTCGGCCAACCGCAATGTCCGCGAGAACAAGGTCTATGGCGACCAGTTCTCGAACGGCAGCCGCACGGTACGCGGATCGCAGAAGAAGGTGCAGCAGGTCGGCGCCAGCGCGCGCGAGCGCCTGATCGCGGCGGCGGCGGCCAAGTGGAGCGTGCCGGCGTCCGAATGCTCGTCG
>DASXCK010000380.1:0-8733 GCA_036491235.1 Xanthobacteraceae bacterium | reverse complement strand
AACGGAGACAAACATGACGACCTATATGCTGGTGAGCTTCAAGACCTGTCCGTGGGTGCAGCGCTCCGCGATCGTGCTGCGCGAGAAGAACGCGCCGTTCGAGTTCCGCCACATCGAGCCCGACAACCGGCCCGACTGGTTTCTCGCCATCTCGCCCCACAAGAAAGTGCCGGTGCTGCGCGTCGACGATCGGATTTCGTTGTTCGAGTCGAGCGCGATCAACGAATACCTCGACGAGACGATCGCACCGCGGCTGCATCCGCAGGATCCGGTGGCGCGCGCGATCAATCGCGCCTGGACCGACTACGTGCCGACCTTCGCGGAAGGCGTGACCGGCTGCGCCTATGCGGACAGCGAAGCCGCATACGACAAGGCGATCGCGAAGATCCCGGTCGCGTTCGAGCGGCTGGAGACGGCGCTCGGCAAGCAGGGAGCCGGGCCGTTCTTCAACGGCGCTGCCTATTCACTGGTCGACGCCGGCTATGCGCCGTTCCTGCAGCGCTATTTCTTCCTCGACCGCATCCGCCCGATCGGGTTGATCGAAAAATATCCGCGGCTCAAGGCGTGGGCCGAGACGCTGTTGGCGCGCCCATCGACCCACTCGTTCCCGGCGGCCGAGTTCGAGGCGATGTACCGCGCGAACGTCAAGCGCCGCAACAAGTGGCTTTCGCAGTTCGTCGCCGACGCCGCGCTCGCGGCGGAGTGACGGCGCTCAGCCGAAGTCGCGCCGCCAGCTTTCGGCAGTGAGGACTTTCAGCTCGGCAAAGTATGCATCATGAACCTGCGGCGCCGGCCTGCGCGGCGCCTCTCACCACGTCGTTGAGGTGCGTCATCACCACGGCTCCGATCGCATGGATCGCCTCGTGGCGATCGAGCCCCTCGTCCATCAGCGCCTCGAGCTTGCGGCGCACCGGCAGCTCGTCACCCATGGCGACCCGGTTCGCCACGATGACGTGAGCCATCGCATGCGCGTCGGAACGCGCAAGTTCGTCGCCGATGCGCCGATGATAATCCTTCACGAGCCACGACCTCTCGTCCTCGCCGAGCGCGCGCCATTGCTCGGGATCCGGCCCGATATCCGCATCATAGATGCCGATCGGCCCGTCCATCGGACGCATCGAGATCGTCATCGTCGGTGGGCGACGCGTCGAAATCGGCGGCGGCGCGAAAGCGCCCCTTGGCGGCCTGCTCGCGCTCGTCCGCCTCGACCTTGCCGAGGCAGCATTTCTTGAACTTCTTGCCACTGCCGCACGGGCACGGATCATTGCGCCCGACGTTCCGGTGCGGGTTGACGGCGGGATCATTGTCGAGCGAGCGCCACACGACCTCGCTGTCCGCGGCTTTCTTCGTCCGCCCTTTCGGGCGGGCGAAACCCCAGCTCGACAGCTCCTCGACCGTGTCACCGAACAAGTCGAACTCCGGGGCGCGAAGCGATCCGAACGTCGCCTCGCCGGCGAGGGCCCCCTCAAGATCTTCCTCGAAATCTTCGAAGCTCAGCGAGCCGGGTGAGATGAATTTGCGCTCGAACGCCTGCCGCACGAGCGGCACCAGTTCGACGAGGCCAAGCATCGCGATCGAACTCTGCCAGCCGTCCCATACGAAGCACTCGTCCTGCGGCGCAAGCTCGTGAAAGCAATCGCGCAGGAAGGCCGTAGCCGCTTCGCGCGACAGTTCGCCGCGCAGCGTCACCATCGCCAGCGCCTCGCACATGCGCGAGCGGATGAATTCGTCCGCCTCAGGATCGCGGATGATCGTCTGGAGCGGAATCGGATCTCCGTCGAACACCGCGGCCATCACGCGATGGCTGGTTTCCGTAACTGCGTCGCTCAGCACACGTCTGACGTCCTCGCGCGCCAGGCGCAACAATGCGGCGAGCGGCCGGTAGGCGGATTTTTCGCGCCACTCCCCGAGCAAATGGAACACGAGAAAGAGCGCATCCAGGTCAGTCCGGTCGGCGCTGCCGGCGACCATCCGTTCGATCAGCCGCACGAACGCGGGCGACACGGTCGCGCGTTGCGCGCTGGCGGCCTGGATCGCCTCGACCGGCAGGCCGTCGGTTGTCGCGAGCTGATGCAGAAGACGCCTTTCGTCCATGGCGGGATTCTCCAAACGCGGTAGGCAAATGCAATAATATGCCGATTCCAGATCGGCGCCACGATTATGCGGATTCTTGTGCGTGTGGCGGGAAACCCGGCCTTACGGCCGACGCGTAAGATTTAATTCTGCCCCAACCTGCCCGGGCCTCGCGATGGCTGCGCGATCGCCGCTGGCCGGCATCACGGCTGCGTGGGCGGAGCCGCCGGCGGCGGCGTCTTGATCTGCATCGCCCAGATGCCATTCGCCTGAAACCAGTTCTGCACCGTGTGACGCCCGACGATCTCGTAGATGCCGCCGCCGCCGCAATGCAGGACCGGGTCCTGCCGCACCCCCGGCAGCCCACGCGACGTAACCGCGATCACCTGGTCGAAGCCGTTCTGGTTGAGAAAGACCGGGCCGCCGCTATCGCCCGCGCACGTGTCGTCGCCGACCGCGGGTCCGCCCGGGCGATCGGCCAGGACCATCTCGGCAAACGGCGCACAGACCGATTGCAGTCCTCGCTCCGTGCAGTCGAGGCTCGCCACCGGGATGCCGCCGCTCATGCGGTTGCCGTTGGTGAAGGCCTGGGTAAAGCCGTAACCGACGACCGTGAGCTTCTGTCCGCGCACGAGCTTCGGCCGCACGTCGTTCATGAAGAAGCTGTCGGCGTAGCCGAAGGTCGCGTAGGGCTTGCCCGCATCCGCTTGCGCAGCTTTCGACCGGCAGTCGGGCAACTGCGCACCGTCCGGACGCGTCGCCAAGGCAAGCGGACATTTGAACGCGCGCGGCGGCAACACGATCAGCGCGAGGTCGACCCCGGCGAAGCCCACATCGCGGCACACCCGCGGGTCGAAGACGACCGCCGCCGCCGCCGCGATGGGCGGATTGCGGGCGTGATGCACGTCGTCGTCGAGATAAACCTGGTAGGTGCCCGTCAGGCCGCAACCGCAGTGGCCTGCGGTCAGCACATGCGTCGGATCGAGCAGCGTACCGGTGCACAGGCGCTGGTCGCCCTCGCGCGCCGTAAAGGTCACCGCGACGACGAGGAGCAGCCGATTGTCCGGCGCCGGCGTGTCGAGCAGCGGCGGCAGGAAGCCGGCCGCGTCGGCTGAACCGGCACTGCCCGGCGTCGACGTGCCATGGGTCATCTCCACGTGAACAGCCCCGCTCGGCGCCCCGAGGGAGCCGGGCACCGGGATGGCGCCGCCGCCGACCAGGATCAACTCGTTGTGCTGGAGAAACGAACTCAATGGGCGGCAAGGCGCACCCAGCGACGGCACGCATGGCAGCTGCGGCTGCGCTTTGACGGTCGCGCGCCTTGTCGCGACGCGGCGATCAGGTTGGAACAGGATCGCCGGCGGTGCGGTGATATGAGGTGGCGTCGGCGTCGACGTCGCGGTTGGCGTCGGGGTTCGGGCGGGGCTTTGGGGCTGGGTTCGGGTTGGCGCGGGCTGCGTGGCGACCTGCGCAACGGCGAGTGTGATGCCGCCAAGCACGAATGCGAGCGCAGCAAGCCACGCGGCCCTCATCGATGGGCGCCGCTGGCGGCATCGCGGCAATCGGCGAGCGTGCCGCCCGCATTGGTGCAGGCGCCGATGAATTGGCCATCGCGCAACGCACCGGACCGCGTCGCATCGGAGATCGCGCCCGATTTGAACTCGAGATCCGAAGCAGCGGGGGCATTCGGACTGGTCTGGATCGTCTGCAGCAGTTGTGACTGGGCGTTGAGGAGCGCGATCTGGTTGTTGGTATCGTTGTAGCGGATCGTCAGGATCTGGCCTGGCACGTCGACGATCGCCTTGGCGACCGAGAGCGGAATGCTCACAAAGCCGACGAGCTCGCTCCCCTTGTCGATGCTCACATCGGTCAAGATGCCATTCTGGAAATTGATCGCCGTCTTGCGCCGGGCAAACAGAGCGCGCTCGACACCGATCGACAGGATCGGGGACACGTTGGGCAACTCGACGCGCTTGACCTGATAGAGGGTCCACGGGCCCGGCCCGAAAGGATCCGGCTTGCGCAGAATGACGACCTTGTGCACCGCGTTCGGCCGGTAGAGAACGCCGTGCCCCATCGCCTCGGGCGGCACCGGCAGCGTCGAAAAGAACATGCTGGGATCGACGGGCTCAGGCACCCGCGCGCGCGAGCACCACTCGCGCCCGGCCTTCAGGGCCTCGGCCGGACCGAGCCCGCGCGTCGGGAATGAATACCCTTCGACATAGATGCAGAAACCGAAGCGCCGTAGCGCGCGCTTGACCTCGATGAGCTCGGCCCACACGAAGGGATCGAATTCCACGTCGATCGACTCGCCCGCCGAGGCCGCCGTGAGCTCGCCGCTGCGCGCCGCCGCGATGGCGAGATTTTCGCTCGTCGCGGCCAAAGTCTGGACGATGGCCGGCGTCTCGTCGGTCACGTCGCTCGTGATGCTCTGAAGCAACCCGTTCGATCCGCGCTGGACCGTGATGATGTCCTGCGCGGTCGGCAACGACAGGTAGTCGAGGCAGAACGCCTGGGCACGATCCGCGACCATGTTGATCGTCGCGTCCAGTCCGCCACTCGTGATCGTGGTCGCCTTGTCGGCAGCGGAAGCGATCACATTGAGCCGCAGCAGGCCGCGCGGCAGATAATAGGCGCCGAGCGTGGACTGGCAGACCGACACCGGGCCGTCCGGCGCCGGAATGAACGTCTGCGTTTCCAGGACCTGCGTGCAGGCGGACAGCGCAACCGCCACGAAGCCGATGCCGATCGACGCAATGCGCGCGAGGAGTGATGATCCGCCGATCATTACGACAGCCCCTGGCATATGTTGCCGAGATGGATGCTAAACGGATCGTAGCCGTCCCCGAATAGGGGCGCCTGCGCCTGTTTGGGGATGCCCGTGTCGAGATTGCCGAAGTTGCTTGTGTCGATGGCCGTCGGCTTAGTGACCGCCGGCACGCTGCCCGGCGCGCCGGGCCGCTGCCCCGCCAGGGTCTGCAGGTAGGCCTGCTGGAAGTTGTAGAGTTGCTGCTGGGCCTGGATGAGGTTTTGCTGGTCCTGGGCGCGGCCGATCTGGACCGACACGATCGAGGCCGGCACGGCGACGATCGCCTTGGAGATCGCGAGCGGGATTTCCACGAAACCCTGGAGCTCGCTCGTCTTCGCGACGCATACGGTCTGCAGCGCGCCCGAGTCGAAGATGAAGTTGACCCGTTTGCCGGCGAACATTCCGCGCGTGATGCCGAGCGAGATGACCGGCGACATGTTCTCGAGCTGGACCGTCGTGCTCTGCACGAGCTCCCACGGGCCGATGCCGCCGAGATTGCGCTTATGATAGATGAACAGCCGATAGGGATGTCGCGGCCGATACACGATGCCCGGCGTGTGGGGATTGGCCGGCAGCGCCGCCGCCTTGAGATAGGCCTCGCCGATCCGCGTGAGCACGCGGCTGTGCCGTAGCGGATCGGAGCAGTACTCACCGACGGTCACGCGCGGGCCGAAAGTGTAATTCTCCAGCACGAAGCAGAAGCCGAGCTTGGCGAGGCGCGCATTGGCGCCCGCGCTCTCGACCTGGTCGAACGGGTCGAATTCGATGTCGGCGACGATCTGCTCGGGCGTGAAGCCGACCCTGCCGGCGCGGAAGCCGGGGTCGCCGGTTACGCCGATGAGCGAGGCGCGCAGCAACGCTTCGACGATGTAGGCGGTTTGGTCGGTGACGTTCACCATGACGGCGCCGAGAAACGGCGTCTTCGGATTCGTCGCGCTGCTCGTGAGCGGCGCCTTGGTGATGGTGATCGTCTCGTCGGCAAGCGGCGACGCCAGGTGATCGAGGCAGAAGGTCAACCCGGCATCGGGATGCAGCGCGACCTGCACCGGCGTCGCCGTATCACCGCTGCCAACGAGCGCGATGTCCGGTGCGCTCGTGGCATCAGCCTGCCCGATCTTCACGCGCAGGAATGCGCGCGGCAGCGAGTAGGAGCCGAGCGTCGACTCGCACAGGGGCGCGTAGGCGAGTGCCTTCGGTTCGACCGGGATGACGGTCGATTCAGTGACCGCGCAACCGGATAGCAGGAGCAAAGCGGGCGCGAGCGCCGCCGCAGCCCAGCGCTGGACCCACGGTGATCGGCTCATTTGGGGCCTTCCACGATCTTGGGCGCGGCCTCCAGGGCCGGTCGGCAGTCGATGCCCAGCGCCAGAGTGTTGCGCAGCGTGATCCGCCGTTCGGCGGCCTGCGCCGGCTGGACAAAGTGATCGATATCGGGATTCCAGCCGTCGGGCGTCTCGACGCAGGCGTAGACGACGCTGAGACCGACATGGCGCGGATCGGCATACGGGACCGGGTCATAGCCGCACAAGTTGGCTGCAGCGATGGCATGGGTCGCATCGGCGAAACACGACGTCTGGGTCTGACACGCCTGCCGCACCGCCGCGGTCGCGTCGCACACGCGGTTACTGCCTCCGGCAACCCTGACCCGGCGGCCGCGTGAATTGACATAGGTGCGCTGATAGGCGCCCCCGCGCATCGCCTGCAGGTCGCCGTAGCTCGCGTGTACGACGTAGATCACCGGCGGCGGCTTCACCGCCGTGTTGATGGCGATGACAAGCTTCTGCAGCTCTACAGCAGCCGCCGGACTGATCTTGTCGGGTTTTATCGCTTGAGTGAGATCGTCGATCTGCTTGACCAACGGGTCGTCGTCGGCAGCGGCCGCGCCACCCCACAACGCCACAACGATACTCACAGCAGCGCACAAGGTGCGCCACGAAAACGCTACAACTGACACGGAACGCACCCGCCTCAATGGAACCGTCTCACGTGACAAGCGACCGCAGAAGTCGCATCTCAACAGGGGGTTGGGTTATCCCCGTTATCCACCGGACGGCGCGACATTGATCTTATGCTACTTGACGTTTACTAGTTTATATGCCGCCGAGCATACCGGCGTGTTGGATGGCGCGGCGGTTGCGTCGGGGCGCGGCCCACGCGCGGCGAAATTCATAAACCAACCGGGCACATGATAGGCACTTGACCCGCCACTTGACGGCTTATTCATAAAATTCTGCTCAGGTCCCCGCCGGGCCACGCGATAGATTGCGGGGGTCGCCGACCCTCTTCTCGTCGCGAGGCTCCCACCGCCGCCATGGCTACGATCGTCATCATCGGTGCGGGCCTTGCCGGCAGCCTTCTTGCGAGCCGGCTCGCCGCGCGCCATCGCGTCATCATCATCGAGCAGTCGCGCCACGGCGCGCCGCTACGCGTCGTCGACCACGGCCGCGCGGCCCGCCTCGATCCGCACGTCGGCATGGGCCTCGGCGGCACCACGCATCTCTGGCACAACGGCCTGATCGAGCTCGAGGACAGCGACTACGCGGCCTGGCCGCTGCGCCGGGACGAGCTCGCGACCCACATCGAGAGCGCCCACACGGCGCTCTCGGGCGCGAGCATCGCGCGGGTGCGCGACATCGCCGCCGAGTTGCGCGCCGGTTTGGCGGATGCGGGCGTGCCGGCGCGCCTCCTCGGCAGTCCCATGTTCTATCCGGCGCGGCGCCGCAATCTCTGGCGTTCCGAAAACGTCGCGGCGCGCGGCGTCGAGATCGTCATCGGCCGCGTCGAGCGGCTGGCGCTCGACGATGGCGGGCGCGTGCGCGGCGCGATCCTCTACGGCGCCACCGAACCAATCGCGGGCGATCTCTTCATCCTCGCGGCGGGCGGCCTCGGCAGCCCCGCGATCCTTCAAGCGAGCGGCGCAAACACGTTCGCGAATGCGGGCCGTTTCTATTTCGACCACCCGGTGGGATTCATCGGCGAGGTCACGGTGCGCGCCGATCTCAATCGCCTGTGGAATCGGTTCGATCGCGTGCTGCAAGGCAGCGTACGGCTGCCGCTCACGATCACGACACGGCGGCAGAAGTTCGCATTCTACCTGCGGCCGGCCGGCCCGACCGCACTCAAGGCGAAGAGCGTGCTGTCGGACCTGCGCAACAATCCGTACGATGTGCGAAACTATCTGCGCTTGCTGACGCGCTCGAACGACATCGTCGAGGCGCTGTCGCTGCGCGCCGGCATCAACATCCCGACACGGCGCTTCGTGCTCTACATGTCGGCCGAACAGCTCGCGCAGGACGAGTGCGCGATCGCCGGCCGCCCGGGCGCCGTCACGCGCGACTGGCGGCTCGACGAAGAATTCCGCCGCACGGCGCGCGACGCGATCGGCCGCCTGCTCGAGGCGCTCGCGCCGATCATCGCGCATGGCACCATGTTCGACGACTGGGCCGAGAGCCTCGAGACCGCCGCGCATCACTGCGGCACCTGCCGGATGGCAGCGAGCGCCGAGACCGGCGTCGCCGACAAGGACGGACGCGTGTTCGGCGCCGCCAACCTGTTCGTCTGCGACGGCTCCGCGATCCCGGCCGCCGGCTATGCGAACACGGGACTGACCATCGGCGCACTGGCGCTGCGAATGGCGGAGGGCATCCATGGCTGACATCGTCATCAGCGGCGCGGGCGGCTTCATCGGGCGGCACTTGACCGCGGCGTTTTCGGCGACCGGATCGACGGCGGCGAGCTACCGCGACTTTCGCGACGGCCGCGAGAAGGCGGACACCTTCGTCCATTGCGCCAACATCCATGCGGACCCGCGCGAGAACGCAGCCTTCACGGCGGACGTGCTCGCGACCGTC
>DASXCK010000379.1:0-27026 GCA_036491235.1 Xanthobacteraceae bacterium | reverse complement strand
TCGCCGAGCCACGTGGCCGGCTTCATCCTGCAGAAGGCGATCGGTACCACCTTCACGATGGTGCCGTATCGCGGCGCCGGGGAGTCGACGCAAGGGATCCTGAGCGGGCAGATCGATCTCCTGCTCAACACGCCGGCCGTTTCGGTGCCGCAGATGAAGAACGGGTCGATCAAGGTCTATGCGCTCACCGCCAAGAACCGCATCCCGCTCGCCCCGGACGTGCCGACCACCGACGAGGCTGGCCTTCCGGGCTTCTACTTCTCGTTCTGGCACGCGCTGTGGGCGCCGAAGGGGACACCGAAGCCGATCATCGACAAGCTCAATGCCGCGCTGCGCCACACGCTCGCCGACCCGGTGATACGCCAGAAGCTGGTGGACCTCTCGCAGGAGATTTACCCGCCCGAGCAGCAGACGCCGGAGGCACTCGCGACCTTCCAGCAGGCTGAGATCGACAAATGGTGGCCGATCATTCGGGAGATGGGCATCAAGGTGCAGTAAGGGGCGCGCGATGCGCCGGCGGATCGTCACGGTCAACGATCGGATGCAAAAGGGCTACCGTTACGAAGTGGCGGCGGCGCCCGGGCGCGGCTTCGACCCGGAGTTCAAGCCGGATCTGACGCCGCGCGAGATGCTCCGCCTCGGCGTCTTCTGCGGCAAGTACATGACCGACTGCCGCAAGGAGTTTCCGAAAAGCTGGTTCACGTGCGCGAAGCTCGCGGCCGGGCCGCGCGACTGCGAGCTCAACTTCTTCGGCGTCGACGCGAGCCAGCCGCTCGCCGAGTGGCGCCGCAAGGGCTGGCTCCATCGCGACGACCCGCGCGGCTGGTTCCAATGGTACTGCCGCTACTACAGGGGCCGCCGCATGCCGGACGAGGATCGGCGCCAGATCCGCCGCTGGAAGGCGATCCGCCGTCACGTACGCCAGATCGAGCGCAACTGCGAGCCGGGCGACCTGTTGTGCCGCAAGCGCCAGCGCCAGGCGCTGCTGCACTGGGCCTATGACAGTCGGAAGATTTGACCGCGTAGCCTGGATGGCGGCGCGGAGCGCCGTGATCCGGGGGGCCAGCCCCGCATTGCGTTTCGCTCATGCGAGCTACGATTACGCAGCCAATCCGGGAATCAGCCCCATCGCATTGCCGCGCTCGATCGCTTCGCGCTGGGAACCCGCGACATCGAGCTCGTCGAGCATTTTGATGGCCATGTTGGGCGACCAGAACGGATAATCGGTACCGAACAGGAGCCGCGACGGCCCGGCCAGGGCGCGGACGGCACTGAACGCGATCGGATCGAATACGCCGGCGATGTCGTAATAGAGTTTCTTCAACTCGGCATTCACGCCGTTGGGAACGCGCGCCGCAAGGTCCTTGCGATTTTTCGCGATCTTGTCGATGCGCGCCGCCAGCATCGGCAGGGTGCCGCCGCCGTGGGAGAAGATCCAACGGATGTCGGCGCAGCGCGTGAATGTGCCGCTGAACAACAAGCTCACGATCGCGCGCGTCGAGTCGAATGGAAATTCGATCATCGGCGTCGGGATGCCGGGGAGGATGCCGTCGAAGGCGGGCGCGCCGGTCGGGTGGAAATAGACCACGGCTTTGCGCCGGTTGAGCTCGTCGAACACGGGCGCAAAGGCCGGGTCGCCGGGCCATTTGTCGCCGTAGTTGGTGACGAGGCAAAAGCCGATGGCGCCGAGGTCATCAAGCGCATACTCGATCGCGCGCAATGACGCCTCGACGTCGGGCAGCGGCAACACCGCAAACACCGCGAAGCGGCCCGGATGGCTGCGGGCGAGATCGGCGGCGTATTCGTTCCACTCGCGCACGATCTTGCGGGTCAGCGCAATGTCGCCGAACCACACGCCCTGCGAGACCGACACGATCGAGGTCGCGATGCCGTCAAGATCCATGGCGTCGAGCGACTGGGAGGGCGTCCACGCCGCGATCCGCGGGAAATGCACATGGGCGGTCCGCGCGAGCTGGTCACGCGCGTCGGCAATGTATTGCGGCGGATAGATGTGGTGATGTGTGTCGATGCGCCCTGGTGTCATCACGGAGCCCGAACTCACCCGAGCGCCGCGAGGCCGGCCTGTGCGATCTGCTCGTCCTGGGCGGACTGGACGCCCGAGACGCCGATCCCACCGAGACAATCGCCGTTGTGAATGACCGGCACCGCGCCCTGCAGCGGCAGGCCAGCCGGGAAGCGCACGAAGGCGGGCCGCTCCTTGATGCGCTCTTCCCAATAGCGCGACGGCTGGCGCGTGAGCGCCGAGCATTCCGCCTTGCCGGGCGCGACCTTGGCCGAGATCGCCGCAGCGCCGTCCATGCGCTCGAAGCCGAGCAGGAGGCCGGCGTCATCGACGATCGCGATCGAGACGTTCCACTTGTTCTTTTCCGCCTCGGCAACGCAGGCGGCGAGCATTTTCTTGACGTCCGCCGACGTCAGGCAGGCTTTGGTGCGCATGGTTCGTCCCTCGTGTGCGTCGATTGTTACCGGACGAGGGGATGAAATCCAACCAGCGGCCGCCGATGGGTAGGGTGGGCAAAGGCGCATGACGCCGCGTTTTCGGCATAGGCAGTGTCGCGTAAGCGCCGTGCCCACGTGGTCGGATGTCGCAGTCTCGCGTGGGCACGGCGGAATGAAGGGCGCGGCAAACGGCGGCGTATCGGCCGCCTTCGCCCACCCTAGGGCTCATGCGCATTCACCCGAATAGCCCGGGCGTCGGCGCGATCGCCGCGCTGTCCGGGAAGATCGCGCCGGCGAGCACCTTGTCGTCGATGCGCAGGTGGTCCTTGAGCACGCTTTTGAGCACGCCGCGCAGATCGGTCGTTGCCTTGAGGTCGCGCTTTTCGAACAGGTCGCTTTCCTTCAAGCCCGGCCAGTCCGCGACGACGTGTCCGCCCTTCAGCGCGCCGCCAGCGAGCAGCGCGACCGTGCCGGTGCCGTGATCGGTGCCGTTGTCGCCGTTGATGTGGGCGGTGCGGCCGAACTCGGTGACGAGCACCACCACGGTTTCGTTCCAGGTCGGGCCCATGCCGCTTTCGATCGCCGCGAGCGCGCCGTCGAGGGCGCCGAGCAGGTTGCCGAGCCGGCCGCCGACGGCGCCTTCGTCGATATGCGTGTCCCAGCCGTTGAACGAGAGGGCACCGACCCGCGGGCCTTCGGCGCGCGCCATGAACTTTGCGGCGGTGCCCGCGGCCTCGGCGAAATAGGCACGCGTGGCCGCGAGCCCGGCGAGCTGCTCGCGTTGTGCCGGCGTGAGCGCGTCCATGTTGCCGGCGGCCGCCATATGCATGAGGCCGAGCCGGCCCTGCAGCACGCGCGCGAGCGCCGGGTCGGAATGCTGATAGAGGTCGATCAGCCGCATCAGCGTGTCCTCGCTCGCGGGCGCGATGCGCTGCGGCGTCCAGCTCAGCACCGGCGCCGGCCCGCGCACCACCAGCGGCACCACCGGACCGACCCCGAGGGCGCCTTTGCGGTCGATGCGCGCCTCCGGTTCGATCGCCGCGAACGCGCGGTTGAGCCAGCCGCTGACCGCCATGGCGGGCTTGGCGAAGCCGCTTTCGAGCACGTCCTGGCCGTCGAAATGCGAGCGGTCGCGGTAGGGCGTGCAGGCTGCGTGCACGACGATCGCCTGGTTGGCCTTGTAGAGGCGGTGCAGGTTCGGCATCGCGGGATTGAGCGCGAAAAAGCTGTCGAGCGGCAGTCCCGGCGCCTTGCCCTCGAGCGTGAGCGCCTTGTCGCCGCGCAGCTTGATCCAGTCGGGATCGCCGACCGGAGCCGCGAGCGCGAGCCCGTCGAGGGCGCCGCGCAGCACCACGACCATGAGGCGCGGGTCGCGCCCCTCGGCGCGGGCGATCCTCGGCAGGAACGGCCAGGCAAACAAGACGCCCGAGGCGGCGATCAGTTCGCGCCGGGAGGGGGCATGCAGCGAGAACGTCATGGGTTGCTCCTTATGGTCTGCGCATGATCTTTGCGAAAGCAGATATCGACCCCGGATCAGGTCCGGGGCAGGCCTTTCGGGCGCTAACGCCGGTGGAATTCGGGAGCCATCAGCGCGATCGCGATCGCCTGCTGGCGGCTGTCGGCGCGCGCGACCGCGCGCCGGGTATCGGGCGAGGCCAGGGGGCCGAGCGTGATCTCGACCAGATCCTTCGGATCGACCATGGCCTCGACCCGGGTCGCCACGATCTCGGCGATGTCGAGACGCTGGGCGAGCCCATCGACCCAGGGCGCCTGGACGTCCTGAAAGCCCTCCGGCTGCGGCGGCCGCCACAGCGGCTCGCCCAGTCGGGCGCGCGCCTGCAAGCCCTCGACGACGGTGCCGGGCAGATCCGGTATGGCGCGGCGCACCGCGGTGAGCCATTCGTTCGGCCGCTTGAGCTTGGTGATCGGCGCCTCCCAGATCTCGGGCGACGCGACCAGCGTCCTGGCCATCTCCTTGAGATCCCCGTCGGTGTCGCGAAAGCGCCGGGTGAGCCGCTCGGTCAGGGCTGTGGGCGGCTCGTCGGCGACGAAGTGGCGCGCGAGCTTGTAGGCGAGATGGGTCGCGGTCGCGGGGTGGCGCGCGAGATCGGCGAGCACGGCGCGGCCCTGGTTGGCGCCGACCTCGGCGTAGACCTTGCCCATGATGGTCTGCGGGCCCGGCTCGTGCAGGCGCGGGTTGAACACGAACTCGGTGCCGTGCTCCGGATTGGTGGCGGCCGGGAGCACGGTCCAGCCGGTGAGCACCTTGGCGAACGCGATGATGTCATCCTGGGTGTAACCGGTGCGCACGCCGAGCGTATGCAGCTCCAGCACCTCGCGGGCGAAATTCTCGTTGAGACCCACTTTTACGATCAGCCCCGCGATCGATTTCGGCCCGACCGAACGGAAGTTGTCGAGATAGATCAGCATGGCGGGATGGCTCTCGGCGGCATCGAGCATGTCGCCGAAGCGGCCGAGCACATGCGGGCGGATCGCCTCGCGCTCGTAACCGCCCGCGAGGTACGGCACCGTATCGGCCGAGACGCAGAGATGGTTCGACCAGAACCACACCAGCCGCTCGACGAAGCCGATGTCGGCGTGGTTGGCGGCGACGAAATGGGCGCGTGCCTCGTTGCGGAAGATGCGCTGCTGGACGTTGGGCTCACGCGGCTTGGCCGGCTTGTCCGACTTGTTGTCGGCGGGGCTGGTTGATTTTGCGTCGGGCTTGGTATCGGGTTTCGCCGCGGCGAGCTTGGCAGGGTCGGCGCCGGCCGCCGGCGCCGCGGCGTTCGCCATGGCGGTCTGCTCGGCCTGTTGGGCGATGCGCTTGGCCATCTGCTCCTGACGGAACATGTAGGCCGTCATCGACGACTTGCTCGCCGTCATCAGGCTTCCGTCGGCGACGCGCCCGACGCCGGGCTGATCGAGCTCGGCGAGCAGCGCGCCGCGCGGGTCGGAGGCGATCGCCGTGATCGAGCCGGGCTTCGGCCCAAGGCCAAAGCGGTGCAGCGCCAGCGCTGCCTGAAGTTTCGGGTCCGATGATGTGGACATGAGTTGCGTCCGATCTGTTGGGCCATTCGATCGGGTGAGAGTCGCACGCGCCGGGTCAAAGCCGCGTCAAGTGCGCGTCAAAGCGTTTCCTTCGCGAAATGAGCCGCTTAGCAGGCGGTCGACGGGTGACTGCGCGATCACGTCCGGGCCGCATAACGCTTTCGCGCGGCACGCGGTTGACTCGCCACGCGGAAGCGACCTTTGCTGTGGCGAGAGCTGCGCAGACAGCCGAGGCGGGAGGGAGACGTGAGCCAAGGGTTTTCCGGGCGAGCCGCCGCCCTTCGAATTCTCGCCCTGTTCGCGGCAGGCCTCGCATGCGCGCCGGCGGCCGCGCAGGACTTTCCGACCCGGCCGATCCACTTGATCGTGCCGGCGGCGCCGGGCGGCCCGACGGACCTGCCGGCGCGCCTGGTGGCGCAGATCCTTCCCGTCCTCGGACAGCCCGCGGTGGTCGAGAACCGCCCCGGCGGCGGCGGCGCGATCGGCGCGCGCTCGGTCGCGACCGCGGCGCCCGACGGCTATTCGCTGCTCGTCGGCAACACCAGCGTGCTCGCCGTGATCCCGGCGGTGTCGGCGAGCGCCGGCTACGATCCGGCGAAGAATTTCACGCCCGTCGTCGAGCTCACCGAGAGCTATCAGATCCTGGTGGTGCCGAGGTCGTCGCCGTTTCGGTCGGTGCGCGACGTCGTCGCCTTTGCCAAGCAGCACCCCGGCAAGCTCAACGTCGCGCATACGGGCGCCGGCGGCCTGCCGCATCTCACGGTCGAGCTGCTCAAGGCACGTGCCGGTATCGACGTCGTCGGCGTGCCGTACAAGAGCGGCGGCGAATCCGTCACCGCGGTGCTCGGCGGGCAGGTCGACATGACCATCGAGGGCATCACGATCCTGCTGCCGCTCATTCGCGACGGCAGGCTGCGCGCGCTCGCGGTGACGAGCCGGGAGCGCACGCCGCTCGCACCCGACCTGCCGACCATGATCGAGGCCGGCGTGCCCGACTACGAGGTGACGACGTTCAACGGCGTGATGGCGCCCACCGGCACGCCGGCGGCGGTCATCGCCAAGCTCAATGCCGCGATCAATGCGGGCCTGCAGACGCCCGACATGCAGGGCCGTCTGCAAAAGCTCGGCGCGGTCATGCGGCCCAACACGCCGTCGGAGTTCGGCATCTTCATCGCGGCCGAGCACGCCAAATGGTCGGCGCTGGGCATCAGGGTGGATTGAGCGCATATCCCGGCGTGGATACAGGTTCGCCGACAAGGATATGCGCAAGATCAAAATAATCTAAGGCCCCGCAACGAGAGGAGACACCATGGCCAGGATCACGTTCGCGGCCGGCACCTCGCATACGCCCATGCTGCTCGCCTCCGACGAGACGCTGCCGCGTTTCCAGGAAACCGACCGCAACATCAAGCATCGCGACAAGGACGGGCGCCAGGTCACCTACGGGGACCTGCTCGAGAAGGCCGATCCAAAACTCGCCCACATGGTGGCGCCCGAGAACCTGGTCGCCCGCCAGAACGTCGCGCGCAACGCCGCCAAGCGCCTGCGCGGGGCCGTGGCCGCCGCCAAGCTCGATGCGCTGATCGTCATGGGCGACGACCAGAACGAGAGCTATCTCGAGGATTGCCGCCCGGCCTTTGCGGTCTATTACGGCGAGACCATCCGCAACAACGCGAGCCAGCACGCGACCTATTCGCATTACCCCGAGTGGTACATCAAGAACCGCCAAGGCTTCTTCGAGGCCGAGAAGCCCCGCGACTATCCGGTGCATTCCGGCCTCGCGGTGCATCTGATCGAAACGCTGATGGACATCGGCTTCGACCTCGCGAGCTCCAAGACGTTGCCCGAAGGCGACGGCGAGGGGCATGCGATCGCCTATGTGCACCGTCACGTCATCGCGTCGGAGCCGCCGGTGCCGGTGGTGCCGATCTTCCTCAACACTTATTTCCCGCCCAACCAGCCGCGCCCGGCGCGCTGCTACGCGTTCGGCGAAGCGATCCGGCGCGCGGTCGAGAGCTTTCCCGGCGAGGCACGCGTCGGCGTGCTTGCGTCCGGCGGCTTGAGCCATTTTTTGGTGGACGAGGATTTCGACCGTGCGATCCTCGCGGCGCTCGCCGACAAGAACGCGGACTTCCTGCGCAACCTGCCGCGCAACAAGCTCAATGCCGGCTCGTCGGAGATCCTCAACTGGGTCGCGCTCGCGGGCGCGTCCACGCACCTCGATCTCGACTGGTTCGAATACGTGCCGGGCTATCGCACGCCCGCCGGCACCGGGACCGGGTTGAGTTTTGCGACGCTGGCGTAGTACCGGCGTCCGTCATGGCCGGGCTTGTCCCGGCCATCCACGTCTTGGCCACGGAAACAAGACGTGGATGCCCGGCATTCGCCGGGCATGACGAAGGAAACCTAGAAACCGAGAAGGCTATATCCACCATGCCTGACGCACTTTCGCTTCCGATCGCCGAGCTCGCGCTCCGCCTGCGCGCCGGAAAACTGACGGCGCGCGCGCTCGTCGAGGAGGCGATCGGCAAGCACGCGCGCCGCGGCGACGCACTGATGGCCTATTCGCAATGGGCCCCGGATCACGCGCGCAAATGCGCCGATGCCGCCGACGCGGCATTTGCGGTCGGCGCCTGCACGGGCCCGCTGCAGGGCATTCCGGTCTCCGTGAAGGACTTGTTCGCGGTCGCGGGGTTTCCGACCTACGCGGGCTCGCCCAAACGCCTGCCGGCGAAATTCGAAACAGAGGGGCCTGTGGTCGCGAGCCTGCGCCGGCAGGTCGCGACGCTCATGGGCAAGACGCACATGGTCGAATTCGCGTTCGGCGGCACCGGCGATAACGCGCATTACGGCGCACCGCGCAACCCGTGGGATGCGGCTGCGCATCGCTCGCCGGGCGGCTCGTCGAGCGGTGCGGGCGTCTCCCTGTGCGAAGGCTCGGCGTTGCTGGCGCTCGGCAGCGACACGGCGGCCTCGGTGCGCCTGCCGGCCGCGATGACGGGCAATGCGGGATTGAAGCTCACCAAGGGCCGCTGGTCGTGCGACGGCATCGTGCCGCTGAGCCACAGTTTCGATACGCCCGGCATTTTGGCGCGCAGCATGGCGGATGCGGCGTTTGGTTTCGCGGCGATCGATCCGCATCTCGGCGACGGTTTTGCGTTCCTGCGCCGTGTGCCCGCGAGCGTCGCCGGGTTGCGCATCGGGGTTGCGGATTCGTCGTTCTGGGACGATTGCGAGAACGGCATCGACGAGGTTGTCCGCCGCGCCATCGATCAGCTTGCGCGCGCCGGCGCCGTCCTGGTCGACAAGTCGCTGCCCGAGGCCGCCGAGGCGGTCGCGGTCTTCGCCGAAGGGGGCGTGTCGGCGATCGAGCTGCGCGCGTTCCTCGACCGGGAGCTGCCGGATTGGCTTGCGACCATCGATCCCGTCAACGCGCCCAGGCTGAAGAATGCCGAGAACCTGTCGGCGCGCGACTACCTGGCGCGGCTCATGCGGCTCGCGGACGCCGCCAAGGGCGCTGCGGCGCGGTTCGACGACGTGGACGTGATCGCAACGCCGACCGTGCGGCTCTCGCCGCATGTGCTCACCGAGAAGATCGCCCCGGATAAATTCTGGGCGCACAACCGCGGCACCGTGCACAACCTGGTGCCGGTGAACTCCCTCGGGCTGTGCGCCGCGACGCTGCCGGTCGGTCTCGACCGCCTCGGCCTGCCGGTCGGCCTGCAGCTCATCGGCAAGGGCGGCGACGACGAGCGGATGATCGCGATCGCCTGCGCGGCCGAGCGGGTGCTCGGCACGCCGCGCGGGATCCTGGGCGAACCGCCGATGTGCAGGGGGTGAGCGCGCCGCCGATGCCCATGTTGGGTCTCGCAAGAGCTCAACCCAACCTACAAGAACTTGCGATGTGGCAACGAAGACGTGGATGGCCGGGACGAGCCCGGCCATGACGGTTGAACTCTTTGGCGCGCCTCAGAACAGGTGCGCGAAGATGAAGTAGAGCGTGCCGGAAAGCACCATGGCGACCGGCAAGGTGAGCACCCAAGCCATGCAAATGTTGCGGATGGTCGACCACTGCAAGCCCGAGCCGTTCGCCGCCATCGTGCCGGCGATACCCGATGAGAGCACATGCGTCGTCGACACCGGCAGGCCGTAGCCGTCCGCCGCCGCGATCGTCGCCGCCGCCGTGATCTCGGCGCAGGCGCCCTGCGCGTAGGTCAGGTGCGTCTTGCCGATCTTCTCGCCGACCGTGACCACGATGCGTTTCCAGCCCACCATGGTGCCGAGCCCGAGCGCGATCGCGACGACGATCTTGACCCAGCCGGGGATGAACTTGGTCGCGCCGTCGACCGACTTCTTGTAGGCGTTGAGCGTCGCGACGTCGGCTGCCGTGAGATTGCTCTGCTTGTCGGCGACCAGGAAGCGGATCGCTTCCGACGCAAGGTACATGTCGTTACGCGTATTGCTCACCTTGTCGCCGGGCATGCGCGCGAGGGTGCCGTAGTCGCTCACCTGCCTGGCGATGTCGCGTATCAGCACGGCGAGCGACGGCAGGGTGTCCGGCGCGATCCGGTGTTGCGCCACGTAAGTCGTGACGGGCGTACGCGGATCGCCCTTGACCTCGACGCCGTTGCCTTTGGGGCCGAGGGCTGCGCTCGCGGTCTGCGAGGCGGTTTCGAACTGGGCGATCTGCGCGGCCGGCATGGCGCGGTTGAGCGCGTAGGCGGTCGGCACCGTGCCGATGAGGATGAGCATGATGAGGCCCATGCCCTTCTGCCCGTCGTTGGAGCCGTGGAAGAAGCTCACCAGCGTGCAGGTCAGCACCAGGATGCCGCGGATCCAGATCGGCGGCGGCGCATCGCCCTTCGGCTCGGCGTAGAGCTCCTCCTTGCGCACCACGAACTTGACCACGAACAGCAGCGCGCCCGCGAGCAGGAAGCCGAAGAGCGGGGAGAGCAGCAGCGCCTTGCCGATCGAGGTCGCCTGGCCCCAGTCGACGCCCGACGTGCCGCTGCGCCCGTGCAGCAGCGCGTTGGTGATGCCGACGCCGATGACCGAGCCGATCAGCGTGTGCGAGCTCGACGCCGGCAGGCCGAAATACCAGGTGCCGAGATTCCAGATGATGGCGGCGATCAACAGGGCAAAGACCATCGCAAAGCCGGCGCTCGAGCCGACCTGCAGGATCAGCTCGACCGGGAGCAGCGAGATGATGCCGAACGCGACGGCGCCCGAGGACCAGAGCACGCCCGCGAGGTTGAACAGGCCCGACCACACCACCGCAAAATTCGCCGGCAGCGAGCGCGTGTAGATGACGGTCGCGACCGCGTTGGCGGTGTCGTGGAAGCCGTTGACGAATTCGAATCCGAGCGCGATGAGCAGAGCCACGAATAGAAGCAGGAACGGCAGGTAGCTCGCGATCTTTGTGCCGGCCGCGTCGACGTCCGTATAGACGCTGTAGGCGACGAACAGCAGCGCGGCCGCGACGACCCCGCCGAAAACGATCGTCGTCATGGGATTGAAGCCGCCGCCGAGATTGGGCCCGCGGCGCGCCGGCTCGATCGAGCCCGGCAGTGCAATGTCAGCCATGTTGTCCCCGCCCTGTTTTGACGGGAACTACTGTGCGAAGGCCGTATGAAGGCTTGATGACGCGCCCGAGGGCCGGCCCCGTCCCTAGTACTTGAAGGAAATGACCTTTCCCTTGTCGGGGCCGGCGCCCGCAATGCAGATGGGCGAACGGTAGAGCGGCGCGAGGAACGCCGTGCCGGGCATTTTTGCCCGGATGCGGTCGAACAGCGGCTCGAGGCCGAGGTCGACCCAGGCGGGCGGATTGGAGTCATGGTGAGCCGGCAGATAAAGCTTGGGCTTGAACAGCTCGATGAAGGGCCATGTGTAGCCAATCTGCGTGTCGGCGACCGCGTGCACCTGGTAGGCGACGATCGCGACGTCGACAGGTCCTAATTTTTCGGCGAGCGCGCGCACGCCCGGCGTGATCGGTCCGGCGCTGCCGATCAGCACGGCCTTGAAGCCCGACGGGAATACGAGTCCGTAGGCGAGGGTGCCCTCGGTGATCACCTTGGGATCGAAGGTGCCGCGCGCCCGAACTTGGGAAACCTCCTTCTTCTCCTCGTCGGTGTAGGGCGGCGCATCGTTCTGGTAGAGGCTCGCGTAGATGTCGATGAGGCCGGGCTGGATCGTCGAGTGCTGCGCCAGCGCGATCTCGACGGTCGCGTCGCCGAACTTCATGCTCTCGCCGCCCTTGGCGACGACGAGCTGCTTCTCGGGCACGCCGAGCCTGCGCGCGACGTCGATCGAGAGGGGGGCGCCGACGACCGGCGCGCCCGTCTGCCGCGCCACCGGTCCGATGTCCGAGATATGATCGAAATGAGCGTGCGACACGAAGATCGCTTCCGCCTTCACGACGTCCGCGGCCTTGAAGCCGAGGTCGTGGCTGCGCGGCGGCCGGTCGAAATAGGCATCGAACAGGTAGACCTTGCCCTTGTAGGCGAACTCGAAATTGGCGTTGCCGAGCCAGCGGATCACGACCGTGTCGGAGGAGGGCGGCGGCAGCGGCCCACCCGTCACGCCGGCCCTATCGCTGTTGCAGGCGTCCGGAATGTCGGCCGCGAGTGCAGGCGCCGCCAGGATCAGCGTTGCGCCGAATGCGGCGGACAGCATCCATGATGTCGTGATCTGCATTTTCCGGTACTCGCTTGCGGTGACGCGGCGTGGGTGCCGCAGGGCCGAGAGAGGATACTTGCTCTTCGCCACGCCGGAAACACAATGCGCACGCCTCCCTTGCAGGGGCTCCATGCAATCAGGAGAGACATTCTCGATGTCCAAGGTAGTGGTGGAAATGTCGCTTTCGCTTGACGGCTTCGTCGTCGGTCCGGACGATCGGCCGGGGCAACCCTTCGGCACGCGCAAGGCCGAGCGGCTGCACGCCTGGCTGCTGAGCGGATCGGAGCCTTACGAAGGGACCTTTTTGCGGCCGGAAGGGCGCAATCGCGAGCTCGTCGACGCCTTTTTCCACACGACGGGCGCGTTGCTCACGGGGCGGCGCACCTATGATCTCGCCCATGGATGGGGCGGCTCGCATCCTATTCCGGGCCTGCCGGTGGTGGTGCTGACGCACAAGCCGCCGGCCGATGTCCCGAAGGGGAAGTCGTCGTTCACATTTTGCACAACGGGCGTTGAGGACGCAGTCGAGGCGGCCAATCGGCTGGCCAAGGAGAAGGACGTGATGGTCCATGGCGCGGATACGACACGCCAGCTCCTCGCCGCCGGTCTGGTCGACGAATTGCGGCTGCACGTGGTGCCGATATTGCTGGGCGACGGCCGGCGGATGTTCGAGCGCAATGCCGACGACCTGCCGCTGGAGATGATCGAGACGGTCGCGACGCCGCAAGCGGTGCATTTGCGCTACCGCGTTTGCCGGTGAAGGTGAAGACGACGCCGATCTGCACCCTAACCGCACGGTCTGATCTAGGCGGGAGGACTCTGCTCCTGTAAAAGCGCCCGGGCATGGACGCGCGAGCCTGCGAAAAACGCGATCGGAATCGCAACGCCGAGCCGTCGGTCGCACGCGTGCTCGGGCTGACGATGGTCGCGATCTTCTCGACGACGCTGTTCATGCGTGCGGTCGATCCATTGGTGCCGCAGATCGCCACGTATTTCGCCGTCGACCCGCACACGGTGGCGCTGCTCGCGACCGCCTTCTCGCTGCCCTACGCCATCACCCAGCCGATCCTCGGCGGGCTCGCGGACGCGTTCGGCAAGACCAAGCTGATGACCTGGTCGCTGGTGGTGCTGGTGGTGTCGGCGGCGATCGGCGCGTGGGCGCCGAACCTGACGGTGCTGTTCGTCTCGCGCATCGTCTCCGGCGTCACGGCGGGTGGGGTGTTTCCGATCGCGGTCGCGATCGCGGCCGATCTCGTCGCGGTCGAGCGGCGGCAGATCGCGGTCGGCCGGATGCTCGGCGCCGCCATGCTCGGCAACGTGCTGGGCTCGCCGGCCTCCGGCATGGTGGCCGACCTGATCGGCTGGCGCGGCGTGTTCATCGGCATGGGCGGGCTCGGGGTGCTGTCGGTGGTGGCGGCGATGATCGGATTTCGCGGACTGTCATCGCACGCGGTCGCGCGCATCGACATCCGCGCGCTGCCCGCGACTTACGCGGCGATCTTCCGCAACCCGCTGGCAAAAATCTGCTACGGCGCCGTGATGATCGAGGCGATCTGCCTGTTCGGCCTGTTCCCCTACGTGGCCGGCCTGCTCGCCGCGACCGGCGAGACGCGGGCCGCGATCGCGGGCCTGGTGATCGGCGGCTTTGGCGGCGGCGGCGTCATCTACGCGTCCTCGATCTCGATCCTGCACGGCCGGCTCGGCGAATGGTGGCTGATGATCGGCGGCGGCACCATCATGTCGATCGCGCTTGCGCTCGTCGCGCTGCGCTTGCCGTGGCCCGCGCAGGCGATCGATTTCGTCTTCGTCGGCTTGGGCTTCTACATGCTGCACGGCGTGATCCAGATCTACGCGAGCGAGCTCTCGCCGACCGCACGCGGCTCCGCCATGGCGATGCATTCGGCCGCGTTCTTCTTCGGCAACGCCATCGGGCCCGTGGTCTACGGCTGGGCGCTGCTGACGGTCGGTCTGCCCGTGACGGTCGTCACCGCGGCCGCGATCCTGATGGGGGTCGCGCTGGTCTGCGCCAGCAAGCTGCGGCGGGATCACGCGCGCACCACGACGGCGTGATTTGCACGTGAGGCGCCCGGTCGGTAGGGAAGCGTTGTCGGGACTTCACGGCGCTCGCGCCATCGATCGGGCCCCCCATGCAGATGCATCAGGTCCGGTATTTTCTGGTGCTCGCCGAGGAGCGTAATTTTACGCGCTCGGCGTCACGGTGCAACGTGACGCAGCCGTCGCTGACGCGGGCCATCAAGATGCTCGAGGAAGAGTTGGGCGGCGCGCTGTTTCATCGCGACCACGCCAACACCCGCCTGACCGATCTCGGCAAGCTCGTGCAGCCGCACCTCGAGGAGGTCTATCGCGGCGCCGAGAACGCGCGTCGCAAGGCGCGCGAATTCACCGAGCGCGAGGTTGTGCCGCTGCGGGTCGGCCTCATGTGCACCATCGCGCCGACCCAGCTCCTCGACTTCGTTCATGCGGTGCAGCTCAATCATCCGATGGTGCGCCTGCAGATCATCGACGACACAGCCGCAAAGCTGCAGGACGATCTGCGCGCCGGCGACCTCGATGTCGCGATCTACGCGACGCCGATGGTGCCGCCCGACCCGCACTTGCATTACCTGCCGCTCTATCGCGAGCGGTACGTCATCGTGCTGCGGCCGGACCATCGGCTGGCGGGCGGCAAGGCAATCTGCGTGCGTGACCTCAACGGCGAGTGCTATCTTTCGCGCATCAATTGCGAATATGACGCACCGGCGACACGGATCTTCGAGGAGCAGCGGGCGGACTGCGAAACCGTCTACGAGAGCGAGCGCGACGACTGGATCCTGGCAATGGCGGCGGCCGGCCTGGGCTTCGGCTTCATGCCGGAGCTCAGCGCCCGTCATCCGGGTGTGGTGGCGCTGCCGCTGATCGAGCCGGAGTTCTGGCGCGAGGTCGCGCTGGTCACGGTCCGCGGCCGCCCGTATTCCGCGGCCGCCGGCTCGCTGGTGCGCGAGGCCATGCGCAAGCGCTGGAACGGCAAGCCCGCGCTGGCGGTTGCGGCGATGCAAGGCGAAAGCGTGCACGCCGCCAAGTCGCCGCTGCGTCGGGCGCGCGCGGCCGCAGCGAAGTAGTTTTTTCATAACGGCTATCGCGTCGGGCCGCGGAAATGACCCGGGCGGGCATCGCATCGATGCGACCGCCATAGCGACAGTCTATCGGTTCGATAGCAATAGAGCATTTCCGTCGCCGGGCGCGTCTTGATACCGACGTTATGCGCTCACGGCGCATGTCGATCGCTGTTTCGTAAGTCCCCTGCGAGACGCGTCGGCGTGGATGGCCGCTTCGCGTTCGACGGCCGTTCATGCCGGACGGCCGCAACAACCAGAGGAGATGTTACATGTCAATTTCCAAGCTCGTTCCTGCCGTTGTCGCCGTTGCGGGCATCCTCGGCGCGATGTCCGCTCACGCGATGGATTTTCAACTGTCGGAAGAGCGGCACGTCATGTTCATGGGCGCGGACGGCAAGTTTCACGAGATGGCGCTCAGCGAGAGCGGCCACAAGATGATGATGGATCACGCGCAGGCGCTGCCTGCCGGCGCCGCGATCTACCGCAGCGGCGGCAAGTTCTACATCCTCCGCGACGAGAAGATGCTCAACGATATTCGGCAGAAGGGGACGATGTAGTCGCGCGAGCCATCGTTCCCGAGCAGGACGGGCGGCGTTGACCGACGCCGCCCATGCTTGCCGGGCCTGCCTGGACCGCCCGCAAGTCGGGACAATTGCCGGCGACGCCGTGTGTGTATTTGCGACCGTAGCGATGCGGGGTGGGTTGGGGGCGAAGCCCGAAACCCATCACCTCAGCGTCGGCCATTTGAAGTGACGGGTTTCGCGGAGCCTGTCCTTGGGCTTGTCGAAGGCAGGACCCGAGGGCTCAGCCCACCCTGCGTCCTACGGCTTCGTCGCCTTCTCCAGATACGCGATCAGATCGGCGCGCGCGGCCGCATCGGTGAGGCCCGCATAGGGCATGCGGTTGGCGGGCACGATCTTCTGTGGATCGGCGAGGAACGCATCGAGCGTATCAGCGCTCCACGTGATGCCGCTGCGCCGCATCGCGGGCGAGTAGCGGAAATCGGCCAGCGAGCCGGCCTTGCGGCCGAGGACGCCGGAAAGGCTCGGGCCCACCATCGTGACGCCGGGCTTGAGTGAATGGCAGGCGCCGCACTCGACGAACTTCTTCTCGCCTTGCGCCGGGTCGCCGGCGGCGTGGGCGGTGGTGAGGCTGGCGATCAACGTGATGAAAATTACCGACGTCATGCGCGGGCTTGTCCCGTGCATCCACGACTTTGTTGTTGGAGCCAAGGAAGACGTGGATGGCCGGCACAAGGCCGGCCATGACGGAGAGGGTATTTTCATGCGTGCACCAGTTGGCCGGGGGACTTCAGATACTTGCCCTTGATCGCGTCGAGCGCGAAGTAGGTCAACGCGCCAACCGGGCCGGTCGGGTTGTAGGAGGCGTTGTGAGGAAACGCACAGGCGCCGAACACAAAGAGATTGTGACAATCCCAGCTCTGCAGGTAGCGGTTCACGACGCTGTCGTGCGGCGTGGTGCCCATGATGGCGCCGCCGGTGTTGTGCGTGCTCTGATAGGGCACGACCGTCCATGACGCGCGCGCCTTCGCCTCGTTGAGGTGTGCCGGCTGCATCGATTTGGCGAGATCGTTGACGATCTTGGCGGCGTGCTGGCCCATCTTCTGCTCGTTCGCCTTGTAGTCGAAGGTCATGCGCAGCAGCGGATGGCCGAAGGCGTTGCGGTAGGTCGGGTCGAGGTCGAGCCAATTGTAGCGGTTCGCCATTACGCTGCCGCTGGCGCCGATCCCCATCGCGCCCTGGTACCACTTCGTGCGCGCTTCCTTCCACGCGGTGCCCCATTGCGGCGTGCCGGCGGGCAGCGGCCGATAGGCGATCGGCGCGCCGGTGTTGTGCCCGGCCGAGACGTTATAGGCGCCGACGAAGCCGTGCGGCCCGCGGTCGAAATCCCAGTTCACGTTGAAATCGTCGAACGTGATGTTGGTGCCGCCGCCCGCCATGAACGGATTGAAATGGCGGCCCTCGAAAAAGAGCGTCGCGCCGACGCCGGTCTGGTAGCAGTAGTTCTTGCCGACGACGCCTTGTTGCGTATCCGGGTCGTAGGGCCGGCCGATGCCCGACAAGAGCAAGAGGTGGACGTTGTTGAGCGCATAGGCGCACAAGAGCACGAGCCCGGCGGGCTGCTCGAATTCCTCGCCGCTGAGCACGTTGGTGTAGGTGACGCCGGTGACGCGCTTGCCGTCCGAGTCCTTGAGCACCTTGTTGACCCACGCATGGGTGCGCAGCTCGAAGTTCGGGCTGGCGAGCGCGAACGGGATGACGGCGACGTGCGGCGAACCCTTGGCGTTCGCCTCGCAGCCGAATTGCTGGCAGTAGCCGCAATACTGGCAGGCGCCGTACTTTGCGCCGTCCGGATTGGTGTAGGGCTGCGACGCGTTGGCGGTCGGGCGCGGGAACGGGTGGTAGCCGGCATTCTTCGCGGCTTCGGTGAACATCACGCCGGACAAGATCTGGTTCAGCGGCGGCAGCGGATAGTCGCGCTTGCGCGGCGCCTCGAAGGGATTGCCGCCGGCCTGGATGGTGCCGCTCAGATTGCCGGCCTTGCCGGAGACCGCAGCCGTGTACTCGAACCGGTCGTAATAGGGCTCGAGCTCCGCATACGAGATGCCCCAGTCCTGGATCGTCATATCGTCGGGGATGAACTTCTTGCCGTAGCGCTGCTCGTACATGGAGCGGACTTTCAGCTCCATGTCGGTCCATCGCCAGGTGTGACCGCTCCAATGCACCGCGGCGCCGCCGACCACTTCGCCGGGCAGGAACGAGCCGAGCCGGCGCATCGGCAGTGCTTCTTGCGACGGATTGTTGCGGACCGTGAGCGTGTCGCGCGTCGTGTTCATCATCAGATCCTTGCGGATCGCGTAGCGCAACTCGTCGCGGATGCCGGGCAGCGAGTAGTCGTTGGCGGCCGTGCGCATGGCGCCGCGCTCGAGCGCGACCACCTTGAGGCCCGCTTCGGCGAGCTCCTTTGCCATGATGCCGCCGGTCCAGCCGAGCCCGACGATGACGACGTCGACTTCCTTGAGCTTCGTTGCCATCCCTTCCCCCTCAGCTCAGATCGGCAATGCCGACCGGGTTGTTGGGGAACGGCTTGTCGCGATACTGCACGATGTGCTCGCGATTGACCGCGATGGCGCCCGGGAAGCCGAGCATCTTCCAGGCGGCCTTGTCGCGGTTGCCGCCGTGGATCGGGTCGGCGAACATGCCTTCCTGTACGGTCTGGTAGACCGTGCCCCAGAAGGTACGCGCCGGCAGGCCGTCATCGAAGGTGATCTTGCCGGTCGACAACCCGACCAGCACCTGCTCGCGTTGCGCCGCGTCGAGCTGGTCGAAAAGCTTGCCGAACATCTTGCGGCAATGTGCATTGGTCGCCGCGATGCCGGCGCGATAGAGCTCGGCGGGCGTGAGCGGCAGCTGATAGCCCTGGTTGGGCACGCCCCGTTTCCACGGGCCCTGGAGGTAGAGCCGGTCGCCCTTGCCCCAGGCGCCGGCGAGCGCGCGGTCGATATAGATGTTGATGCCGAGGTCAGTGCCTTTCGGACTCAGACGGTCGGCCGGCACCATGTGGTCGACCAGCGTCTCGACAAAGGCGGCCTCTTCGAGATTGAGGAATTCGTAGGTCGCGGGTGGCGCCGCTGCGGGTGCAGCCGCAGCAGCCGGCGCGGTGGCGGGCGGTGTGGCGGCAGCGGGCGGCTGCTGGGCCTGCGCCTCCTGGATACCGGTCGCTGCCGCTGCGGCGCCGCCGACCACGGCGGTCTTGAGAAAATCGCGGCGACCAAAGGCTTGATCGGTCATGGCGCTCCTCCCCGGGTCTCGGGCCTTTTTCGCTGGCCGGATGACTGCGCGATGGAAACAAGGATGCGCTTGCGCCGCCGAGGCGGCAAGCCCGTGCCGACGCAGAACGGCGATGCGTCGGGCTCCTGCCCAGCCTAGGCCGCGGAAGCCCCCGGCGTCTCCGCGCCCTCGCGCCAGATCGCGATCAGCACCGACATGATGGCGGGGCCGAGGAAGACGCCGATCAGCCCAAACGTTTCCAGGCCGCCGAAGATGCCGAGCAGCACCCAGACGAAGGGCAGGCGGGTCGAGTTGCCGATCAGGATCGGACGAATGAAGTGATCGGCGACGAAGACCACCAGCCAGCCCGTCACCTCGATGACGATGAAGGCGGTCGTGTGTCCGGTGGCGAGCATGTAGAGCGATGCGAACACGAAGATCAGCGGCGCGCCGAACGGGATGGCGGCGAGCACGCCGGTCACGAGGGTGAGCAGGACCACGTGCCGCATGCCGACCGCCCAGTAGGCGATGCCGAGGATGACGCCTTCGCCGAAGCCGACCAGGACGAGCCCGTTGACGGTGCCGCGCACGGCCGCGATCGCGTTGCGGCCGAGGTGGCTGCCGGGCGGCCCGAACAACCGGTTGGCGACGACTTGCGACTCTTGCGCGATGCCGGGCCCGTCGCGGTAGATGAAGAACAGCGCCAGCAGCGTGAACAGCAGGATGGTGAGCCGGCTTGCGACCTCGGCGCCGAGCATGCGCGTGAAGGCAAAAATCCCAGCCGTCTCCGACCGGCCGAGCAGCGAACGGGCGGCGCCGGGCGGCGCGAGGTTGGTCTGCCACCACGAGTTGATGCTCTCGCCGAAGATCGGAATGTGCGACAGCCAGTCGGGCGTACCGAGGCCGCTCTGGCGTACGTCGCGGAGCCACTCCGCCAGTGCGTGGCTGTCGCGCACGCCCTCGAAGCCGATGGCGATCAGCGGCGTCACGAGGACGACCGCGAGCACCAGCGTCAGCAGGAGGGCCGCGCTGGTGCGTCCCATGCCGCGCCGCGCCAATCCATGGCGCAGCGGCCAGGTCGCGATCGCGAGCACGCAGGCCCAGGCGAGCGCCGGCAAAAAGCGCCACAGCGTCCACACGGCGGCGAGCGCGACGATGATGACCAGCGCGGTGCGCGCGACGCGTTGGATATCCCAGTCCGTGCTTGGCATGGAACGTCGCCCTGGTTGCGTCTTGGGTTATAGCTTACCCGCGGCCGCGGTAGCCGGACACGCCCTGATCCGGCAGCCAAATGCCGCGGGGCGCCCGGCCTGACTGCCAAAAGACATCGATCGGCATGCCGCCGCGTGGGTAGAAATAGCCGCCGATCCGGAAATAACGCGGGCGCAGCAGGTCGGTCAGCCGCTTACCGATGGTCACGACGCAATCCTCATGGAAATTGCCGTGGTTGCGGAAGCTGTTGAGGTAGAGCTTGAGCGATTTCGACTCCACCAGCCAGCGCGCCGGCACGTAATCCATGACGAGGATTGCGAAATCCGGCTGACCGGTGACCGGACAGAGGGTGGTGAACTCGGGAGCCGTGAAGCGCGCCACATAGGGGCTGCCGCGGTGCGGGTTGGTGACGCGGTCGAGCTGTGCGGCCCGCGGGGAGGCGGGAGGCGGTGTCTGGCGACCGAGTTGGAGAGGTTTGCGGGGCATGGATGAGGGGTTTGGATGAGGGGTTTGGATGAGGGACCTTGGATCAGGGGCTTGGACCAGACGTGGCTTTTTGGTCACGGGCGGGAACGTTCCGGCCCCGGGCAGCGTCTAGGGCTGGGCGGCGCATTGCATCGGTGTAGCGTATTGATAGAGTGTCGTCTCGCATAGCTCTGGGTTGTATCGGCAGAAGAAGCCCCGAATGGTTCGGCGGTCGCCATATATCCCGGCCAAGCGGCCGGTCTGGCACACCATCGGCGCGGCGCTCGGTGCGTTCGCGATGGGTGTGCAGCTCGTGCTCGCGGGCTGGCTGATCGCCCAGACCGCGACGGCCGCGTCGGATCTGCAAGCCGACATGGTGATCTGCGCCCATGATGGGGCGGGTGCTGGCGGCGATTCCGGCACGCCGAGCGCACCTGCCTCGCATGGCCAATGCGCGGTCTGCGCCTGCCTGCAATCGGCCAAGATCCTGGCGCCGCCGCCCGAGGCGCCGCACGTCGCAATCGTGCGACCGCGTGCCGAGACGGTCGTGGTCTTCACGATCCGCACGCTTCATGTTCTTCACGTCCATTCGCCTTACGCATCGCGCGCTCCCCCGGTCTCCGCTTGACGGGCCTATGAGCGTGGGCACGGCCGTGCCGGCCGCCCGCAACCAGCAATCCAAGCGGAGTTCCTTTCCATGTCCAGATCCGTGATCGGCGCGGCGGCGTTTGCCGTCGTCGCGCTCGTCCTGTCGAACACCGGCGCAAGCGCTCACTGCTTCGTCGGCCCACGTTTCTTTCCCGCGACGCTCGCGATCGACGATCCGTGTGTCGCCGACGAGCTGTCCATTCCGACAGTCAGCTGGTCGCGCACCAGCGATCAGCCGTCCGCGCAGGAGCTCGACATCTCGGGCGAGTTCTCCAAGCGCATCACCGAGACCATCGGCGTCTCGATCAGCCCGACCTGGACGCGCATCGTGCCGCCCGGCGGCCCGAACCAGAGCGGTTTCCAGAACGTGGAGACCACGCTCAAGTACCAGTTCCTCACGCTTCCGGAGCACGAGTTCGTCATGTCGGCCGCGCTCGTGGCCGAGTGGGGTGCCACGGGCGCGCAGGGGGTGGGCGCGGATACGTTCACGACCTACACGCCGACCCTCTACATCGGCCAAGGGTTCGGCGGCCTGCCCGACAGCATCGGCTGGGCGCGGCCGTTCGGCTTAACGGCGCAGCTCGGCTACGCGATCCCGTCGAGCAGCTCCTCGGTGACGGTCGACCCCGACACGGGCGACATCGATACCGAGTTGCACCCGCGCTTCTTCACCTACGGCTTCTCGCTGCAATACAGCATGCCGTACCTCAAATCGAACGTGGTCGACCTGCAGCTGCCCGACTTCGTCAATCGCCTGGTCCCGATCGTCGAGGCCCAGTTCCAGACACCGGTTTCCAACAACTTCAACACCGGCATAGGCACGACCGGCACGATCAATCCGGGCGTGATCTGGGTCGGCGACTATTTTCAGGTCGGGCTCGAGGCGATGATCCCGATCAATCGTGCGAGCGGCTCGGGCATCGGCGTCATCGGGCAGCTCCATCTCTATCTCGACGACATCTTCCCGCGCTCGATCGGCCAGCCGCTGATCGGCGGGACGACCAACCCAAGGAGGCCGGTTTTCGGAGACTGACCATGCGCAACAACATCATTCGTCTTGCCGCACTCATCGTGGTCCTGGCCTGCGGCGCCCCGTCTGCCGTCGCGCACGCCTTCCTCGACCACGCGAGCCCGCGGGTCGGCAGCACCGTCACGGCCGCACCGAACGAGGTGCGCCTGTGGTTCACGCAGTCACTCGAGCCGCAGTTCAGCGGCGCGATACTGCGCTCGAGCACCGGCGCCGAGCTCGGCCACGGGACCGTCATCGGCGGTGATGCAAAGCAGATCGTCATCCACGTGCACGCCCTGCCGCCCGGCAAATATCACGTGACCTGGAAGGCGCTGTCGGTCGACACCCATCGCACCGAGGGCAACTTCAGCTTCGAGGTCAAACCGTGACGGCGCGCCGTGGATGACTTGATCGTCGCATCGCGGCTGATCCACTTCACGGCAGCGGCGCTCCTGTTCGGAGCGCCGCTGTTTCGGTTGGCCATTGCGCCGCAGCAGGAATCGACCGGGCGAGGGTGGGAGCTCGCGGCGAGCATTGCGGCACTGCTCTCCGGGCTCGGCTGGTTCGCGGGCGTCGCCGCCACAATGGCGGGCAGCTTCGCGGACGCGGTCGCGCCCGACATCCTGCAGGCAGTCGCATTCGACACCCGCTTCGGGCATCTGTGGATCGGGCGGCTGATCGCCCTGGTCGCGATTGCCGGACTGCAGCTTATCCGCAAGCCCACGCGTGAACGCGATTTTGTGCTCGCGATCCTGGCGGCGGCATTCGCGGCAAGCCTGGTCGGCGTCGGTCACGGCATGACCGGGGCAGGGCACGGACCGGCCGTGGCGCGCATCCATATGGTGGCCGATATGGTGCACCTCGTCTGCGCCGTGGCATGGATCGGCGGGCTTTTTTGCCTCGGCTATGTTCTGCATGCCGTCGTGGCCGGACATGCGACGATCGAGGCGGCGCGGCTGGCGCTGCGCCGCTTCTCGACCATGGGCTACTGGGCGGTGGCGCTCATCGTGATTTCGGGTTGCATCAACGCGTTCGTCATGGTGCCGCGTCCCGCAAGCCTGATCAGCTCGGACTACGGGCGCGCGCTGCTGCTCAAGCTTGCCCTCGTGGGCGTGATGGTCGCGATCGCGCTCGTCAATCGCCTGGCATTGGCGCCGCCGATCATGGCGTCCGCGGATCGGAAGGGCGTGCGGACGTTGTGGCGCAGCGTGCTGGTGGAGCAGGGCGTCGCGATCCTGGTGCTGGCCGCGGTCGCGCGGCTCGGGACCATTCACCCGGTGCCGTAGCGTCTGGTGCCAAGTCCTTATTCTGCAACCGATTTGACATGGCCCTCGCGGCCCCGCCTTGTCGCCCTGCCACGCGATCCTGTATGAGCGCGAGCGAAATCTGAATCTGCCGGAGCCCGCATGACCGCCATCGTCGACATCATCGGCCGCGAAATCCTCGACAGCCGCGGCAATCCGACCGTCGAGGTCGATGTGGTGCTGGAGGACGGCGCGCTCGGGCGCGCCGCGGTGCCGTCAGGCGCCTCGACGGGCGCGCACGAGGCGGTCGAGCTGCGCGACGGCGACAAGAAGCGCTACGCCGGCAAGGGCGTGCAGAAGGCGATCGCGGCCGTCAACGGCGAGATTTTTGACGCGATCGGCGGCATGGATGCCGAAGCGCAGGCGACGATCGACGAGACCATGATCGCGCTCGATGGCACGCCCAACAAGGGCCGCCTCGGCGCCAACGCGATTCTGGGCGTCTCGCTCGCGACCGCCAAGGCGGCGGCGCTGGCAAGCGGGCTGCCGCTCTATCGCTATGTCGGTGGCGCCGCGGCGCGGATCCTGCCGGTGCCGATGATGAACATCGTCAACGGCGGCGTGCACGCCGACAACCCGATCGACTTCCAGGAATTCATGATCATGCCGGTCGGCGCGCCGAGCTTTCGCGAGGCGCTGCGCATGGGCGTCGAGGTCTTTCAGACGCTCAAGAAGGCGCTCAGCGAGGCGGGTCACAATACAAATGTCGGCGACGAGGGCGGCTTTGCGCCCAACCTGCCGTCGGCCGATGCGGCGCTCGGCTTCGTCATGAAGGCGATCGAGGCGGCCGGCTACAAGCCCGGCGAGGACATCTGCCTCACTCTCGATCCGGCCTCGACCGAATTCTTCAAGGACGGCGCCTATCACTATGAAGGCGAGGGAAAAGTCCGCTCGCCCGACGAGCAGGCCAGGTACCTGGCCGAGCTGGTCGGACGCTACCCGATCGTGTCGATCGAGGACGGCATGGCGGAGGACGATTTCGCCGGCTGGAAAGCGCTGACAGATTTGATCGGGAAAAAGTGCCAGCTCGTCGGCGACGACCTCTTCGTCACCAACGTCGCGCGGTTGTCTGACGGCATCAAGCGCGGGCTCGGCAACTCGATCCTGATCAAGGTCAACCAGATCGGCACGCTCACCGAGACGCTCGCGGCGGTCGAGATGGCGCATAAGGCGGCGTACACGGCCGTGATGTCGCATCGCTCCGGCGAGACCGAGGATGCGACCATCGCGGACCTCGCGGTCGCGACCGGCTGCGGCCAGATCAAGACCGGCTCGCTCGCGCGCTCGGATCGCACCGCCAAGTATAATCAGCTCCTGCGCATCGAGGAGCAGTTGGGCGGGCAGGCGAAGTTCGCCGGCAGGGCCGCGCTGCGTGCGTTACGCTGACTAATCATCAAGTGCGGCAGGGTGGGCAAAGGCGGCCGACCAGCTGCGGCTTATGGCACGGCGGATTGCACTTCGTGCCACAACTCAGACATTGTGGCCGCCTTTGCCCAACGGCCGCGTTCGTTGCGTCGTTAATGGCACCTTAACGGCACCGCGGCATGTTGGCGGCATGGTCACGCGCCCGCGCCTGCGCTCGTTCTTCACCGGCCTCGGCCTCTACTTCCTGGCCGCGGCGCTGATCGGCTATTTCGGCATCAACGCCTACAATGGCGATCACGGTCTGCGAGCGCGCGAGCAGATGGACAAGCAGATCGTCACGCTGACGGGCGAGCTTGCCCAGGCGACGGCCGAGCGCGACATGCTGCAGCGGCGGATCAGGCTGCTGAGCTCGGACAGTGTCGATCCCGACATGCTCGGCGAGCGGGCGCGCGATCTGCTCGATTATGCGGACCCGCACGACCTGATCCTCATGCAGCCGCGTCGCTGATTGCGGGATGCCGGCGCGGCGCCGGCCCACGCCCCCTTGGTGGGCATGCCCATTCGCCTGGCGTGACGTCTTCCCCATTCCCAATTTGTGCTGACCCGACATGCGGTTGTCGAAAGTTTCGGCGCCGCCGCATGCACGGCGGAACGCTTCCGCCCGGCAGCGATTTGGGCTATGGGAGTCCCTGTCCGCATCCGTTGTTCGCGCATACCCTTGTGGTCGAACCGGTGTCCACCCCGGATCACATCCGGGGCAGGCCTTCGCCGGGATATGCGCCCGTAACCAGAGGTCGATGATTTCATGGCGGTCGCCAGAAAAAAACCTGCGCCAGCGGCTGCGGAACCCAAAGCGGAGGCTGAGTCGAGGCCCGCGCCGCCGGATCTCGGCAAGGAGCGCGAGATCAAGGCCTACCGCGAGATGCTGCTGATCCGCCGGTTCGAGGAGAAGGCCGGCCAGATGTATGGCATGGGCCTCATCGGCGGCTTCTGCCACCTCTATATCGGCCAGGAAGCCGTGGTGGTCGGCATGCAGATGGCCATCAAGGACGGCGATCAGGTCATCACCGGTTACCGCGACCACGGCCACATGCTCGCGTGCGGCATGGACCCGAAGGGCGTGATGGCCGAACTCACCGGGCGCCGCGGCGGCTATTCCAAGGGCAAAGGCGGCTCGATGCACATGTTCAGCGTCGCCAAGGGATTCTTCGGCGGCCATGGCATCGTCGGCGCCCAGGTGCCGCTCGGTACCGGGCTCGCGTTCGCGAACCACTACCGCAAGAACGACAATGTCAGCCTGACCTACTTCGGCGACGGCGCCGCCAACCAGGGGCAGGTGTACGAGAGCTTCAACATGGCGGAGCTATGGAAGCTCCCCGTGGTCTACGTGATCGAGAACAACCGCTACGCCATGGGCACCTCGGTCAGCCGCGCGTCGGCGCAGACCGATTTCTCCAAGCGCGGCGCCTCGTTCAGCATTCCGGGCGAGCAGGTCGACGGCATGGACGTGCGCGCCGTCAAGGCAGCGGGCGACAAGGCCGTGCAATGGTGCCGCGACGGCAAGGGCCCGTTCATTCTCGAGATGATGACCTACCGCTATCGCGGCCACTCGATGTCCGACCCGGCAAAATACCGCACGCGCGAGGAGGTCGAGAAGATCCGCACCGAGCACGACCCGATCGAGCAGGTGCGCGCACGCTTGCTTTCAAGTAAGCGTGCGACCGAGGACGAGATCAAGAGGATCGACGCGGACATCCGCAAGATCGTCAATGACGCGGCCGAGTTTGCGACCCACGACCAAGAGCCCGATCCGTCGGAGCTTTGGACCAACGTGGTACGTTGATTGCGCGACAACGAAACACGATAGCCGAAGAACCCCGATGCCGATTCCCGTATTGATGCCCGCGCTCTCGCCCACGATGGAGAAGGG
>DASXCK010000378.1:0-6883 GCA_036491235.1 Xanthobacteraceae bacterium | reverse complement strand
CTATCGCGACCCCGACATGGTGCCGAACCTCGACGCGTTGCAGCGCAATGCCGACGTGATGCAGGACCTGGGTTTCGTCAAGCAGAAGGTCGACATCAAGGCGCACTCGGACTTGACGATCGTAGAGGAAGCCGCGAAGCGGTTGAAATAAGCTGGCTCAAAGTCCGCGGGCTCTGAGTCAAATCCACCTCATCCTGGGGAGCGCTCGCGCGATTGCGCGAGCGCGTCGCGAAGGACGGGGCGGCCTGGCCGGAGCAAGGTAGGCTCAATCACCGGGTTGAGACGCAATGGTACGGAACGGCCTGCTGGCGACGATCCTTGCGGCGCTGCTAATGCTCGTCACCTCGCCCGCACACGCCTTCGACTGGCCGACGCGGCCGGTGCGCATCGTCGCGCCGTCGACGCCCGGCGGCGCCGCCGACCTGGTCGCCCGCCTGCTCGCCGATCATCTGACGACGCTGCTGAAGCAGCGCTTCTACGTCGATAACCGCGCGGGCGGCGGCGGATTGATCGGCGCCGCGTTCGTCGCGCATGCGGAGCCCGACGGCTATACGTTCGTCACGTCGAGCGTCGCCTATCACGCGATCGAGCCGGCCGCGAGCCAGAATCCCGGCTTCGATCCGATACATGATGCGACCCATATCGCCTATATCGGCGGGCCGCCCAACGTGTTCATCGTCAATCCCAAGCTTGGCGTGCATTCGCTCGCCGAGCTGGTCGCGCTGGCGAAGAGCAGGTCGCTCGACTTCGTGTCGCCGGGCGTCGGAACGCTCGGCCACCTGCTGGTGGAGGAGTTCGCGCGCGAGGCCGGCATCCAGCTCGTGCACGTTCCGCACAAGGGCTCGGCGCAGGCGATGCTCGATATCCTCGCCGGCAACGTGATGTTCGGCAGCATGACGTGGAGCTCGGCGCTCGGCCAGATCCGCGCCGGCAAGGTGATCGCGATCGCGGTGTCGTCGAAGGTGCGCGTGCCGGATTATCCTGCCGTGCCGACGCTCGCCGAGTCCGGCTATCCGGATCTGGTGGCGCGTACCTGGTTTGCGCTCTCGGGCCCCGCCGGCGTGCCCGACGAGATCGTGCAGAAGCTCAATCACGCGGTCGGGCAGGTCCTGGACATGCCGGACGTCAAGCAACGACTGGACCAGGACGCGATCGAGCGCGAGCCGATGACGCCCGCGCAGGTCACCGCCTTCGTCGGTAGCGAGGTCGCAAAGTGGGGGCCGATCGCGAAGAAATACGTGCATGCGCCATAGCGCGTGGGATGACGATTGGATTTGACGTCATGGCCGGGCTTGTCCCGGCCATCCACGTCTTCTACTTGGGACAAAGACGTGGATGCCCGGGACAAGCCCGGGCATGACGGATGATGGGGATAGGGGGCGTGCCGTGAAGACAGCCGAAGCCGAGGCGCTCGACTGGATTTCGCAAATCTATGCGGCCAATCCGGTGGCGACGCTGCTGAGCGCGCGGCCGCTCGCCTGCGACCCGGCGGTCGGTCGCATCACCATCGCGTTCGAGGCCAAGCCCGAGTTCTGCAACATTCTCGGCACCGTGCAGGGCGGCATGCTCGCCGCGATGCTCGACCTCGTGATGTCGTTCTCGGCCCTCTCGACCATGGGCGGCCCCGGCTACGTCGTGCCCACCGTCGACATGACCACGCATTTTCTTTCGCCGGCGCGGCCCGGCCCGATCATGGGCGAGGGCGCGGTGGTGAAGAAGGGGCGCACCATCACGTTCATGGAGGGGCGGCTGCGCGACGGCCATGGTAAGCTGCTGACCACCGCGACCGCGAGCGGCACGCTGATGAAATGGCCGCGCGCGAGCGGAGAAACCTAGGCAAGACGTGCGATGGGCGCCGGCGCTGCGGGTGATGTGACGATCGACTGCGACGTGCACCCCTCGGTGCCGAGCACGCAGGCGCTGCTGCCCTATCTCGACGATCATTGGCGCACCACGGTGATCGAGCGCGGCATCGACTCGCTCGACAGCATCAGCTACCCGCCCAATGCGCCGCTTTCCGCCCGCCCCGACTTTCGCGACGCCAAGGGACGCGCCGGCATGGATGTCGCGAGCCTGGGCGCCCAGGTCTTCGGCCGCTGGGGCGCCGGCGCCGCGATCCTCAACTGCCTCTACGGCATCCAGCTCCTGTTCGACGAGTACATGGCGGCGGCCTTTGCGGGCGCCCTCAATGAATGGATCGCGCGCGAATGGCTCGACCGCGATCCGCGGCTGCGCGCCTCGGTGGTGGTGGCGCTGCAGAATGTCGAGCAGGCCGTCGACGAGATCGAGCGGCGCGCCGCCGACAAGCGCTTCGTCCAGGTCCTGGTGCTCGCCATGGGCGAGACGCCGCTCGGGCGGCGTCAGTTCTGGCCGATTTTTGCGGCGGCGGAGCGGCACGGCCTGCCGATCGGCATCCATGCGGGCAGCGCCTATCGCCATCCCGTGACGGCGCTCGGCTGGCCGACCTATTACGTCGAGGACTACGCCAGCCAGTCGCAAGGCTTCCAGTCGCAGACCGCGAGCCTGATCAGCGAAGGCGTGTTCGCAAAATTTCCGGCGCTCAAGGTCGTGCTCATCGAGTCGGGCGTGACCTGGGTGCCGGCCTTCCTCTGGCGCTTCTCGAAATTCTGGCGGGGGCTGCGCAGCGAGATCCCGTGGGTCGACCGCACGCCGGCGGAAATCTTTCGCGATCACTTCCGCCTGACCATCCAGCCGTTCGATGCGCCGGACGACGCCGACACCGTCGCGCGCACGATCGAGCATCTCGGCTCGGACGCCATGCTGCTCTACGCGAGCGATTATCCGCACTGGCAGTTCGACGGCGACGAGATCTTGCCGCGCGGGCTGACGCCGGAATTGCGGCGCAAGGTGATGGTGGAGAATCCGAAGGCGACGTATAGAAATTTCTGACTCGTCATGCCCGGGCTTGTCCCGGCCATCCACGTCTTCTTAGGTGGCAAAGACGTGAATGCCCGCATGCGCGGGCATGACGTGGGCAGTGGATCACATCTCCACCACCACGTATTGATCCTCGACGCTCACCGCAAACGTCTCGGCCACATGCGGCCCCTCGACCAGCGTCGCGCCGGGCTCGACCGTGACCGGGAAATTGCGAACCCGCACGGTGCGCGGATCGACCCACGATTTGCCGGTGCGGATGTCGTACTCCCATTGATGCCACGGGCAGCGCAGGATCTCGCCGTGGCGCGAGGTCCTGTATTCGCCGGGCTCGGTCGACTCGACCAGACATGTGAGCTGGCCCTGGCTGAGGTCGCCGCCTTGGTGCGGGCAGCGCGTCGCCAGCGCGAAGAATTCGCCGCCGAGGTTGAACAGCACGATCGCGCGGCCTTTCACCTCGACGCGCTTTCGCCCGCCGGGCGCGATCTCCGAAACGGTGGCGACGACGTGCTTGGGCATGCCCCGGACCGACGGCTTCCTGTTCTGCCGCAATCTAGCAAGCGCGTGCGCGGGTAGCCATCGCGGCGCCGGATGGGATAGAGTCCGCGGCCTTCATTCAAGGAAACCCAATCATGATCGATCTCTACGCCTTGACCAGCCCGAACGTGCAGAAGATTTTCATCATGCTCGAGGAGCTGGGTCTGCCCTACAAGACGATTCTCGTCGATGTTTGGAAGGGCGAGCAGTACAAGCCCGAGTTCATCAAGGTCAGCCCGAATTCGAAGATCCCGGTGATCGTCGACCACGACGGGCCGGGCGGCAAGCCGTACACGGTGATCGAGTCGGGCGCGATCCTGATGTACCTCGCCGACAAGACCGGCAAGTTCCTGCCCAAGGACACCGCCAAGCGCTACGACGCGATCCAGTGGCTGATGATCCAGCTCACCGGCGTCGGCCCGATGTTCGGCCAGTGGACGCACTTCAAGATGTTCGCGGGCGGCGGTGGCGGCGAGTACTCGGTGACGCGCTACCAGACCGAGGTGAAGCGGCTCTACGAGGTGCTGGAGAAGCGGCTCGGCGAGAGCAAGTATCTCGGCGGCGACGAATACACCATCGTCGACATCGCGACCTTTCCGTGGACGCGCAATCACGACAACATGGGCGTGAAGTGGGACGATAACCCGAACCTCAAGCGCTGGTTCGAGGCGATTTCGGCGCGTCCGGCCGTGAAGAAGATGATCGAGGTCACCGGCGGCATCAAATCGAATCGCGATACCGCCTCCGACGACCAGAAGGACCGCTTCTTCAACCGCGGCAAGTACGCGCGGGCGTAGTTGCTTCGTGCATTGCGCCTGCGCTCCCTCTCCCCGCAAGGGGAGAGGGTCGGGGTGAGGGGTTCGATGAGTTTCGATTGAGACTGCGAGCGGCCCTCACCCGGCTCGCTTCGCTCGCCACCCTCTCCCCGAAGGGGAGAGGGAAAAAGGGAATCGCATGAAACTGCGTCAGCTCACGTCGCTCCTCGCGCTCGTCCTCACGTGCGTCGCCGCGCACGCCCAGACCCCGATCCACATCGCGCTGGTGCGCTCGGTCTCCAACGGCGCCGAGCTGACCGCGCTCGATCGCGGCTACTTCAAGGACGCCGGGCTCGATGTCGTGATCGACGACATCGACACCTCGGCCGACACGATGGTCCTGCTGGCGCAGAACAAGCTGCAGATCATCGCGGGCGGCGTCTCGGCGGGCTATTTCAACGCCGTCGCAAAGGGGCTGCCGATCACGATCATCGCCGACCGTGTCTCGACGCCGATCCGCCACGACCTCATGATCCGTCCCGATCTCAAGGACCAGATCAAGGATGTGAAAGACCTCAAGGGCCGGGTGGTCGCGAGCAACGGCGTCGGTTCGGTCTCGACGTATGAGACCGGCAAGATCCTGGAGACCGCCGGGCTGAAAGTCTCCGACGTCGACATCAAGGTGCTGCGCTTTCCCCAGATGGGGGCCGCGCTTGCCAACAAGGCGATCGACGCCGCGCTGCTCATTCCGCCCTTCGTCTACGATTACGCCGAGCAGAAGTTCGGGGTCGCCTTTGCGCAGCCCGACAAGCTGGTGCAGCCGAGCCCGATGACGATCGCGGTGATCATCGTCAACACCGATTGGGCGAAGCAGAACCACGACGCGCTGCAGGCTTACGTCACCGCCTACCTGCGCGGCGTGCGCGACTACTGCAACGCCTACCACGACGGCTCGATCCGGAAGGAAATGATCGAGTCGATCGTGCGCCACGGCTCGGAGCGCAATCCGAAGATCTTGAACGAATATCCGTGGCCGTCGCGCAGCCCGGATGGCCGCGTCAACGTCGCGAGCATGCTCGATATGCAGCGATGGTACGTCGCGAACAAGTTCTCGACCGCGAGCCTGCCGGCCGAGCGCCTGGTCGACGCCAGCTATGCCGAGGCGGCGGTGAAGAAGCTCGGCCCGTTCGTGCTGGAGAACAAGGCGTCGACGCGCGAGGGGTGCCGGTAAGGAAGGCACTGCGTCCGCGCTCCCTCTCGCCGTAAAAGCGGGAGAGAGGGAGCGCGGGCGCACTGCTCGCCGCCCGACTCTCCATTCTTCCTACGTCCCCACCTTGCGTACACCTTCGTGGCGCTTCAGCTCCGCAAACACCTCATCATTATGCTCGCCGAGCCGCGGCGGCGGCGAGTCGATGCGCGGACCGCCGTGCGCGAACATGAAGGCGGCGACCGGCACGCTGAAACCTCCCTCGATGCCGGGTGCGCCGGCGTGGCGATGCACCACGCCGCGGCTGGCGGCCTGCGGATCGGCGAGCGCCTCGCCCATGGTGCGCACGCGCGCGGCCGGCACGTGTCGCGCCTGCAGGAATTTCTCCCACTCGTCGGCCGTGCGGGTCAGCATGATCTCGGCGAGCACCGCGGTCTCGCGCGCGTGGTCCGCCTCGCGCTCGTCGGTGGTGCGCTTGATCATGTCGGGACGCTCGAGCACGGTCCACAGGCGGCGCTGCTGGCGCAGGTTGCTGGCGCCGATCATCACCAGCCCCGACTTTGTTTCATAGGCGCCGTTGGTCGCATGCGGATGCCGGTTGCCCTTCGGCTTCGGATGCGTGCCGTTGCGCAGGTAGCCGGTGATATGCGAGCTCATCAGGATCATGGCGACGTCGAGCATCGCCATGTCGATGCGCTGGCCGCGGCCGGTCTTCTCGCGCTGAAAGAGCGCGGAGGCGAGCGCGAACGCGCCGGTCATGCCGGTCGCGTAGTCGATCGCGGGCGAGCCGAACATCACGGGGCTCACGTCTTCGGTCCCGGTCATTGCCATGATGCCGGAAGTCGCCTGGATCACGTGGTCGTAAGCGGTCTGCTCGCGCCGCGGCCCGGTCTGGCCGAACGCCGAGAACGACGCATAGACCAGGCGCGGGTTGATCGCCGCGAGCGCGTCGTAGCCGAGGCCGAGCGCTTCGAGCGCGCCGGGTCTGTAATTCTCGACAAAGACGTCGGCGGTGGCGACGAGCTTCTCGAGCTTGGCGCGATCGCCGTCGCTCTTGAGATCGAGCGTGATCGATCGCTTGTTCGACGCCTGCGTCAGGAAACCGGTGCCCATCTGCGCCCGGTTGAGCGCCTTGTCGGTTCCGCTGCCGCGGCTCTGGTCGGGATCGTCGGGATGCTCGACCTTGATCACATCGGCGCCGAGCACCGCGAGCTGGTAGGCCGCGAACGGCCCGGCCAGCACATGCGTCACGTCGATCACCCGGATGCCCTCGAACGGTCGCGTCATGGCGTACTCCCCGGTTATTCGGCTGGCCGTGTGTCGCTAGCGGCCCGGCGCCGCGCCTTCTATTCTATGGCTTCCATTCTATGGCGTCCTTGCCGCGGAGGGAACGAACATGCGCAGAGGATCGATCGGCTCCTATGTCGTCGTCGCAGCAGCCGCCTCGCTGCTGTCGATCGTGGTCACGGCGAGCATTCGCACATCG
>DASXCK010000377.1:0-2597 GCA_036491235.1 Xanthobacteraceae bacterium | reverse complement strand
CGGGGCCAAGCCGTCCTGATGCGCGGACGGGACGCACCCGTGTTCAACGGCACGCTTTACGTCACGGTGTCGGGCGAGCTTATCGCCCTTGCCGAGGCCGACGGCGGCGAAATCGTCCCCAAGCGCGTGTTCAACCTGGCTGGACTGCATGGCAGAGCCAGCCGAAGCCAAGGTGTTTGACCGATGTCGGTTACGACCGAGAAAAAAGCAGAAGTCATCAGGAAGTTCGCCAAGAAGCCGAAGGATACCGGCTCTCCCGAGGTGCAGATCGCGATCCTGTCGGAGCGGATCAACAATCTCACCGAGCATTTCAAGAGCCACGTGAAAGACAATCATTCGCGGCGCGGCTTGCTCAAGATGGTGTCGCAGCGTCGTCAGCTGCTCGATTATCTCAAGCGCGTCAACGAAGGCAGCTACAAGAACCTGATCGAAAAGCTCGGCATTCGCCGCTGAGTTTGGTCGCGCGCGGGGATTCCCGCGCGTCGTCGGCGGATGGTGTTGAATCCCATCCGCCATAGGCCCGGCTGCAACGTGCAGCCGGCACATGCCGGACTCCGAGGGAGCCCGGTCACACGAGGCCCGAAAGCCATGGCAGGATCGCCGGATGCTGTTTGGAGGCAGAACGCCCGCAGCCTCTCGCCGTCTTGCTCATGGCTTTGCGGCCAGTACCGATTTGGCGCACACGCTCGGCATGAGGCCGGAAGCATCGGCCAACTCGGTACAAACCATGGCTGTGCTTTCTCGCCGATCGGCGAGACAGACACTTGCCGCAAACCATGAGAGAAAAAAGCAATGTTCGACATTCATCGTGAGGAGCTCGATTGGGGTGGGCGCAAGCTCATCCTCGAGACCGGCAAGATAGCGCGCCAGGCCGACGGCGCGGTCTTCGCGTCCTACGGCGAGTCCACGGTCCTCGCGACCGTCGTCTCCGCCAAAGAGCCCAAGGCGGGCATCGATTTTCTGCCCCTTACCTGCAATTACCAGGAAAAGACCTACGCGGCGGGCCGCATTCCGGGCGGCTATTTCAAGCGCGAAGGCCGTCCCACCGAGAAGGAGACGCTGGTCTCCCGCCTGATCGACCGTCCGGTCCGTCCGCTGTTCGCCGACGGCTATCGCTGCGACACGCAGGTCATCGTCACCACGCTCTCGCACGATCTCGAGAACGATCCCGACATCCTCGCGATGGTGGCGGCCTCGGCCGCGCTCACGCTCTCGGGCGCACCCTTCATGGGCCCGATCGGCGCCGCCCGCGTCGGCTTCATCAACAACGAGTACGTGCTCAATCCGCAGGTCGACGAGATGGCGGACAGCAAGCTCGACCTCGTCGTCGCCGGCACGCAGGACGCCGTGCTGATGGTCGAATCGGAAGCCAAGGAGCTCCCCGAGCCCGTCATGCTCGGCGCCGTGATGTTCGGCCACAAGCACATGCAGCCGGTGATCGAGGCGATCATCCGGCTCGCCGAGAAGGCCGCCAAGGAGCCGCGCGACTTCAAGGCGCCGGACAATTCGGCCCTCGAGAAGGAGATGCTCGGCTTCATCGAGACCGAGCTGCGGGCCGCCTACGCGATCCAGCGCAAGCAGGATCGCGTCGCCGCGGTCGGCGCCTGCAAGGCCAAGGTGTTGGCGCACTTCATTCCGGCGGGCGTCGAGCCGCCGCCGCACGACAAGCTGAAAGTGGCCGCGGTCTTCAAGGAGCTCGAGGCCAAGATCGTCCGCTGGAACATCCTCGACACCGGCACGCGCATCGACGGCCGCGACGTCAAGACGGTGCGCCCGATCCTCTCCGAGGTCGGCGTGCTGCCGCGTGCCCACGGCTCGGCGCTGTTCACGCGCGGCGAGACGCAGGCGCTCGTGGTCGCGACGCTCGGCACCGGCGAGGACGAGCAGTACGTCGACGCGCTGACCGGGACCTACAAGGAGACCTTCCTCCTGCACTACAACTTCCCGCCGTTCTCGGTCGGCGAGACCGGACGCATGGGGTCCCCGGGCCGGCGCGAGATCGGCCACGGCAAGCTCGCCTGGCGCGCGATCCGGCCGGTGCTGCCGCTGCACCATGACTTCCCCTACACGCTGCGCGTGGTCTCGGAGATCACCGAGTCGAACGGCTCGTCCTCGATGGCGACCGTGTGCGGGACCTCGCTCGCGCTGATGGACGCGGGCGTGCCGCTCAAGGCGCCGACCGCCGGCATCGCGATGGGCTTGATCCTCGAGGACAAGCGCTTCGCGGTCCTCTCCGACATCCTCGGCGACGAGGACCATCTCGGCGACATGGACTTCAAGGTCGCGGGCACCGAGAGCGGCGTCACCTCGCTGCAGATGGACATCAAGATCGCGGGCATCACCGAGGAGATCATGCGGGTTGCGCTGACCCAGGCCAAGGACGGCCGCCTGCACATCCTCGGCGAGATGGCGAAGGCGATCACCAAGGCGCGCGCCGAGCTCGGCGAGCACGCGCCGCGCATCGAGGTGATCTCGATCCCGACCGACAAGATCCGCGAAGTGATCGGCACCGGCGGCAAGGTGATCCGCGAGATTGTCGAGAAGACCGGCGCCAAGATCGACATCTCGGACGACGGCACCGTCAAGGTCGCCTCGGC
>DASXCK010000376.1:0-2969 GCA_036491235.1 Xanthobacteraceae bacterium | reverse complement strand
TTGCCGGAGACGACTTACGTGACGGCCGACCTGATCACGTCAGATACGTTCCCGAAGTTCAAGGACAAGCTTTGCAAGAAGTGAGGAGAGGTCGCCCTACCCCCGTAGGCGCTAGGATAAGATTCCCGTGGGGGTAGAGAGCTGCAAATTCCGTCGTGGCCGGGCTTGTCCCGGCCATCCACGCGGCGCCGTTTCCGGCAACGGACCCCGTTTTCCGGCGCTTCATGACGTGGATGGCCGGGACGAGCCCGGCCATGACGGCGAGGTTGCGGCTAACCTGGCGCAGCTGCCGCTCCCCCCTCTCCGTTTGGCCCGCGGATGATCGCCATGGGGACGCCCCAGCCGGGTCGGCGCGAACAGGCAGCGATCCTCGCTGTGCGTGGCGTGTCGAAGCGCTTCGGCGTCGTTCAGGCGCTCGAGGGCGTCAGCCTCGCGATCCGGCCAGCCGAAATACTCGCGCTCGTCGGGGAGAACGGCGCCGGAAAGTCGACGATGGTGCGCATCCTGGAGGGCGTGCACCAGCCCGACCAAGGAAGTCTCGAGGTCCGCGGTAACACGCAGACGTTTCGCTCTCCGGCCGACGCCCACGCGCACGGCATCCGGGTGATTCACCAGGAGCCGGACATCATCGCCGACCTGTCGATCGCCGAGAATCTGTTTCTCGGCGACTTTCGGCGCGTCGGCGGCGTCTTCCTCGATCGCCGCGATCTCGCGAGGCGAACCCGCAAGATGCTGTCCGCCTTCGGCCTGGAGAACGAGCTCTGGCCCTGGACCCGCGCGGGAAATCTCGGACCGGCGCAGCGCCAGCTGATGGAGATCATGCGGGCGCTGCGCACGGGCGTACGCCTGCTCGCGCTCGACGAGCCTACGTCCTCTCTCACCGAGGACGAGGCGCAGCGCCTGTTCGGCATCGTGCGGCAGTTGCGCGGCGAAGGCGTCGCGATTCTCTACATCACGCACCGCATGCGCGAGGTGATGGAGCTCGCGGACCGGGTCGCGGTTCTGCGCGACGGACGCCTGGTCGCGGAGCGGGCGACTAGCGCAGCCACGGAAGGCGAGATCGTGCAGCTGATGGTCGGGCGCCCGATCACCGAGCTGTTCGATCGCCGCGTGCGAAGTCCCGGTCCGGTGGTTCTCACCGTCCGTGGTCTGACCACCCGCCGGGTCAAGGACATCAGCCTCGAAATTCGAGCCGGCGAGGTGGTGGGGTTGGCGGGCCTGGTCGGCGCGGGACGGTCGGAATTGGCCGAGGCGATCTTCGGCCACGAGCGAGCGACCTCGGGCACGGTCGCGGTCGCAGGGCGGACGATCCGGCTGCGCAGCCCCGCCGACGCCATCGCGGCCGGCATCGGCTTCGCACCGGAAGATCGCAAGTCGCAGGCGCTTCTGCTGCTCCGAAGCGTCAAGGACAACATCACGCTATGTGTCCCGGATCTCATCAGCCGGTTCGATTTTGTCGACCCCGCCAGGGAACGCGAGCTGGCGGGCGGGCTGGTCGACCGGCTGCGCATCCGCACCCCAAGCCTCGACCAGCTCGTCGCCAAGCTTTCGGGCGGCAATCAGCAAAAGGTCGTGTTGAGCCGCTGGCTCGCGCGGCGGCCGAAACTGTTGATCCTCGACGAGCCCACCCGCGGCATCGACGTCGGCGCCAAGGCCGAGATTTATCGTCTCATCGCGCAGCTCGCTGGGGAAGGCATGGCGCTGCTGGTGATCTCGTCGGAAATGCCCGAGCTTCTGGGACTGGCCGACCGGTTGCTCGTCATGGCCGCCGGCCGGATCGCGGCGGATCTGCCGCGCGCCGAAGCGACGGAAGAGCGCATTCTCGATCTAGCCATGGGCGAGAACCTGACGAGGGGCGGCTGATGGACGTCGGGGCCGAAACCATCGTCGAAGCGAGCGGCTCGCCGCGCGGCCGATCCGCGCCCGTCCGCGCCATCCAGGCGATCGGCACGCACAATTTCAGCCTCCTGATCGCCCTTGCCTGCCTCGTTGCGATCTTCGGCATGCTGCGGCCGGACGTGTTCTTTTTGGCCCGCAACATCTCTAACATCGGCCAGGCGATCGCGATCCTCGGCGTACTGGCGAGCGCGCAGACGATCGTGATCGTCTCCGGCGGCCTCGATATCTCGGTCGGCTCAATCCTGGGCATGTCGACGGTATGCATCGCGCTGGCCGTGCCGGCGACCGGCTCGACCGCTCTCGCCATCCTGTTCGGCATCGGCGTCGGCGCCGTGATGGGCGCGGTCAACGGCCTGATCATCACGCTCGGCCGCGTCAACGCGGTGATTGCGACGCTCGGGACGATGGCGGCCTTCCGCGGCGTCGCGTTCATAATCTCGAACGGCCAGTCGATCCCGATCTTCGATCCGAATCTGCGCTTCATCGGCGATGGGCGAATTGCGGGCGTGCCGGTGACGATTGAGATCTTGCTGGGGGTCGTCGCCCTGTTCTTCATCTTGATGCGCTACACGATCACCGGCCGCAACATCTACGCTATCGGCGGCAACCCGGTCGTCGCCCGGCTGGCCGGCCTGCCGATCGTCAGTTATCAGATCGGCATCTACGCGTTGAGCGGCGCGGCCGCAGGCCTCGCGGGCATGCTGCTGGCGGCGCGGACAGGGTCGGGCCAGCCGCTGTCGGGCTCTCAGGGCGCTGAACTCGAGGCGATCACCGCCGCGGTGCTCGGCGGCTGTGCGCTGACCGGCGGCAAAGGGACGATCGTCGGAGGCATGCTCGGAGTGCTCATCATCGGCGTGCTCAACAATGGCATGATCCTGACGAGCGTGCCGACGTTCTATCAAATGGTCGCCAAGGGCGTGCTGCTGATCGCCGCCGTGGTGATCGCCGAATACCAGACGCGGCGTTACGGATGAGCACGCCGTCATTGCGAGCGACAGCGAAGCAATCCAGACTGGGCCGGAGTTGCCGGCCCCCCTTGATTGCTTCGCTGCGCTAACGAGAAACAAACG
>DASXCK010000375.1:0-10511 GCA_036491235.1 Xanthobacteraceae bacterium | reverse complement strand
GCGAATCGGGGCGGCGTCGACAGCGACCTCGACCAAGGTGCCGTCCTTGCGCCGCCGGCTGGTCTCGAACCACATGTTCTCGCCGGCGCGCACCGCCTCGATCGTGCGGGCGACCTCGTTCCGCCGCTCCTCCGGCACGATGACGTCGAGCGGACCGCCGATCGCCTCCTGGGCCGTGAAGCCGTAGAGCTCCTCGGCGGCCTGATTCCAGGTCAGGATCGTGCCGTCGAGCGACAGGCTCTCGATCGCGTCGGCCGAGGACTCGACCACGGCGGCGAGATGCGCGTTGGCGATCTCGGCCTGCTTGCGCTGGTCGATGTCAAGCACGAGGCCAATGGCATATTGCGGCACGCCGCCGGCATCGCGCACCGCGACGCTCGAGACCTGAACCCAGACCGAGCGGCCATCCTTGCGGATGAAGCGCTTCTCGATCGTGTAGGCGGTGCCAGCCGCCATCATGGCGGCAAGCAGCTCGAGGTTCTTCGGCCGATCGTCCGGATGCGTGACGTCGATAAGGGTCCTTTGCCGGATTTCCTCGACCGAAAAGCCGGTGATCTCGCAATGGCGGCGGTTGGCGAAGCGGAAGCGGCCGTCGAGGTCGACGATCGAGATGCCGGCCGTGCCCTGGTCGACGATGGCGCGGAAGCGCATGTCGCTCTCGCGCATCGCGGCCTCGGCGCGCCGGCGGTCGTGCGAGGCGAGGCTGAGCGCCTCGCCGAGGTCGTTGACCTCGCGCAGGCTGGTCGAAACCGGCGGAGTGGTCTCACCGCTGCCGATCCGGCCCGCCGCCTTGGCGAGCTGGGCGATCGAGCGCGCGATCCATTCGCCGGCAGCGGCGGCGCCAATCACCGCCAGCACCGCAAAGCCGATCAGATTGAACAGCACCTGCTGTTCCCAGGCGCGCATCTGTCCGGCGATGATCGCAGGCGGCGTTTCGATCGAGCTCGTCCAGCCGTTCGGCAGATGGGTGAACGCCACGAAGGTCCCGGCATCGGGAGGCGTCTGCAACGTCATCGACCCTTCGCGCGCGCCGGCGATGACGGCGCGCACCTCGGGACTTGCGAGCTTGCCGACGGAGTCGGCCGGTTCGCGGCTACGCGCGATGATGCGGCCTTCCCGATCGTAGAGAACGGCAATCCGCTCGGGCGGAAGGTTGGCGCGGAGCACGTCGCCCAGGTAATCGACCGGCAGCGCACCACTCAGCACGAGGTCGTCGTGGCCGACCGGATAGATCACCGCGATCACGTCGCGCTTGCTCAGCCGGTTGACGAACAGGTCGGACTCTTCGGACTCGCCGCTCTGCAGGACGCGGGCGATCGCGTCGGTGTTGCGTACCGGATCGGCCGGTGTTCCGAACGGCGCGAGCGTGCTGGTGACCTGGGTGCCGTCCCGCCGCAACAGCGCAATCGAGCCGCGCTCGCCCTGAAGCGCCGCGGCCGCCTGGTCATGGAAGGCACGATAGCCGCGGTCGTGGTCGTCGTCGCTCAGCGAGGGCGAGGTTGCCAGCGTCTTGAGGCGCTTGCGCTCGCCCTGAAGTTCGCGGTCCACGTCGTCCGCAGCTTCACGCGCGAAGGCCAAGCCTTCTCGCGTGACTTCCGCCTGCTTTTCGGCCAGCGCCGCGCGGTACTGCAGCCCGAAGAACAGCACCGCCGGCAGAACAAGGCTGAGCGCGAACACGCCGAGGGCCGTGCGCAATGACCATGGCTTGCGCCAGAACGGCCGCGCGCGCTTCTCGGCCGTAGGCCGCTCGGTCGCCGAGGATGTGACCACGTCGAACCCGACGCCTTTCCTGCCAAGCGGCTGGCTGCAAAGCCTGCTTCAAAGCGGCTCGCCGCGGCGCCGCTCCTGGAACATGGAGTCGGAAATCTACGTACGCCCGCGTGTGGGCGCAATTGCGTCACCACGGCACGCCCGATGCAAAATCCTCTGCGCGCCCGGAACCGGACGCGCGTACAGACGTTGATGTTGTCGGCCCGCGCGGAGGGAACGCCGAGCGGCCGGAGGCCTTTCAGCTTTCCAACCCGGTCGGCACGTTCCGGTTCTCGCTCGTGAGCTTCATGCCGGCGGCAAGCGCCATGGTCTCCAGCAGCGCCGCGAAATCCTTCTGGAGATATTCCTCCGCGTTCTTCTGCAGCTGCGCGACGCCGAAATGCGCCTGCAGCATCTCGCGCGCCGCCGCCGTCACCGGCATCGGCACGTCCTGCTCGCGACCCATCTCGAGGCCGAGGTCGAGATCCTTGCGCAGGAGTTCGGGCGTGAAGGTCGTCGTCCAGTCGAGATTGACCAGTGCCGGCGATTTGTAGGCGGTGAACATGGAGCCCATCACGCCGTTGTTGAGGAACGAAAGGAAGGCGTGACGCGGCACGCCCATCTTGTTCACCAGAAGCGTGATCTCGATCAGGTTCTCGATCACGACACCGAGCATCACGTTGTGCGCGATCTTGCACACGCGCGCGAGCTCGCCGTCGCCGACGTAGGAGACGCCGCGCGGCGCGAACGCCTTGATCATCGGCTCGACGGTGCGGAAGGCAGCCTCCGGACCGGAGGCGACCGAGGACAGCTTACCGGCCTTGATCACCTTGGCGTTGCCGCTTACCGGCGCGCAGATGTAGTCGCAGCCGTGTTCGGTCAGCTTCTCGCGTACCGCGACCGATTCCTCGACCGCGATGGTGGAGCAATCGACGAAGATCTTCGGCAGCTTGTTGCCGCCGGTGGTCACGATGCCGGACTTGCCGAAATAGACCTCGTCGAGATCAGGGCCGGCCGAGACTATCGAGAACAGGACGTCGACGCCGGCGAGGTCCGCGAGCTTGTCGACGATCTTGGCGCCGCTCTTCGCCAGCGGCTCGGCCTTCGATTTCGTCCGATTCCACACGGAGACGTCGTAGCCGGCCTTGACCAGCCGCTCCGCCATGGAAAAGCCCATGCGGCCCATGCCGATCCAGCCGATCTTCTGATTGCCCTGCGCCATGTCCGTCTCCTCGCTCGTTCTTGGCGAGGTGGTCTAGAGGTTGGCACGACCCACATCAAGCCGCACCGGACGAGGTGGCAGGCGCGGATGCCGGGCGTGGACACGAGCTTGTCGACGGGCGGCTGCGACAATTATCCTCCACGTGCCGGGCGCATGGACGTGCCATCTCGGCATATCCTGGTTGCGCCGGCGGCCCAGGATCACGGCGCGACGGCAACGGGAGGATGCGATGCGACAAGCCCGGCGGCGCCGGGCCGGCACGGCATAAGGTCGGCGCGGCTCATGTACGACACCATCACGGCTCCCGCGGACTCGTTGCACGACGCGCCGCCGCGCGCCGGCGCCGAGCCGTACTGGCGCGTCGTTGCGCGCACCATCTTTCCCTTCGTCGTAGTCGGCGGCATCTGGGAAGCGATCGCGCATCTCGGCTTCTTTCCGGCCCGGCTGTTTCCGCCACTCGAGCAGGTGGCCGCGACCTTCGTGCACCTCACGATTGCCGGCATCCTGCCGCATCATGCGCTCGACACGATCATCCGCCTGCTGGCCGGCTTCGCGATCGCGGGCGTCGCGGGCGTCACCATCGGCATTCTCATGGGACGCTCGCGCTTGGCGGAAGACATCCTGCTGGCTCCGGTGAGCGTCATCGCGCCGATCCCGGGTATCGCCTATGCGCCGCTCTTTCTCCTGTGGTTCGGCCTCGGCAGCGTGTCGGCGGTGCTGCTGGTCGGCTTCGTGTCGGCGTTTCCGGTCATCTTCAATACCTGGACGGGCGTCAAAGCCGTCAAGGAAATCTGGCTGCGCTCGGCCGAGGCGATGGGCGCCGACCGCCAGCGGCTGTTCATCAAGGTGATCCTGCCCGGCGCACTACCCTACATCCTGACCGGACTGCGCCTTGGCCTCGCGCAGGCGTGGCGCATCCTCGTCGGCGTCGAGATGCTGGCTGCTGTGCCGTGGGGCCTCGGCTGGCTCATATTCGGGGCGCGCGAATTCCTTGCGACCGACGTGATGCTTGCCGGCATCGCGGTGATCGCGGTGATCGGGCTCGTGCTGGAGAAGCTGGTCTTCCAGCGTCTCGAGGCCTTCACGGTGGTGCGTTGGGGGATGATGACATGACGGTCTCGTCCGAGCGCCGGCGCCGCCTGGTGTGCATGTCCCTCAGCCTCGTCGCGCTCGCCGCAATCTACGAGGCGGTCGCGCGCGCCGGCTTTTTCCCGCCGGCGCTGATGCCCTCGCTATCGGTGATCGCGGACACGCTCTATTCCACGTTCGCCGACGGCACCATGCCGCTGCATGCACTTTATACGCTGCAACGCGTGCTCATCGGCGGGACACTGGCGGTCGTGGTCGGGCTGCCGCTCGGCATCCTGATGGCGCGTTTCCGGCCGATCGAGCAATTCGTGATGCCGCTGGTGAGCGCGCTGATGCCGATCCCATCGCTCGCCTGGGTGCCGGTGTTCATTCTGTGGTTCGGCCTCGGCGACACGGTGTCGATCGCGATCGTGTTCTACGCCGCCACGTTCCCGATGCTGCTCAACACCTGGACCGGCGTGCGCTCGGTCAATCCATTGTGGCTGCGCGCCGCCGGCGCCATGGGGGCGGACGAGCGCACGCTGTTCTGGAAGGTGATCATCCCGGCCGCTTCGCCGTTCATCATCACCGGCCTGCGCCAGGCTTTCCTGCGCGCCTGGATTGCGGTGGTCGGCGCCGAGATGCTCGCGGCATCCAACTGGGGGCTCGGTTGGGTGATCTTCGACGCCCAGCAATTCCTCAACACCGACGTGATGCTGGTCTCCCTCGCGGTGATCGGCGCCATCGGCCTCGCATTCGAGCGGCTGGTCCTGGGCTCGCTCGAGCGCACCACCGTGCTGCGCTGGGGCATGGTGCGCGCGGCGAAAGGCTGACCCTTTTGCGACCCACCGCTACGTGACGGCCCCTCCATAACTTTGTAAAGAGCGACGATGTCCAATATTGAAATCCGCGACGTTTCGTTGTTCTACGATACGCCCACCGGGCGCGTGCACGCCGTCGACACGGTCAACTTCGACATCGGGCCTTCCGAATTCATTTGCATCGTCGGCCCGAGCGGCTGTGGGAAATCGACCCTCCTCAACATGATCGCGGGCTTCATCTCGCCGACCGCGGGCGAGATCCGCATCGGCGGCAAGGCGGTCACCGGCCACGGCATGGACCGCGGCGTCGTGTTTCAGGATTTCGCCCAGCTGTTCCCCTGGCGCACCGCGCTTGGCAACGTGGCGTTCGGGCTCGAGATGAAGGGCATGGCGAAGGGCGAGCGCGAGGCCGTCGCGCTGCGCCAGCTCGCGCTGGTGAAGCTCGAGAAGTTCGCCCGCAGCTACCCGCATCACCTGTCGGGCGGCATGCAACAGCGGGTCGCGATCGCGCGGGCGCTGGCCTACAACCCGGCCGTGTTGCTGATGGACGAGCCGTTCGCGGCGCTCGATGCGCTCACCCGCGACGACATGCAGCGCCTGCTCGCCGACGTGTGGCGCGAGACCGCCAAGACCGTGGTCTACGTGACCCACAACGTCGCCGAGGCGGTCTATCTGGCCGATCGCGTGATGGTCATGACGCCGCATCCCGGCCGGCTCAAATCCGAGATAAGCATTTCGTTGCCGCGACCGCGTGATCCGTTGAGCGTCACGTTCCTCGATTATCAGAAGCGGCTGCTGGGCGAATTCGGCGAACGCGCCGGCTAGCGGATATCCCGGCAAAGCGGCCCCGGTTCGCCGACAAGGATACGCGCCACACCAAGGAAAACAGGAGGAAACGCGATGACGATCGACCGCAAGGGGATCACCCGCCGGCACTATCTCGCGGCGACGGGCGCGGCTGCGCTCGCAGCCGGCGTTGCGCGCCCTGCCCGCGCGGCAGCGCAGATCCGCCAGGGCTACCAGACCAACATCTGGGGCATGCCGACCTACTATCTCATGAAGTCGGGCCTCTTGGCGAAGCACGGCCTCTCGGTCCAGGAATTCGCGGTGCCCTCGGGCAACTTGACGATGCAGCAAATGGTCGCCCGCCAGGTCGACGTGGGCACCTATGCGGGGCAGTCCTTCACGATCGGCAACACCAAGGGCGGCCTCGTCGCGATCGCGTTGATCGAATATGTCGGCAAGACCGCACGGGTCACGGCGCGCAAGGACCTCGGCATCACCAAGCTCGAGCAGCTCAAGGGCAAGAAAATCGCCAACCAGACCGGATCCTCGGTCGGCAACGTCTTCGTCGACACGATCGGCCCGCAGCATGGACTCAACAAAGGCGATTACCAGGAAGTTCGCATGGACGTGAACAACATGGTGTCGGCGCTCGCCGCCAAGACCGTCGACGCAATGGTCAACGTCGAACCCTACAACGTGATCGCGGAGGCGGACGGCATCGGCGTCGACCTCATCGATTACTCCGGAGTCGACCGCCTGCCGGTGCTCATGGCGGCGACGCCGGAGTTCGTCGACAAGAACCCCGACGCGGTCGTCGCCTATCTCAAGGCCTGGCTCGACGCGGGTAAGGATTTCAAGGAGAACCCGAAGAAGGTCGATGACGTCATCTATCAGTTCTACGTCAGCAAGGGCTACAAGATGTCGCCCGAGACCTTTCAGAAGGCAATGTCGCGCGTCGAGGTCGATCCAGGTTTCCCGTCCAATCTGCAGCCCTACTTGCAGGAGCAAGCCGAGATCCTGCTCAAAGCCAAGCTCGTTCGGGCGATCCCCGACTGGAGCAAGGCGCTGCGGCCCGAGTTCATGCAGAAGGCGCGCGCGGCCGCGGGGTGAAGCGGTTCCAGACCGTTTCCCGCAGAATCCTTTGATTGATTACGTCATGGCCGGGCATCAGCCGCTCGGAGAGCGGCGAATGCCCGCGCGTGACGCAGTGGCTAGTGCGACGCTCCTAGTCCTGCGAGCGCGGCGGGGCCTCGCCTGCGGCCGCGTCGGGCGGCGCCGGCAGGCGGGTCTTGATGATCTCTTCGACTTGCGCGGCCCGGAACGGCTTCGGCAGCGGCGGCAACATCGTCAGGCCATGGCGCTCGCCCACGTTCTTGACGTTGTCGAGCAGCGAATGGTGCCCGCTGATCAATTGCACGGCCCCGCGGAATTGCATTTCGCCCAGCGACCGGATGACGTCGATCGCATCGGAGCCTTTGAGCGCGAGGTCGAGAAAGAGAATATCCGGCGGCGTCTGGCGGCAAGCCTCCAGCACCTCGCGTGCGGTCCCGAATCCCTTCAGCTCAAGACCGCACCGTCCGACCGCTAGCTCGAGCACGCGCCTGATCGCGGGATCGTCGTCGGCGACAAGGCAGGTCCGTGGGCTATGACCTGGATCGACCACTTTCGCGACTCCTGGAGAGGCTCGGGTTCCTATGAACGCGATCTTCTCGTTTGCGCGTGTTCTCAGGGGCTGGCCGCCCGCTAACATGCGAGGTTGCAGACCACCGGCACGTCGATCGAGGCTGCGAAAACATGGTCCTCCGATTCTCGAAACAATGGAAGAGCCCGCAGGTTGGGGCGGGATGCGATTTCCGCCGTTACTATGTACAATTGCTATGCATAAAACGCACAACCGCATGACATATATGTCGCACTGAGACTAACGGCCGACTCAGTTCGGCGAAAAATGCGTCTAGGCTTGTAGCCGGCGTGCATCGTCGGGTTGCCGGACCCTGACGCACGCGGCTCGGAGCCTTCCGAATGGCCGTCAGCAGGGAATCGCCCGAGTACGCGCAAGGCGCGATGGCGTTCATCGAACGAGTTGAGCTGCTGGCGCGACTTGACGACGTGACGTCGGCCATGGAGCAGGCGCTCGCGCCGTTCGGCATCGAGAGTTTCATCGTGACCGCACTGCCGACCAAAGAACAGCCATTCGAAGGGTTGGTCATGGCGTCGCGCTGGCCGGCTGAGTTTTTCGCGCGTTACGTCGAGGACCACTACGCGCAGTGCGACCCATTAAGCCGCCGCGGCATGAGGTCGCACATGCCGTTTGAATGGGATGCCGAGTCCTATCAGACGCATGCCGACCCGCGCGTCGTCGAGATGATGTTCCGCGCCGCGGCGTCCGGCCTGCGTCACGGCTATTTCGTCCCGATCCACGGACCGGGCGGCGAGGAAGGATGCGTGTCGATGGCGGCGGCCAGCCTCGATTTGTCGGACGTCAGCAAGGCCTCGCTCCATCTCATCGCGCTCTATGCATTTGACCGGATGCGCCGTCTGCGCGGTCCGCTTTTGGGGAAACGGATTCAGTTAACGCCACGTGAGCGCGAGGTGCTGACCTGGGCGGCACGCGGCAAATCCGCCTCGGAAATCGGCCGAGCGCTGCACATTTCCAAGCGCACCGTCGACGAGCACACGCAGACCGCCACGCGCAAGCTTGGCGCGGCCAACCGCACGCAAGCCGTCGTCATCGCACTTCGCGATCGCATCATCGATCCGTAGCGCATTTCATTTCTGTGAATTGGAACACGAACGGCCATCCAGGCCGCGCAAAACTTCCATCGGTGGAACGCAAAAGACATTTGCGGCAGTGCACCTACCGCGAGTAAATCGGAACGTTTTCGCTTTCCCGTCAAAAATGCCTAGGTAATGTTACCACTAGCAGCAATACTGAGTTGCCGGTAATATTTACTCGAATCACGACGCTCCGGTAAGTAAATCGTGGGCGTTTGGTAAGATAGTGCTCGCGTCACGCTTTGCGTCCGTCTCGCGCCTGAGTTGCCGTAGGCTAGGGGCGCTTGCATGAACACCACCGTCACCAAACGATCCGTCGTTATCGCCGGCCGCAAAACCAGCATCAGCCTCGAGGAGGAATTCTGGCAGGCGCTCAAGGCGATTGCGCGGCACCAGCAGCGCACGCTCACCTCCGTGGTCGGAGAGATCGACCGGCAGCGGCGCGGCAATCTCTCCTCGGCCATCCGCGTATTCGTGTTCGACAATCTGTGCGCACAGGCGCCCGCCATGCGAGCTGCCAATGACGCAAGCGATGCGACACTCAGCGGCAGCCCGTTCGAGCGCCGCGAGTCGCAGTCGCACTGAGCGCGCATCATGTCGGTCATTGAAATTCCCAACCGCGACGTCTTTGTCGTCGACGACGATCCGACCGCGCGGGAGTCGCTCTCAACGCTGCTCGGTGAAGCCGGCTTTCAGGTCACGCTGTTCGCCGATGGCGGCTCGGTGATCGGCGAGGCGCGCGTCCGAGCGCCCGCCTGCATCATTCTCGACCTGCATATGCCCGGGGGATCGGGGCTCGATATCCTCAATCGGCTCGACGCAAGGCACTATGCGGCGCCGATCCTGGTGGTCTCGGGCCGCAGCGACATCCCGTGCGTCGTCGAGGCAATCAAGCGCGGCGCGTTCGATTACATCGAAAAGCATCGCATTGGCGAGGATCTGGTGGCTCGCGTTCGCGAGGCGGTCGATGCCGTTGCGCAACGTTCGCCGGAGTATGGCGCGCTCGATCCTGCGCGCCCCACCTTTCCGGGCGCCGCGCGGCTGACGCCGCGCGAGCACGAGGTGCTGGCGCAGATCGTCGGATGCGCCTCCAACAAGGAGGCAGCGAGCAAGCTCGGTATCAGCCGGCGGACGGTGGAGATCCACCGCGCCCATATCATGCAGAAGCTCGGTGCGAAGAATTCCGTCGACCTGATGCGGATCGTGTTCAGCCGTGTGATCGAGGACACCGGTTCCCGCCAGCTCAGTGCCTGAACGGCGCAACCATTCTTCGAGAGACAGCGCGCATCGGCGCGCCGTCTCTCAGTAATTATATCTATGGTGTTCTTCCTAGCTAGATTTGCTTACTTGCATTCTACTGGGGCACTATTGGCACTTAACAAGTTTTCAGGCATTGTCGTGCTACCACGACTTGTAACACGCTACACGCGAACCGGCTCCCGCCAGGGGCGCAATGAGGACCTTCCCGACCGCACTGCGGCCATGTTCACGCACGTGCTCGCGCCGCGCCCGCGCTCCGGCGCGCTCCATCGCGTCGCGGCGACGTCCATGAGCGCGGTTCCGCCAAGCGAATGCACGCCGCGCCGTGCGGGCCGTCGGCCTGCCGACAGCGAGCGCGCCGCGGCGATCGGGCTGAAGACTCCCGAGCGCACCGGAGCCGGGTCGCACGAGGCGGCCGAAGAGATGTTCCGTCTCGCCGTCGAGTCGTGCCCGACCGGCATGATGATGAGCGACGAGGCCGGCACCATCGTGATGGTCAACAGTGAGATAGAGCGGCTGTTTGGCTATCGCCGCGAGGAGCTGATCGGCCGATCGATCGACATGCTGTTGCCCGAACATCTGCGCCGCCAGCACGTGCGCCACCGCGACCATTTCGCTCGCGATCCCGAGCGCCGGCCGGTCGGTCACAACCGCGACCTGATGGCGCTGCGCCGCGACGGCAGCGCGTATCCGGTCGAGATCGGCCTCAATCCGATCCGCACGCGCGACGGCTTGATGGTGCTCAGCACGATCGCCGACATCAGCGAGCGCAAGCGGCTCGACCGGCTCAAAGACGAGTTCGTCGCCATGGTGAGCCACGAGTTGCGCAC
>DASXCK010000374.1:0-13175 GCA_036491235.1 Xanthobacteraceae bacterium | reverse complement strand
CGCGGGTCGCGGCGCAGCACAGCCAGGACTATTCGGCCTGGTATTCGCACATTCCGGGGCTGACCGTCATCGCGCCCTATACGGCCGCCGACGCCAAGGGCCTGCTCAAGTCGGCGATCCGCTATCCCAACCCGGTGATGTTTTTGGAGAACGAGATTCTCTACGGACACTCCTCGCCGGTACCGCGGCTCGACGACTACACGGTGCCGATCGGCAAGGCGAAGATCGCGCGGCCGGGCGAGCACGTTACGCTCGTCGCCTGGTCGATGGGCATGAGCTACGCGCTCAAGGCCGCCGAGGAGCTCGAGAAGGAAGGTCTCTCGGCCGAAGTCATTGATCTGCGCACGCTGCGGCCGATGGACACGGCGGCAATCGTCGAGTCGATCAAGAAGACGAGCCGCTGCGTCGTGGTCGAAGAGGGCTGGCCGCAGTCGGGCGTCGGCGCCGAGATCTCGGCGCGCATCATGGAACACGCTTTCGATTGGCTCGACGCGCCGGTGGTGCGCGTGTCCGGCAAGGACGTGCCGATGCCTTACGCCGCCAACCTGGAGAAGCTTGCGCTGCCGGCGGTCGCCGAGGTGGTCGAGGCCGCGAAAAGCGTGGCCTACCGGTAGCCGCCAGATCAGCATCGGGCCCCATCATCATGCCGATCAACATCCTCATGCCCGCGCTCTCTCCCACGATGGAGAAGGGCAATCTCGCCAAGTGGCTCAAGAAGGAGGGTGACGCGGTCAAGGCCGGCGACATCCTGGCCGAGATCGAGACCGACAAGGCCACCATGGAGTACGAGGCGATCGACGAGGGCGTCCTGGCGAAGATCGTCGTACCCGAAGGCACTGCCGACGTGCCGGTCAATCAGCTGATCGCGGTGCTCGCCGGCGAAGGCGAGGATGTGAAGAGCGCGGCGGCCGGCGCCGGGAAGGGCGCCCCAACACCGGCCGCGAAGGCTGCGGCTCCTTCACCCTCTCCCCAACGCGGAGAGGGTGGCGCGCGCAACGCGACGGGTGAAGGGACCTCGGCATCCGCTGCTGCCGCTTCGCCATCCACATCCGCACAGCGTCCCTCACCCCAGCCCTCTCCCCAACGGGGAGAGGGGGCGGGCAGCGCCCCGCGTGCGGCTAGTGCTCCGGCGCCGGCACCGCAGGCCAACAGTCACGGACGCATCTTCGCCTCGCCGTTGGCGCGGCGGCTCGCCAAGGAAGCGAACATCGACATCGCGCGCATTGCGGGCTCGGGTCCGCATGGTCGCGTCGTTGCGCATGACGTCGAGCAGGCGAAGGCCGGCGGTGGCCTGCGCGCCCCGGCCGCTCCCGCGGCGCCCGGCGTGGCGGTGCCGCCGCCGCCGCTGTCGGATGAAAAAATCCGCGCCTTCTACGAGGCCGGCTCCTACGACGTCGTGCCGCATGACAACATGCGCAAGATCATCGCGCAGCGGCTGCAACAAGCGACGGTCACGATCCCGACCTTCTACCTGACCGTCACATGCACCATCGACCGCCTGCTGGCGGCGCGCGAGGACATCAACTCGACGGCGCCGAAAGGCGACGACGGCAAGCCGGCCTACAAGCTCTCGGTCAACGACTTCGTCATCAAGGCGCTTGGGCTGGCGTTGGTGCGCAAGCCCGACACCAACGTCACCTGGACCGAGAGCGGCATGCTCAAGCATCACCATGCCAACATCGGCATCGCGGTCGCGCTGCCAAACGGGTTGATCACGCCGGTGCTGCGCAATGTCGACGAGAAGTCGATCATCACCATCTCCAAGGAGATGAAGGATTTTGCCGCGCGCGCGCGGGCGCGCCGGCTCAAGCCGGAGGAATACCAGGGCGGCGCGAGCGCGGTCTCCAACCTCGGCATGTACGGCATCGAGGAGTTCACCGCGGTGATCAACCCGCCGCAGACGACGATTCTGGCGGTCGGCACCGGCGAGCAGCGCGCCGTGGTGCAGGACGGCAAGGTGATGGTCGCGACGCAGATGAAGATCACGCTGTCGTGCGATCACCGCGCCATCGATGGGGCGCTGGGCGCCGAGCTGATCGGCGAGATCAAGCGCTTCATCGAGAGCCCGACCTCGATGCTGGTGTGAGGTTTTGCCGCCGTTGCGAGGGACGTTGTCATTGCGAGCGAAGCGAAGCAATCTCGTTTCACTTGCGCATGCATTTGTTGATCGAGATTGCTTCGCTTCACTCGCAATGACGGTTGAATTCTGAGAGCACTCCAATGGCCGACACCTCGTTCGACATCATCATCATCGGCTCCGGTCCTGGCGGCTACGTCACGGCGATCCGTGCCGCGCAGCTCGGCTTCAAGACCGCGATCGTCGAGAAGGCCTATCTGGGCGGCATCTGTCTCAACTGGGGCTGCATTCCGACCAAGGCGCTGCTGCGCTCGGCCGAGATCTTCCACTACATGCAGCATGCCAAGGACTACGGGCTCAAGGCCGACAATATCGGCTACGACGCGGCCGCGGTGGTGAAGCGCTCGCGCGGCGTGTCGAAGCGGCTCAACGACGGCGTCGGCTTTTTGATGCGCAAGAACAAGGTGAGCGTCATCTGGGGCGAGGCCTCGATCCCCGCGCCCGGCAACGTGACGGTCAAGCAGGCACAGGCCGAGGCGCCGAAGGGGGCGCTCGGGCCGGGCACCTATCAGGCCAAGCACATCATCGTGGCGACCGGCGCGCGCCCGCGCGTCCTGCCGGGCCTCGAGCCCGACAAGAAGCTGGTGTGGACCTATTTCGAGGCGATGGTGCCGGATCGCGTGCCGAAGTCGCTGCTGGTCGTCGGCTCGGGCGCGATCGGCATCGAGTTCGCGTCGTTCTTCCGCACCCTCGGCGCCGAGGTCACGGTCGTCGAGGTGCTGCCGCAGATTCTTCCCGTCGAGGACGCCGAGATCCAGGCTTTTGCACGCAAGAGCTTCGAGAAGCAGGGGATCAAAATCCTGACCGGCGCGAAAGTCACCAAGCTCGACAAGAAGAGCGACAGCGTCGTCGCCACCATCGACGACGGCAAGGGCAAGACCCAGACGATCGAGGTCGAGCGCGTGATCTCGGCGGTCGGTGTCGTCGGCAATATCGAGAATCTCGGTCTCGAGAAGCTCGGCGTGAAGACCGATCGCGGCTGCATCGTCATCGACGGCTACTGCAAGACCAACGTGCCCGGCATCTACGCGATCGGCGACGTCGCCGGCCCGCCGATGCTCGCGCACAAGGCCGAGCACGAGGGCGTGGTCTGCGTCGAGGCGATCAAAGGGCTGAAGCCGCACCCGATGAACAAGCTGATGATCCCGGGCTGCACCTACTGCTCGCCGCAGGTCGCCTCGGTGGGACTGACCGAGCAGGCCGCGAAAGAGAAAAAGCTCGACATCCGCGTCGGCCGCTTCCCGTTCGTCGGCAACGGCAAGGCCATCGCGCTCGGCGAGGACCAGGGACTGGTCAAGGTGATCTTCGACAAGAAGACCGGGCAATTGCTCGGCGCCCACATGGTCGGCGCCGAGGTGACGGAGCTCATCCAGGGCTACGTGGTGGCGATGAACCTCGAGACCACCGAGGAAGAGCTCATGCACACCATCTTCCCGCACCCGACGCTGTCCGAGATGATGAAGGAAGCGGTGCTGGATGCGTATGGAAGGGTGCTGAATATTTAGGACTCGGTCGTCATGCCCGCGCTTGTCGCGGGCATCCACGTTTTCCTTCCATTGATTCAGTAAGCAAGACATGGATGGCCGGGACAAGCCCGGCCATGACGAGTGGTGGGCTCGGCACACCAGCCACTCACGAAATCGAGCGTTTCAAGCGCAACGGGACCGGTTTATGATCTACAGCCGCGAGGGCCTCCTCGTGCGCGAGAATGCGACTGACAGTGACGTCCTGGAGACCACGGGAGACGTCGATGCGTGCTCGTACATCCTTCGATCGCCGGTCGTTCTTGACGCTTGCTGGGGCAGGCGCCGTCGCGTCCGCGTCCGGCTCGGCGTTCGCCGACAGCTATCCGTCGCGGCCGATCCGCTTCGTCGTAGGCTTTCCGCCCGGCGGCGGGGCCGACATCGTGTCGCGCATCATGGCGGCATGGCTCAGCGAGCGGCTCGGCCAGCAGGTCTTTGTCGAGAACAGGCCCGGCGCATCCACCAATATCTCGATCCAGAACGTGCTCGCGTCGCCGGCGGACGGCTATACGCTGCTGTTCGTGGCGGCCTCGGCGGCGGTCAATCCGGCGCTGTTCAAGAACCTTTCGTTCGACCTCAAGCGCGACATCGCGCCGGTCGCCGGGATGATCGACTTTCCGCTCGTGATGGTCGCCCATCCGTCGTTTCCGGCCAGAACCGTGCCGGAGCTGATCACCTACGCGAAAGCCAATCCCGGCAAGGTCACCATCGGCTCGTTCGGCGTGGGCTCGTCCTCGCATGTGTCGAACGAGCTCTTCCAGATGATGGCGGGCGTGCAATTGGTGCACGTGCCCTATAAGGGCGGAGCGGCCATCGGCACCGATCTCATGGCCGGGCGGGTGCAGCTCGCGATCGACGTGATGACGGGCGTCTTGCCGCAGATCCGCGCCGGCGCGATGCGGCCGATCGCGGTGCTCGGCAAGACGCGCTATCCGGGGTTGCCCGAGGTTCCGACCCTGAGCGAGACACTGCCGCTCTATGTCGCGAACTCCTGGTGCGGCATCGGCGTTGCGCGCGGCACGCCCCCCGCGGTCATCGCGCGGCTCAATCGCGAGATCAACGCGGGTCTTGCGGATCCGACCGTGAAGAAGCGCTTGGCCGATGTCGCGACCACGCCGATGGTGTTTACGCCGGACGAATTCGGCGCCTACATCGCGTTGGAGATCGACAAGTGGGCCGAGGTGGTCCGCGCCGCGCACATTACGCTCAAGCAGGGGTAACTCTGCCTCATCCTGAGGCGCGAGCGAAGCGAGCCTCGAAGGATGGGCCGCGAATCCGGACAGGGCGACTTGTGTGCGTGGCCCATGGTTCGAGACGCGCCTTCGGCGCTCCTCACCATGAGGAGGAATTTGGGGATGCGCGTAGTCGTTCTTATTTTCGTTCTTACGTCTTCGGCTCTTTCGCGCGCTTGGGCAGGCGGATGGGCCAGCTCACGACGTAATCCTCGAGCTGCTCGGCGCTGATCTCGGTCTCGTTGCCGCGCAGGCGGCCGCGCACCGAGACGCCGGCGATGTGCACGCTCTCGGGATCGCCGGAGACGAGCGGGTGCCACCAGTAGAGGTCGCGGCCGTCGGCGACGAGCCGGTAGGCGCAACTCGGCGGCAGCCAGCCGAGCGCCGAGACGTTTTCCGGCGTGAGCTGCTCGCAGTCGTGCACGAGCGCCTGGCGGTTGGGGTAGTCGTGACAGCGGCAGGTCTCGCCGTCGAGCAGGCGGCAGCCGACGTCCGTGTAGTAGAACTTGCCGCTCTCCTCGTCCTCGAGCTTGTTGAGGCAGCAGCGTCCGCAGCCGTCGCACAGGCTTTCCCACTCGTCGCGGGTCATTTCGGCAAGGGATTTGGTTTTCCAGAAGGGCTCGGACATCGGGTTCCAGGAACGGCGAATGGAGGGTAGCGAATAGCGAATAGGTAGGTCAGTCGTCCACTATTCGCCACTCGCCATCCACTATACGCCTGCCGCCGCCTGCCGTGCCGTTTCCGCCGTCGGTGCCGGCTCGCGCTCGAGCGCCGCGCGCAGTTCGGCGATCATGCTCCGGCATGTCGTCAGGTGCGGCTCCTCGGCATCGAGGATGCGGCGGACCGCGTCGCGTTTGAACACCGCGACCTGGGCGGGCGTGACGGCGTCGCGGCCGGCGGCGTCGCAGACGATGTCGATCAGCCGGTCGGCGGCATGCAGGCGGCCGAGCAGGTAGTCGTTCTCGCGGTAGGCGCGCGACAGGAAGGCGGCGAACTGATTGAACGCCGCGCCTTTGAGGCGGAACGTGCCGAGCCGCGCGATGCCGGCCGCATCCTGGGCGCTGATGCGATCGACACGGATCTCGTTGAACTCGCCCGCCTGGCGCCACGGCATCACCGGGAACGTCAGCACGTCCCAGAACGGGAAGCCGAGATAGTTCACCAGCACCTCGTCGAGCCCGCTGCCCGGCCAGGTCTGCATCTCGCCGAGCAGCATGTCGATATCGCGCGTGCTCGACTGCAGATCGATCGCGGTGCCGATGCGCTCGACCAGCCGGTCGAGCGCATCCTTGTGCTGCTCCGCAAAGCCGCGCGCATAGGTGTCGACGTACTTGATGTCGGCAGGCGAGGGCGTGATGCGAAAAATGTCCTCGGCGAGGGCGCGCGCCTCGCGGTCGCCGGCCGCGATGGTGATCCGCTTTTCCAACGCATCGAGGCATTCGTAGAGCGACCGCTTGAGCCCGTCGACGGCGGTGGGATCGAGGTCGTGGCCCTCGCTGCCGAGCATCTGGTAGAGCCGGTTCTGCCCCTCGATCAAAAAGTTGAGGCGGCGCTTGCGGAAGTCGACGTCGAGTGCGAGCAGGAATTTGACCCAGCCGGGCACGTCCGCAGCGCCCGCAGCGGCTCCGTTCTGCGGAGCGCGGCCGTCGGGCGGCTCGTACATGACACCGGCGCACCGCGCCCAGGCGTCGACGATCTCGGCGATCGCGCGGGCGTACGGCGAGTGCGGTTGCACGCCGCGCATGTCGACGATCAGCTGGACGACGAAGGCGCGCACCGAGGCGAGCTTGAGCCGCACATAGGCCTCGTAGGCGAACCCGGCGTCGCGCGCCGCCTTGGTGTTGGCCTGCGAGCGCCATGCGCCGAGGCGCCCGACCGTGATCGGCTCGTCGTTCGCCGACATCATGTCGGCGACCAGCCAGCTGATATGCGGCCGCGCGCTCTCGATGATGCCGCGCAGGCGGCGCGCCTGGTCGTTGAAGCGGGCGATCCAGCCGAGCTCGTCGGTGATCGGCTCGGCGAGCGGAATTTCCGACAGCGCGCCCTTGAGCGTCGAGAAGAAGCCGGGGGCTTTGTGATGCGCGGGTGCCCTCGATCGCTCCGGGTTGGGGTCGATGTAGACCACCCGGCGATCGACCTCGCGGAACGCGGGACGGCCGCGGATCGCGGTCACCGCCTCGCGGAAGGGCCGACTGTTGAGCACGCTGCCGTCGACGAACGGGACCGCGACCGGGTCGACGTCCACCTGCGCGTACGCCCCGAAATTGGCAGCGATGAAGTCGGCACGGCGCGGCCAGGCCACGCCGCGCGCCCGCATGAGCGCGTCGATTTCGACGATCTGCGCCGGCGGAAAGGCGCCCGGAATGGACGAGGTGGCGCGCGCCGCAAAGGCGAGCGCGGGCGCATTGTCCAGGTCGAAGTCGCTTTCCACCGCGCCGTTGGCGCGCCGCCGATAACCGAAATGCAGGACGTGGCGGTGCTCGCGCTCGTGCACCACCGGCGGATCGTGGATCTGCATGACCTGCTGGCAGCCGTGGAAGTCGGTGACGGTGACGAAGAGATCGAGGCCCAGACCGGACGGGAGCAGCGAGGCCTGGCTCTCGCGCGGCGCGCCCATGGCGACGATGCCGTCGTACATCAGCGCCGTCATCTTGGTTCCGTCGAACGGCGGTTTGAACCAGCGCGAGCGCATGAACAGCGACAGCTTTGCGCGCACCTCGCGGTCGTGCAGGTCCTGCGAGCGCGACAGCCCGGACGCCCAGATGAACGGCCGCAAAAACCATTTGCTGAAGCGGCGGGCGCGAGCGTCATCCGCCAAAAGCTCGGTCACGTCGGCATTGTCGAGCCAGAGCCCGCGCAGCCGCTCCATCGGCAGGTCGTGGCTGAGCGCGCGCGCCAGCATCACGCTGTTGACGCCGCCGGCCGAGGCCCCCGCCACGATGTCGATGAGCACGCGCAGCTCGATCGTGCCGCCGAGGTCGCGCAGGAGGTCGAAATAGACGGCCTCGGTATCGTATTCGGGATCTTTCTCGTCGTAGCGGTCGAAGAAGCTGGCGACCTGGCGCTTGGCGCGATCCCGGATGCCGTGCACGGCGCCCGAAGCACGGGCGAGCTTGAGGATTTCCTTGGTGATCCCGTGCATGTAGACGGCGAGCGAGACGCCGCCGAAGCAGACGAGGGCTATGCGGAGCTCTTTTTCGCGCACCCGGTCATCCCGTTGCAAAGCGATTCGCAGGATAATTGCATCATAGCGCACCGGTCGGCGCGGCGATAATCTCGCGAAAGGCGGTCTTCGCACGGAGGCGACCCATGAAGGCACTCTGCTTGGCGGTTCTGCTCGGCGCCGCGTCCTGCGGCTCGGCATCGGCATGGGGGCCGGAGGGGCATTCGATCGTCGCCGAAATCGCGCAGCCGCGGCTTTCGGCGCGGGCGGTGGCGTTGATCGCCGGCCTGCTCGACGGTCGCTCGCTCGCGTCGGTCGCGAGCTGGGCCGATGATGTGCGCGATGAGCGCAAAGGGACGGCGCAGTGGCACTTCGTCGATATCCCGATCGCGGAAAGCCAGTACGACCCCGCCAAGGAGTGCAAGCTGACCGAGCAGGGCGATTGCGTGGTCGCGGAGCTCGATCGGCTCAAGACCGAGCTGCGCTGCGCCGAGAGCCGGATCGAGAAGATCGAGGCGATCAAATTCGCGGTGCATTTCGTCGGCGACATCCACCAGCCGCTGCACACGGTCGAAGAGGCGCAGGGCGGCAACAAGATTGCGGTCGCGGTCTTTCTCAAGGGGCAAGTCTGCTCGCAGGCCTGCCGCACGCCGGTCGCGAGCAACTTCCACGCCGCCTGGGACGTCGATCTCATCCGTGCGACCGTGTTTGCCTGGGGTTCCTATGTGGACCGGCTCGAGGCGGGGTGGCTCAAGGGCGCCGAGGCGCAGCAGAACGGCATCGACGGCGGCACGCCGGCCGAGTGGGCGGTCGAGACGCACGCGGCGGCGCAGACCGTCTGGCGGCTGCTGGGCGCCAATCACGTGATCGACGACGACTATTATCGTCAGGCGCTGCCGGTGCTCGACCGGCAGCTCGGCGTCGCCGGCCTGCGGCTCGCGCGCTTCCTCAACGACGCCTATGCGTCGAACGACTGTCCGGTGCGGCAGTAGAGCGCATTGTGTTCACTGGAGCAGTGAAATCCGCTCTACTTCTCCATGTTTGGCGCATGTCCTTCTCGGCGAACCGGCGTCCACTTCGCCGGGACATGCGCTAAGTCCGGTTTAAGGGGTCGGCGTTTCGGGCTAGCGTCGCGTCACGTCGCGAGGGCGCCCTGAAATCGCGCCGCGCGAGACGGGAGGAATGATGATCGTCCGGCGGGATCTCCTCGCATCGCTCGCCGCGCTCGGCGCCATGGCGACGCTCGCGGCGCCGGCCCGGGCGCAATCCTATCCGGCGCGGCCGATCCGCATGATCGTGCCCTTCCCGCCGGGCGGGCCCATCGACACCATGGGGCGCATGGTGGCGAGCGACCTCTCGGTTCGCTTCGGCCAGCAGGTGATCGTCGACAACCGTCCCGGCGTCGGCTCGACGCTCGGCACCAGGCTCGCGGCTGCGGCACTGCCGGACGGCTACACGCTGCTGTTCGGCTCGTCCGGCTCGCTCGCGGTCGCGCCCGCGCTCTACCCGAGCCTCGACATCGATCCGCTCAAGCTGCTGACGCCCGTCGCCAGGGTCGCGCTGCTGCCGCACGTCTTCGTGGTGGCGAACGGCCTGCCGGTCAACAGCGTGAAGGAATTCGTCGCATACGCCAAGGCGCATCCGGGCGAGCTCAATTTCGGCGCGGGTTTGGGCACGCCGCCGCATCTCCTGGGCACGCTGCTGGTCACCAAGGCGGGTATCAATGCGGTCTACGTGCCCTACAAGGGCGCGGCCGCGTCGATCAACGATCTTCTCGCCGGGCGCGTGCAGTTCACAATTGATGCGCTGATCAGCCTCCTGCCGCTGATCCAGGCCGGCAAGGTGCGCCCGCTCGCGATCGCGCGCGGCGAGCGCTGGCCGGCACTTCCCGACATCCCGAGCATGGCCGAAAGCGGCTATCCGGACGTCACCATGGACGCATGGACCGCCGTCGCGGCGCCGGCCGGCACACCGGCCGACATCGTCGCGAAGCTCAACGCGGCGATCAACGAAGGGCTTCGGTCGGACGCCAGCAAGGCCATGCTGACCAAATTCAGCGCGATTGCGACGACCGGCACGCCGGAGGATTTTCGCAAATTCCTCGCCGCCGAGGAACCGCGCTGGGCTGCGCTGGTCAAGCTCGCGGGCGCCAAGGCAGATTAAGAGACGGGGTTTCGCGGCCGGGAGGATTTATGCGCGATGTGATGCGTCATGCGATCGGCCTGCTGCTCGCCGCGCTCCTCGTCGGCCTCGCGGCGCCTGCGCCGGCGCAGGACTATCCGACGCGGCCGATCAAGCTCTTGGTCTCCTATCCGCCCGGCGGCGCCTCCGACTTGATCGCGCGCATGTTCGGCGAGCAGCTGTCGCGGCGGATGGGCCAGCCCGTGGTCGTCGAAAATCGGCCGGGTGCTGCCGGCAACATGGCGGGCGAGGTGGCCGCGCATGCGGCATCGGACGGCTACACGCTGCTGCTCGGCCCGAGCGCCTTGTTCGCGATCAACCCGCATCTCTACGCCAAAATGCCGATCGATCCGCTCAAAGACCTGGTGCCGATCGCGAGCCTGGTGGAGAACGAGCTCGTGCTTGCCGCCGACCCGAAGCTCACCGCGGGCATGGACTTCAAGGCGTTCATCGAATTCGCCCGCAACGCCAAGCCGCCGCTGTTCTATGCGTCGATCGGCAACGGCAGCGAGCATCACCTCGCGATGGAGTTGCTCAAGCGCGCCGCGCACGTCGACCTGACCCATGTGCCCTACCGGGGCGGCGGCCCGGCAGCGCTCGGCGTCATGGCGGGCAACACGGCCGCGATGTTCGGCGGCGGCTCGGTGGTGCCGCTGATCAAGTCCGGGCAACTGCATGCGTTGGCGGTCACGGGGGCAAAACGCTCGACGGAGTTGCCCGACCTGCCGACGGTCGCCGAGTTCTATCCGGGCTACGAGGTCACGCTGTGGCAGGGGTTGTTCGCGCCGGTGGGCACGCCGAACGCAATCGTCGCGCACCTGCGCCGGGCAGCCGCCGCCATCAGGGCGCTGCCGGAGTTCGCCAAGCGGCTCGCCGCCGGCGGGGCGGGCGAACCGTGGATCCTGAGTGATGCAGAGTTCACGGCCCGCATCCGCGCCGACAACGAGAAATATGGCCGCGTGATCGACCAGATCGGCGTGAAGGTGCAGTGACGGCTGGCTTTGCAGCCCAGTCGGCAATGCTAAGATACAGCCAATTCACACCCTTGAGGGTTGCATGGAGCTGGCGCCGCAAGATCGGCCTGTCCCCGTCGTGGCGTCGGAAGGCCGCTCAATCTGGTTCGCGGCGCTGGCGATTGCCACGCTGTGCGTGGCGGCCGGCTTCGCGCTCATTCCGCAGGCGCGCGACAGCGTGCGGGGTGTGATTTTTGCCGCGCGTGATGCGTTCGGGTTCGGTCCGCCGGATGCCTATGGGTCCCTCTACCAGCGCCTGCACATGGCGCCGTTGTCCGCAAGGCTGCGGAGCTCGGCGCAGATCTCCTCCGGGCTGGAACAGCTCGCCCGCGAGCCGTGCGATAAGCGGGCGATTTTTGCGCTCGGCGAAGGGCTGCTGGCGACGCATGAGATGCGCCCGGCGGTTGACGCCTATGCGGGCTTCGCGGCGGCCTGCCCCAACGGCGACGGCGAGCAGTATCGCGCCGGCGAGATCCTGTTGCAGCTCGGCGACAACCAGAAGGCCATCACGATCGCCGACGGCCTGGTGACGCGCAATCCTGCCGTCGGGGCCTATCGCTATCTGCGCGGCAAGGCGCTCGCCGGCGCCAAGCGCTATGCGGAGGCCGTCGAAGACTACAAGAGCGTGATCGAATTGCAGAAGGAGCCGCGCAAGCTCGGCGACTGGGTGTTCATCGAGATGGCCAACGTCTATGCCGCCATGGGACGCCCCTGCGACGCCGCGACGGCGATCCTCGCCTGGGTCGCAATCGACCCGTCCACCCGCGATACGCCGGACGTGCGCAAGAAGGCCGCGGCCTATGCGCCGCAGGGCTGTGCGCAGGACCGGCCGCCGGCGGATGTGAAAGGGATCTGAGGTCGGGCGCCGCGGCGACCCGGGCCGTCACGCGAAGGTACGTCGGCACGTCATGGCGCGATCTGCGATGCGGGCGAAGACACTCCGTGTTCGCCACCGTTCGCTCGCAATGACCGCGTAATTTGTGGTAAGCATCCCGCCCAGTACGGAGGAATCGTCACCATGCTTCGCTATGCCATCGCTGCCGCAACACTCGCCGCCATGATCGCCAGCACCCCGACGCTGGCGGCATCGAGCAAGGACAAACAGGCGACCTGCAAGTTCGGCGCGGATTCGCAGCATCTGAAGGGCGCTGAGCGAGCGAAGTTCATCAAGAATTGCATGGCCAATCGTGACGACCCGCGTGGCCCCGCGAGCGAGCCGGAGCCGAAGTAGTCGAGCTTCGACCTTTCTGAATCTGAGCCCTCACCCTGAGGAGCTTGTCGTCGCGTCGCGAGGACAAGCATCTGCACAACTCGCGCGCCTGTGGCGGCGCACCGGCCTCGTCCTTCGCGACGCTCCTCAGGATGAGGGGAGACTCGGAGTGCGCAAAAGCGCTACTCCGCCGCCTCGATCCGCTTCCTCTTCCGAGCGCCCGCGTCGCGCTCGAGCACCGGCTTGAGGAACTGCCCCGTATAGCTGCGCTTCGCCCGCACGATGTCCTCGGGCGGGCCGCTGGCGACGATCTCGCCGCCGCCGTCGCCGCCTTCGGGGCCGAGGTCGATGATCCAGTCGGCGGTCTTGATCACCTCGAGGTTGTGCTCGATCACCACCACCGAATTGCCCTGCTCGACCAACTCGTGCAGCACCTCGAGCAGCTTTGCGACGTCGTGGAAGTGCAGGCCGGTGGTGGGCTCGTCCAATATGTAGAGCGTGCGGCCGGTCGCGCGCTTTGAGAGCTCCTTGGCGAGCTTGACGCGCTGCGCCTCGCCGCCCGACAGCGTGGTCGCCTGCTGGCCGACATGGATGTAGTCGAGGCCGACGCGGTGCAGCGTCTGCAGCGTGTCGCGCACGCGCGGCACCGCCTTGAAGAACTCGGCGGCTTCCTCGACCGTCATGTCGAGCACGTCGGCGATCGACTTGCCCTTGAA
>DASXCK010000373.1:0-2763 GCA_036491235.1 Xanthobacteraceae bacterium | reverse complement strand
CGGCTGGAGCTGGCTCGGCGCCTTTCTCAGCGCCGCCATCATCGCGGCCGCGGTCGTCGTGCTCTACCACACCCTGCGCGGCATCGACATCGCCAAGGTGCTCGACGCCGTGCAGGCGACGCGGCCGCGCGACGTCGCGGTCGCGGCCTGCTTCGTCGCCGGCGCCTATTTCACGCTGACCTTCTACGACCTGTTCGCGCTGCGCACGATCGGGCGGCGCGACCTCTCCTACGCGGTTGCGGCGCTCGCCGGCTTCACCAGCTACGCGGTCGGCCACAATGTCGGCGCGAGCGTCTTCACCGGCGGTGCCGTGCGCTACCGCATCTACTCGACTTACGGCCTCTCCGGGATCGACGTGGCAAAAATCTGCTTCGTCGCCGGGCTCACCTTCTGGCTCGGCAACGCCGCGGTGCTCGGGCTCGGCATCACCTACACGCCGGCCGCCGCCACCGCGATCGACCAGCTGCCGCCCTGGATCAACCGCACGCTCGCGCTCATCACGCTCTCCATTCTGCTCATGTACGTGGCGTGGGTCTGGCGCACGCCGCGCTTCATCGGCCGCCACGACTGGGTCGTGGCGCTGCCGAACGGCCCGCTCACCCTGGTGCAGATCGCGATCGGCATCGTCGATCTCGGCTGCTGCACGGCCGCCATGTTCATGCTGCTGCCCGAGGAGCCCTATATCGGCTTCGTCACGCTGGCGGTGATTTTCGTCGCCGCGACGCTGCTCGGCTTCGCCAGCCACTCTCCCGGCGGCCTCGGCGTGTTCGACGCCGCGATGCTGATCGCGCTGTGGCAATACGACAAGGAGCAGCTCCTGGCCGGCCTCCTGCTCTTCCGCCTGCTCTACTACATCATGCCGTTCGCCTTCGCGCTCGTGGTCCTGGGCATCCGCGAGCTGTACCTCAGCCTGCGCTCGCGGCCGCGCGGCGCGGTGGCCGCGAAACATGACGGCCCGATGACGCCGCCCGGAGGCTAGCGCATATCCGGCGCCCGTCGGTTCGCCGCTAAGCATATGCGCAAACGCAACGCACCGCGGTAGCGACTCCGCCGCAAGATGAGCTAAACATCCTGCTCATGGCGCTCGACGAGCAGCGGCGGATGTATGACGAGGCGGCCGCCTGGATCGGCCGGCTCAAGCGCGCGCGACTGGTGCTGATCGCCGGGGCGCTGGTCTTCCTGGCGCTCGACGCCATGGGCGTGCTGACGACCCTGCAGGCGGCGATCGGCTTTTTGATCGTGGCCGGAGCGTCGCTGATCGATTTCGACGCCGCGCAAGAGCAGGCGCCGCCGGGGGTTACGCTCGAGAGCGCGCCGCTCGCCGCCGACTGGCTGGTCGAGGCGGTGCTGTCCGGCCTGCACGACCCGGTGATCGCGCTCGATTCCCGCAGCAACGTGGTCGGCTCGAATGCCGCCGCGCGCGCGATCGCACCGGCGCTCACGCGCGGCACGCCGCTGCCGCTGGCGCTGCGCATCGCCGAGATCAACGAGGCGGTCCGCCTCGCGATCGAGAGCGGCGAGGCGCAGCGCGTCGAGTTCTTCGAGAAGGTTCCGAGCCATCGCTGGTCGGAGGGCTTCATCGTCCCGGTCGCGCTCCCGACCGCCGTCTCGAGCCGGCGCGAGCTCGTGTTCGTCACGCTGCACGATCTCACGCCGATCAAGCAGGTCGAGGAGATGCGCGCCGACTTCGTCGCCAATGCGAGCCACGAATTGCGCACCCCGCTCGCCGCGCTCTCCGGCTTCATCGAGACGCTGCAGGGCCCGGCACGCAACGACACCCAGGCGCGCGAGCGCTTCCTCGAGATCATGAAGGCGCAGGCGAACCGCATGGCGCGGCTGATCGACGACCTGCTTTCGCTTTCGCGCATCGAGCTCAAGGCGCACGTCCAGCCCACCCACCAGGTCGACCTCGCGCCCATCGTGCGCCAAGTGACGGACGGGCTGCAGACGCTCGCGCGCGACCGCGGCGTCGAGGTCAAGATCGCGATGCCGCCCGAAGCGCTGCTCGTGCGCGGCGACCGCGACGAACTGATCCGCGTGTTCGAGAACCTGATCGAGAACGCGCTCAAATACGGCGCCGCCGGCAAGCGGGTCGACATCACGCTCGCATCGCTGGCACACGAGAGCGGCGAGCACGATGCCGTCGTCGGTGTGCGCGACTACGGGCCCGGCATCGCGCCCGAGCACCTGCCGCGGCTGACCGAGCGCTTCTACCGCGTCGACGTGACCGAGAGCCGCGCGCAAGGCGGCACCGGCCTCGGGCTCGCGCTCGTCAAGCACATCGTGCATCGCCACCGCGGCCGACTCAGCGTCGACAGCGCGCCCGGCAAGGGTGCGACCTTCACGGTGCGGCTGCCGCTCGAGGCACCGAAATAGCGGCCACTGAAATCACTGGATTTTCCAGCTTTGTTTTGCACGCGGGGTAGCGCCAGGCCGAAGTTCGCAACCAGCGTCGCGGCGCGGACGTCGGCAGACGACCGCTGAATTTCCTCCTGTTATCCCGGTCAGGTTGATGCCGCCAAAATGAGCACGGACACCTCGCCGTCTGCCCGCATTGATATTGCTGCCGTTTTCGGCATTGGCTTTGTTCTGGGAATGTTTCACTTGACATACCCAGTCGCTAGGGGTAGGGTTGTGGTCATTGGAGATCGCAATGGCCCACTCTGTCCTGTCCGAAGATCGGTTCCACAACGAAGACGCGGCTTTCGAGTACGTTGAAGCCCAGCTTTGGCAGGAAGGCCCAACGTGCCCCCATTGCGGGAA
>DASXCK010000372.1:0-4892 GCA_036491235.1 Xanthobacteraceae bacterium | reverse complement strand
AATGTCCGTCTTCTTGGTGACGCCCTCGCGCGGGGTGCCGCCGTGCTTGCGCACCAGCGCGAAGGCTTCGGCCCGCTTCATCGAGGCGAGCCGGCCCGTGAAGGCGACCGTACCTTGCAGCGCCTGGCGATCCGGTTCGGCCTGGGTCAGCGTCCCGTCTTCCTCTTGCCGGCGGCCGCGCGGCTCTTCGTGCTCGCCGCCGCGGGCTTCTTCTTGGTGTCGGCGCCGATGCTTGCGCGCAGCGCATCCATCAGATTGACCACGCGCGCGGGCGTCTTCTCTTCCTTCGGCTCTTGCGGGGCGCGGCCGGCCTGCTTGGCGCGCAGCATCTCGACCAGCGCGTTCTCGTAGTGGTCCTCGAAGGTCGCCGGATCGAAATGGCCGGCCTTGCTGTCGACGATGTGCGCGGCGAGCTCGGTCATCTCCTTCGGCAGCTTGAGCTCGGGAATCTCCTCGAAATAGGGTTTTGCCTCGCGCACCTCGTAGGCATAGTGCAGCGTCGTGCCGAGCAGGCCGTTCTCGAACGCCTCCAGCATGACCACGCGCTCGCGGCGGCTGATCACCACGCGTGCGAGCGCGACCATCTTCTTCGCCCGGATGGTGTCGCGGATCACCGCGAAGGCTTCCTGGCCGACCTTGTCGGTCGGCGCGATGTAGTAGGGGCTATCCATGTAGCGGTCGTCGATCTCGGCGCGCGGCACGAAGCTGTCGATGTCGATGGTGTGCGAGCTCTCGATCTTGATCTTCTCCAGCTCGTCGTCCTCGACCATCAGGTACTCGCCCTTGCCGATCTCGTAGCCGCGCCCGATGTCCTCGCGCTCGACCACCTCGCCGCTCTCGCCGTCGACGAGCTGCTGCTTCAAGCGATTGCCGGTCTTCTTGTTGATGCGGTGGAAGCTCACCTTCTCGGTGCTCGACGACGCCGGGTAGAGCGCGATCGGGCACGAGACGAGGGAGAGCCGCAGATAGCCCTTCCAGTTGGCGCGCGGGGCCATGACGAACTCCTGGTACAAAAATTCGGCGCGCGGTCGCGCGCGAAACCTAGGGCTGATTATAGCTGCCCAAACGTAAAGAGTCGGTCTCGAAATTTGGCGACCGCGCTCAGCTAACGCGTTGATTGCGCAAGGGTTCCGCGTCTGTTCTGAATCTTAACAGCAGCGCCGCGCGCGTCAGGTGCTGCGCGGTATGCGCCGTGTCGTGCGATGCTCGACCACCACGGTGCGCCGTGCGCCGCGCTCGCTCGCGATCGTGCGCGTTGGGCGCGCGCGATCATGCGCGGTCTTCAAGACCTCGGATTTCACCTGCTCGACCGGCATGCCCATCAGCGAGGCCGCGATCTCAGCCTGCTGCTGCAGGCTGTCGGTCAACCCCTTGGCGGCGGCGATCGCCTCCTGCAGCGTCGGCGGGTCCACCCGCACGCGACGGGGCCCATATTTCGTATTCCAGGACACGCTCATCGTGCCGTTCTTTCTCTCCACTCGATCCAGCCGAATTGTACGGCGGAACTGTCGCGCTGCAACATTAAAATTGTGCAATGCAGTACAGCCATGCATACGCTGCGGAATTATGTGACATGGATAGGACATGGCGCCGCACGTGCTCGAATTCCGCCGCAACGGGACGCGCGGCGACATGATACCCTGATTCGCAACGATCGCGTGCGTCGATCGCGCAAACAGGGGAGGCGCTGCATGCGGCGGTTAACCAAGATTCTGCTCGGCTGCGCGTTGCTGGTCGTCGCGGCTGTGCCGGCGATCGCCGAAGACGTCCTCAAGCTCGCGGTGCCGCAGCGCGGCGCCTGGGACACGGGGATCGAAGAACTCGGCCAGCGCAGCGGCATTTTCGCGCGGCACGGACTGAAGCTCGAGATTCTGTATACAGCGGCAGGTCCCGAATCGATCCAGGCGTTGATCGCCGGCAGCGTCGACATTGCGACCGCGTCCGGCGCCTACGCGGCCTTTGGCACCTACGCCAAGGGCGCACCGATCCGCATCATCGGCAGCGAGATCGTCGGCTCGCCCGATCTCTACTGGTTCGTGCCGGCCGCGTCGCCGATCCGCAAGGTGGAGGATTTCAACGGCAAGACGGTCGGCTTCTCGCTGCCCGGCTCCTCGAGCCACGCCGGTCTGCTCGCGCTGATCGCGCAACATCATCTGCAGGTGAAGCCTGTGTCGACCGGCAACCTCGCGTCGACCATCACGCAGACCATGACGGGCCAGATCGACGTCGGCTGGAGCGCCGTGCCCTATGCGCTCGACAAGGCCGCAGACGGCGAAATCCGCATCATCGCGACCGGCAACGACGTCGCGGCGCTGCGCACCCGCACAGGCCGCGTCAACCTCACCAATGTGGCGACGCTCGCCAAGCGCAAGGACGCGCTCAGGCGCTTCGTCGCCGCCTACACCGAGACCGTCGCGTGGATGTATTCGAGTCCCGACGCGCTCAAGCTCTACGCCGAGTTCGCCAAGCTGCCGCCGAGCGCCGTAGACAAGGTGCGCGGCCTCGTCCCGCAGGAGACGCTCGCAACCGACAAGATCGTCGGTGTCGATCAGCTCATGGCCGAGGCGATCCAGAATAAGTTTTTGACGAAGCCACTGACGAAGGAACAGCTCGCTGAGCTGATACGCATCGACGAGTTGAAGTAGGAAGGGCGGCGCGTCACGGCTCCTCTCCGCCTTGCAGGGAGGGACGGGGGTGGGGGTAGTTGTTGGACGACAGCCGCCGCCACTCGTAACCACCCCCCACCCCAACCTCCCGGGGAGGGAGCACGCTGAGCAAGTCGCAGACGTCATCTCCATCAATGACCGACCAACACCCTCAACCTCGCCTCGTCACCGTCGCGGACGGCGTGCATGCCTGGATCGGCGCCGGCGGCGACTCCAATGCGGGCGCGATCGAGACGCCGGAGGGCGTGATCGTCATCGATGCGCAGCAAACGCTGAACCTGGCGCGCGAGTTGCGCGCCGCGGTCGCGGCGAAGACCGGGAAACCGCTGCGCATGCTGGTCGACACGCACGGCCATCTCGATCACACCCACGGCAACACGGTGTTCGGCGATGTGCCGATCCTCGCGCATGCGAAGACGCTCGCCGCGATGAATGCCTGCCTTGGCCCGCGCACCAGGCCGGAGTGGACGATCACCGATTTCGCCACCAAGCTGCGTCTGCTGTTCGGGCAAAATATCCTCGAGCTCGTGCCGGAGCCCGATCCGGCACGACGCTGGTTCGCGGGCCGCATCGCGGCTGCCGACTACGACACCGTGGTGATCCGTCCGCCCAACGAGACTTTCGCAGGTGACTTTGCGTTCCATCTGCCCGACGACACCGTACGCCTGCATTATTTCGGGCCGGCGCATTGCGACGGCGACATTGTGGTGCATCTCGAACGGCGCAAGGTCGTCTTCCTCGGCGACCTCCTGTTTCACAACCGCTTCCCCTGGCTCGGCGATTGCGATGTCGACGGCCTGATTGCGGCGCTCGGCCGCGTGCTCGCACTCGACGTCGCGGTGGTGGTCCCCGGCCACGGGCCGCCCGCGACGCTGACCGATGTGGCCCGTTTTCGCGCCATGCTGATCGAGCTGCGCACCGCGGTTGCCGCCGCCATCAAGGGCGGCATCTCTGAGGACGCCGCGGTGGCCGAGATCGCGTTGCCGCAATTCGCCCATGTGCCGCGCTATGCCGAATGGCTGCCGATCGACGTGCGCGCGGCGTATCGGTACCTACGCGTGCGATGAGTATCGCCGGCCGCCCGCCGATTGGGACAACGTGGTCGCGTCGGTCGCGCGGGGAGCATGTAAGTGGCCTCGTGAGGGGAGCAGGCGAAGCGATCGATCTGGTACTGTCACGGCGCAAACGCGGGGCTTATGGCATGCTGTTTCTGGTGGTCTCCACGCCGCGGCCGGAACGGCCGTCCGATCTTGCGATGACGCGCCAATCGTTCTGGCCGTGGATGGCGCGCTACGAGGCGAGCGGCGTCTGCCGCCACATCTATGCCCGCGCCGGTCGCGGCGCGGTGGCGGTGCTCGACGTCGAGAGCAACGAGGCGCTGCACAAGATCCTCAACGAGTGGGCGGACATCATCCCGGCGCACTTCGACGTCTATCCGCTGCTCGACGCCCAGGCCGCGAACCGGGCACTCGCGGCGCAGGTCGCGAACAAGAGTTAAGGGCGGGCTCAGCATCTACCTTGGACCGTCACCCCGAGGTGCTCGGCCGAAGGCCGAGCCTCGAAGGGTTGCTGAGCCGCCGCTTGCTCGCTTGTTCCGCGGTCTCGGCCGCCCATCCTTCGAGGGCGTCGCTGCGCTCGGCCGCCTCAAGATCATGGGGTTGGGCTGATTATTCGCCAGTGCCGGAACCCTCTCCGCGATGTGACGAGACGGTCGGTTGACATCGCGCGGCCCCTCGCCGAATGTCCCGGCCTTTCCGAAAACGGAGTGATTGTGACCATGCTTGCCCGCAGAAAACTTGGTGACCTCGACGTATCCGCCGTCGCGCTCGGCTGCATGAGCATGACGCCGATCTACGGCGTGCCCGATCCCGACGAGGCGGTAGCGGCGCTGCATCACGCGGCGGACATCGGCATGAACTTCATCGATACGTCCGACGCTTACGGGCAGAACGGCGCCAACGAGGATCTGGTCGGCCGCGCGCTCAAGGGCCGCCGCGACAAGTACGTGCTTGCGACCAAGTTCGGCAACATCCGCCAGCCGGACGGCAAGCCGGGCGCGAAGGGCGATCCCGCCTATGTGCTCGAGGCGTGCGACAAGAGCCTCAAGCGGTTGGGTACCGATTACATCGACCTCTATTTCATCCACCGCGTCGACAACACGGTGCCGATCGAGGACACGGTCGGCGCCATGGTGAAGCTCAAGGAGCAGGGAAAGATCCGCCATCT
>DASXCK010000371.1:0-12902 GCA_036491235.1 Xanthobacteraceae bacterium | reverse complement strand
CTCGGCACCGGTATCGAAGTGGCCGAACTGCGCCGGGATCGTGCGCGTTGCCTCCTGGCCGATCTGGTGGCAGCCGATGCAGCCGATGTTCTTCATCTGCTTGAGCCAGTCGTCCTGGCTGAGTTTGGCCGGGATGTCGGTTTTGCCGCCGAAATCGCTCTTCGGCGGGATCTTCATCATCGCGTACCAGTAGATCGCCGGATAATAATGTGCGGCCTCGGCCGCATTCGGCGCCGGGACCGCCATGATGTTGAGGTGCTGGCCGGGCTTCGCGCGCATTTTGGGCGAGTCGATCAGGCCGTAGCCGCGTGCCCACACCTCGTAGTTGGCGGTCGGCAGATCCGGGATCACATAGCGGCCCTGGTCGTCGGTCACGACGATCTTGGCCAATTTGGTCGGAAGGTCGGTGGTCTCGGCGATCACCCACACGCCGGCCTCCGGCCCCTTGGGACCCGTGACGACGCCGCCGATGTCGTTGCCGTCGATCGCGACTTGTTGGGCTGGCTGCTGTGCGGCCTGCTGGGCCCACGCGGGTGCCGGGGTGCCGGCCAGAAGCGCGGCCAACGCGATGGTCGCAACGCTCGCGTAGAATCTATTCCGCGCCAAGGCTTTTCGAGCCAAGACTTTTCGAGCCATGAAAGCCTCCCTGAGATACGATTTACCGCCGCCGACCGGCGCAAGGCGTATTTTTTGTTGAATGGAAATGTGCGCCACTCAATTTTCGCCCGCAAGAGGAAAACCGATGACGGGTAAGCCGACCGCCCATGACAGCGCGCATGACGGATACGCCATGCTGTGCGGGGCGTCGCGCACGCACTATATTCCGGGGCTCGAAATGGATATCTGCTGATGGCGCATGGCCTCGATCACATCGTTCACACGGTTCGCGATCTCGACGCGGCTGCGGCGCTCTATGAGCAGCTCGGCTTTCAGGTCGGCGCGCGCAACCGCCATCCGTGGGGCACGCACAACCGGCTGGTCCAACTTCCCGGATTCTTCGTCGAGATCCTCACAGTCGCGGAGCCCGAGCGCCTCGGCTCGGATGATCTCTCGCGCCTGTTCGGCGCGCCCAACCGCGTATTTCTCGGGCGCCACGAGGGCTTTTGGGGGCTGCTGCTGGCGAGCCGCGATGCGGTCGCGGACGCTGGGCGGTTTCGCGATGCCGGGATCGCGGCGTCCGCCGCGGTGCGCTTCGAGCGTGAAGGCATACGGTCCGACGGCGCGGCGGTGCGGCTCGGTTTCTCGCTGGCGTTTGCGCGCGACAGCGCTGCCGAGGCGGGCTTTGCGACCTGCGAGCAGCTGGCACCGGAGAATTTCTGGAACCCGGCGTTCCAGTCGCATCCCAATGGGGCAAGCGGGGTCGCGGGCGTCGTCCTGGTTGCCGAGAATCCGAGCGACCACCACGTCTTTCTCTCGGCCTTCGTGGGTGAGCGCGAGCTGCTCGCGACCTCGAGCGGCATTACGGTCGCGACGCCGCGCGGCACGATCGAGATCCTGACGCCCGCCGCCTATGCCAGCCATTTCGGCGTGGCGGGGCCCGACATCGGAGAGGGCGCGCGGATCGCGGCGTTGAGCATCGCGGTGCCGGACCTCGGCAAGGTCGCGGCGCAGCTCGCTCAGGCCAAGATCGCGGCAGCCCACCGGATGGGGCGCATCGTCGTCGGGCCGGATACGATGAAGGGCGCCGCGATCGTCTTCGCGCAGCGCTGACGCGCGAGGGCCGCAGGGAGCATCACATGGCGAAGAAATGCACGCACCTGAAAGGCATTCGCGACGTGACGCCGAGCGCGCGCGGCTGCGAGGAATGCCTCAAGACCGGATCGCCCTGGGTGCACCTGCGCCTGTGCCGGACCTGCGGCCATGTCGGCTGCTGCGATGACTCGCCCAACCGCCATGCCACCAAGCACTTTCATGCGACCGCGCACCCGATCATCGAGGGCTACGATCCGCCCGAAGGCTGGGGGTGGTGCTATGTCGACGAGGTCGTTTTCGACCTCTCCGATCGCGCCACGCCCCAGCTTGGGCCGATACCACGGTATGTGGACTTTTGAGCTCTGTTTCGGCGCAGGTTGGTATCGCGAACCTGCGTCCACTTCGCCGGAACAGGCGCGGCATCTCAGTGGCTCGACCAGTCGCATTCGCGCGCTGCCATGCCCCTCCAGGTCACGTTCTTGCAGGTGTAGCGGGAGCCGGGGATTTCGGGATTGTCGCAGTCCTGGTGGCACACGCGCATGCCGCCTTCCCAGTGCCAGCCGACGTTCGGGTCGGGCGAGTGGCGGTTGTAGGTGACGGTGGTGGATGGATTGGGCTTGTGCGCCTTGTGGGTCGCGGCGAGCGCCGGCGTGGCGAGCAGGGCGGCGGTCAACAGGACGGTGGTGATGATCTTGCGGGACATGGTGGCGTCCCCCGTTCTCACTCGTTGGTGAGTCGGAGAACCGCGCCCGTTCGAGACATTGCGCAGGTTTAATGACACGCTGGCGTGATTGCGGCGCGCGAATTAAGATTCGCTGCAATTGCGCGGGTGACCAGAGGCGAGGACCATATGGCGAAGTTCGGCATCGGGCAGGCGGTCCGGCGGGTCGAGGACCAGCGTTTCGTCACCGGCCATGGCAACTACATCGACGACATCAATTTGCCCGGACAGACATATGCCGCGCTGCTGCTGTCGCCGCATGCGCATGCGCGCATCAAGCGCATCGATGTCGCCAAGGCGAAGGCGGCGTCCGGCGTGCTTGCGGTGCTCACCGGCGCCGATGCGGTCGCCGACAACCTCGGTAGCTTGACGGCGCATCTGATGCCGGAGGATGTCGGCGCGCCGAAGGGGTATCGGACGTTCCAGCCGCTGCTCGTCGCTGAGCGCGCGCGTTTTGCAGGCGACCGCGTCGCCTATGTGGTGGCCGAGACCGCCGCGCAGGCGCGCGACGCCGCTGAGCTCATCGAGGTCGAGTACGAGTCGCTCACGCCGGTGGTCGATCTCGAGGATGCCGTGAAGCCCGACGCCGCAAAGGTGTGGGACGACAATGACAACGGCAATGTCGCATTCCGGCTGCGCTTTGGAAACCAAGAAGCGACCGACGCGGCGTTCGCGGCGGCGAAGCATGTCGTCAAGCTGCGCGTCATCAACAATCGCCTGGCGCCGGTCGCCATGGAGCCGCGCGTCGCGATCGGCCAATATGACGCGATCGACGACTCGTATGCGCTGCACACCGCCTCGCAGAATCCGCATGGCGTGCGCATGGAGATGGCGCACATCTTCCATGTGCCCGAGAACCGCGTGCGGGTGATCTCGCCCGACGTCGGCGGCGGCTTTGGCCTCAAGGGCGGCACGTTCCCGGATGACGCGTTGGTGCTATGGGCCGCCCGCCGCGTCGGCCGCCCGGTGAAGTGGACGGCGACGCGCTCGGAAAGCATGCTGACCGATCACGCCGGCCGCGATCATGTTTCTTACGGCGAGATGGCGCTCGACGAGCACGGAAAGATTCTCGGCATCCGGGCGCGCTCCCTGTTCAACGTCGGCGCCTATTTCGTCGGCGCCGCCATGGTGGTCGGGGCCTTCTCGCTGCGCTTTATTCCCGAGGCGTACGACGTGCAGAACATCTTCATCGCGACGACCGGGCTCCTCACCAACACGTCGCAGAACGGACCTTATCGCGGCGCCGGGCGGCCCGAAGCGGCCTATTTCACCGAGCGGCTGATCGAGCAGGCAGCACGTGAGATCGGGATCGACGGTGCCGAAATCCGCCGGCGCAATCTCATCGCGCCGGACAAGCTGCCGTACAAGACGCCGACCATGTGGACCTACGACAGCGGCGAGTTCGCGCGGCTGCTCGACAAGTGCGTGGAGGCGAGCGACCCGAAAGGATTTGCGGCGCGGCGCAAGGCGTCGGAGCAGAGCGGCAAGCGGCGCGGGCGCGCGGTCAGCTACTACATCGAGTTCGGCGGCATTTTCAACGACCGCATGGATCTGAAGTTCGACCCCGGCGGCACGATCACGATTTTTGCCGGCACGCATTCGCACGGGCAGGGGCACGCGACCGTGTTTGCGCAGATCGTGCACGAGCTCTTGGGTCTGCCGTTCGAGGAGATCCGCTTCGTGCAGGGCGACACCGCGCAGGTCGCGATGGGCCGCGGCACGTATGGCGCGCGCAGCGCCGTCGTGGGCGGCAGCGCGCTGAAGCTGGCGGCGGATGGCATCATCGAGAAGGGCAAGGGCATGGCGTCGGCGCTGGTGGAGGCGGACACGGCCGACATCGAGTTCAAGGAAGGCCGCTATCGCGTTGCCGGCACCGACAAGTCGGTCGCGCTCGCCGACGTCGCCAAGGCGTTCTACGCGCCGATGGGTCCGCTGACGGGAAAGTTCGGCGTCGGCCTCGAGGCCAGCGGCAGTTTCAGCCCGGAGCCGCCGAGCCATCCGAACGGCGCGCATACGTGCGAGGTCGAGGTCGATCCTGAGACCGGCGTGGTGACGATCGATCGCTATTTCGTGGTCGATGATCTTGGTCGTGTGCTCAATCCGCTGATCGTGCGCGGGCAGATCCACGGTGGGGTCGTGCAGGGCGTCGGCCAAGCGCTCACCGAACTGCAGGCGTACGACCGCGGCTCGGGCCAGCTCCTGTCGGGGAGCTTCATGGACTATGCGATGCCGCGCGCCGACCTGATGCCGGAGATCCACAGCGAGCTCGAAGAAATCCCCTGCAAGACCAACCCGCTCGGCGTCAAAGGCATCGGCGAGTCGGGCACCATCGGTGCGCCGCCGACCGTGATCAACGCGATCATCGATGCGCTGATCCCGCTCGGCGTCACCGCGATCGACATGCCGGCGACGCCGGCGCGGGTGTGGGAGGCGATCGAGAGGGCGAGGGGAGCACAGGGCTAGCTCGAGTGCGATCGTCGTGATGGACGCCCACGCATTGGCCATGTTCCTCGCCGCCGCGCTGCTGGTCGCCATCACGCCGGGGCCGGGCATCTTCTATGTCGGCGCGCGTACGCTCGCTGGCGGCCGGCGCGAAGGCTGGGCGTCGAGCATGGGCCTCGGCATCGGCGGCCTCGTTCATGTGGCGGCGGGAGCCGTCGGCGTTTCGGCGCTAGTCATGGCGAGCGCGGAGGCGTTCACCATTCTCAAGCTTGTCGGCGCTGTTTACCTCGTCTGGCTCGGCGTCAAGGCGTGGCGCGAGGCGCGCGTTCCTGCGCCGGCCGATGTGGCGACGACGGGTCCGATGCGCGCGCTGCGCGACGGGATTCTTGTCGAGGCGCTCAATCCGAAGACGGCGGCCTTTTTCCTCGCATTCATTCCTCAGTTCGTCGACGCCTCGCGGCCGGTGGCCGGGCAATTCGTCGTTCTCGGCCTCCTCTCAGTTTGCCTCAACACCACTGCGGATATCATCGTCGTTGGCTGGACCGCGATGGCGCGCGCACGTCTCGGAGATCGCGCGATGGCCATTGTGCGGGCGCGCCAGGCGTCGGGCATCGTCCTGTGCGGATTGGGCGCGTCGCTGCTGGTAGCGCGGCGCGCGGCATGAGGTGCGCATAGCTGGCGCCGGGTCAGGTGAATCGGACTTCGCTGAATTCGCTCGCTTTTCTAGCTTTGTTTTGTCAAATCGGGCCGGTGAAATCTCCGGCACGGTTCTATACCGACAGGATGCTTGTTGATTTCGTTCGGCTTTCCTCCGTTGGGTTCAATCTGCCATTTTGGCCGCCGCGACGTCTGAAATCGGGTCGCCATGCGATCGGTGCATGGCGTGCGGCGTCTGTAACTCTATCCACAGTCGTCATCATCAGACTCGGCTGGTGGGTTACCGCGCTTCGCGTCTAACCCACCCTACGCTGCGTGCTGTTGGCCCGTTTCGCCATAACGCCAAAGGCAGCGCGGTCGAAGTATGATTCGCGCCGGTGATACGTTATCCCCGCCTTAAGAATGCTTGCCGGGGAGCCGCGCCACCGCCCTCCGATCGGCCTTGCCGGTCGATCCGGCGGGCAGGGCGTCGAGGACGTAAAAGACCGCGGGCACCTTGTAGCGTTCCGTGCGCGCGAGCATCCACTCGCGCAATGCGACGGCGTCGACCCGTGCCCCCGTGCGCGGGACGACCGCCGCATGGATGACCTCGCCGAGGCGCTCGTCGGGAACGCCGGCACAGAGCGCAGCCGCGATGTCCGGGTGCTCGGCGAGAAGATTATCGATCTCCAGCGGCGCGATCTTTTGGCCCCCGCGCGAAACGATGTCCTTGGCGCGACCGACCAGCTCGACGCGGCCGTCGGCCCGCAGCCGTGCGAGGTCGCCGGTCTTGAAGTAGCCGTCCTCGAACGACGCCGCGGTCAGCTGCGGGTCGTCGAGATAGCCGAGCATGCCGAACGGCGTGCTGACCTGCAGCTCGCCGGTGGCGGCGGGCGCGACCGCGACGCCGCCCTGCACGATGCGATAGGCGACGCGTTCGGTGGGGCGGCCGATCGATCCAAAGCCGGCCGGTTGGTCGGCCGGGGCGAGGCAGAAATCGCAGGATCCGGTCTCGGTGAGGCCGTAGAGATCGTAGATGGCGGCGGGCGCGAATCCGCGCAGCGCGCCGGCGAGCCGCGGCGGCAGCACCTCGCCGCCGGTCATGATCAGGCGCAGGTTGGGAACGTTCGGCGGGGGCTCGGCGAGCAGCGTACGGTACATGGAGGGGACGCCGGCCAGCACGGTCGCGTCCTGCAGGCCGCGCATGATCGCGTCGCGCGCGTATCTCGGCATCAGCACCAGCCGAGCGCCGCGCATGAGGGCGAGCAAGCTCACCCACAGGCCGAAGATGAAGCTGAGCTGGAGCGGGACCAGCACGACATCGGCGGCGTGCAGGCCGAGCAGCTGATCGAGGATCGCGAGCTTGTCGGCCAACCGCTGATGCCCGATCACCGCGCCTTTGGGCTCGCCAGTGCTGCCCGACGTAAAGATCACCACCGCGGCTTCGCGCAGCACTGGCCGCGCGGGCGGCGCCGCCGCGGCGATGACGTCGATGCGGTCGCGGTCGACGAGAAGACGCGACCCGGTGCGCCGCTGCAGCCGTTCGACGGTCGATGATGCGGCCGAGGCGTGGACGGGTACTGCGACGGCGCCGGTGCGCCACAGGCCGAGCAGGGCACCGAGATCGGCGGGGCGGTTGCCGATGCGGATATGCACGGGCTCGCCGGGCATCACGCCATGCGCCGCGAGTGCGGCGCTCGTGCGGTCGGCAAGCGCTGCCAGTTCTCGAGCTTCGGCGCGCTCGCCATCGGTGCTCTCGACCGGATGGTCGAGCGCGTCAAGCGCATCGTCGAGGAGCCGCGCGAGCGCCGCGCTCACGGCCGGCCCGGAAAACGCGCGTCACGCCAGGCCAGCGCCGCCTTCAGCCCCTCGCGGCGCGCGATGTCCATGAACTGCATTTTATCGGGCGAGCCCGCGCCCTCGACCGCGAGGTCGATCGCGAGCGCCTCCTCGAGCGCATCGAGCATGTTGCGCGCCTCGTAGGCGCGATTGATCGCGCGCTTGGTCTCCTTGACGAGGTTGGGATCGACGGCGGCGATGTGGTTGGCGACCGCGAGCGCGGTCGCGTCGAGTTCTTCCGCCGACACCACGCGATTGACGATGCCGAGCGCGTGCGCCCGCGCGGCCGGAATCCGGTCCTCGCCGAGCAAAATGATCTCCTTGGCGACTTTCGGGCCGACCAGCCAGGGCAGGATCATGGCGACGATGCCGGCGCCGAATTTGAGCTCCGGCTCGCCGAAGAAGGCATCTTCCGCCGCAATCGTCATGTCGCAGGCGAGTGCAAGCTCGCAGGCGCCCGCGAGGCAGGGGCCGCGCACGGCCGCGATGGTCGGGCGGGGAAAGTGCCAGAAGCGCATGATGGTGTCGAAATCCTTGCGCAGCAGCGGCTGCCATTCGGTGACGCCTTCGGGACGGCGCTCCATCTGCTCCTTGAGGTCGAAGCCGGACGAGAACGCCGCGCCGGCGCCGGTCACGATCAGGGCGCGCACGTCGGCGTCGCGCTCGAGCATGTCGAGCGCGGTACCGATCTCGCCGAGCATCGCGGCATTGAGCGCGTTGGCGCGCGCGGGCCGCGCCAGCGTGAGGCGCGCGACGCGGCCGAGCTTGTCGACTTTGATGGTTGAGAATTGCGCCGTCATGCGAGCCTTGTCGCGATCCCGTCGCGTGACTTGTCCGACAACCGGCGCGGATGATAGCGATATCGGCAAGCGCCAGAAAGCCGAGCGAGGTGGACCATGAGCGAGATGCCGAAAACGGTCGAGATCCACGAGGAGGGGCCGCGCGAGGGCTTTCAGATCGAGCCCGGGCCGATCGGGAGCGCCGACAAGGTGCGGCTGATCGAGGCGCTGGCGCAGACCGGGCTGCGCGACATCCAGGTGTGCTCGTTCGTCAATCCGCGGCTGGTGCCGGGCTGGGCGGACGCCGACGACGTCGTGCGCGCCGCGACGCCAAAGCCCGGCGTCGACTACACGGCGCTGTGGTTCAACGATAAGGGGCTCGAGCGGGCGCTGGCGTTTCGCGACAAGCTGCGGCTCGCGGGCGCAATCTCGCTCGCGGCGTCCGACGCCTTCACGCGCAAGAACCTGCACCGCAGTCATGCCGAGAACGTCGAAGCGATGCGCAAGCAGACGGCGCTGCACCTTGCGCGCGGCATCACGGTCACGCGCATCGGCGTGATGGCGGCGTTCGGTTGCAACTACCAGGGCGACATCGCGCCCGAGCAGGTCGTGCGCACGCTCGATGACGGCTTCGCGATCGCAAACGAGGCGGGCGTCAAGATCACCACGCTATCGCTCGCCGATACCATGGGCTGGGCGACGCCACAGCGCATCGAGCGGGTGGTCGGCCTGGTGCGCAGCCGCTGGCCCGAGCAGCACATCGCGCTCCACTTGCACGATACGCGCGGCCTTGCGGTCGCCAACGCCTTTGCGGCGCTGCGCATGGGCGTGAGCCGCTTCGACGCGACCGTCGGTGGCCTCGGCGGCTGCCCGTTTGCGGCACACAAGGGCGCGGCCGGCAACATCTGCACCGAGGAGCTGGTGCTGCTGTGCGAGGAGATGGGCATCGGCACCGGCGTCGACCTCGAGGCGCTGATCGAGGTCGGCCGCATGGCCGAGAGCATTGTCGGACACCAGCTGCCGAGCGAGCTCCTGCACGCCGGCAGCATCGACGCGTTCCGTCGGAGGATCAACTGATGTCGGCGTCGCCGCTTGCCGGCCTACGCGTATTGGAGTTCAGCCACGCCATCATGGGGCCGAGCGCCGGGCTGATGCTCGCCGACATGGGCGCCGACGTGGTCAAGGTCGAGCCGGCGCCGCACGGCGACCCGACGCGGCGGCTGCCTGGCTTCGGCTCCGGATTCTTTGCCGGCTTCAACCGCAACAAGCGCAGCGTGGCGATCGATCTCAAGCGGCCGGAAGGGCAGGCAGCAGTGCATCGCCTCGCGGCACGCGCCGACATCTTGTTGGAGAACTACGGCCCCGGCACCATGGAGCGCCTCAACTGCGGCTACGAGCAACTGCGCGCCGTCAACCCGCGCCTGCTCTACCTTGCGCTGAAGGGTTTCTTGGCAGGACCATACGAGCACCGTCCGGCACTCGACGAAGTGGTGCAGTTCCAGGCGGGCTTGGCCTACATGACGGGTCCGCCCGGCAAGCCGCTGCGCGCCGGCGCTTCGGTCGTCGATATCCTGGGCGCGAGCTTCGGCGTCTCGGCGACGCTGGCGGCGCTGCGTGAACGCGAGCGAACGGGCGAGGGGCAGCGCATCGGCAGCGCGCTGTTCGAGAGCACCGCGTTCCTGATGCTCAGCCATATGGCCGGCGAGGTGGCGACCGGACAGACGCCGGGGCCGATGCCGGTGCGCCAGGGCGCGTGGGCCATCTATGAGGTGTTCGACACCGCGGACGGCGACCAGCTCTTCATCGGCGTCACCAGCGACCAGCAGTGGGCGCGATTCGCCGAGGCGTTCGAGCTGTCCGAACTCGTCGCCGACCCGCGGCTTGCGACCAACGCGTCGCGCACGAAGGAGCGGCCGTGGCTGATCCCAGCCCTGCGCGAAACCATCGGCAAGCTCACCAAGGCCGAGACACAGCGCCGCTGCGCGGCGGCGGCGGTGTCATGGGCGCCGGTCGGCAAGCCGAACGATCTTTTCACCGATCCGCATCTGCTCGCCAATGGCGGTCTCCTCGACATCGCGATTCCGACGCTTGCGGGCGGCGTCGCGATGGCGGGGCTGCCGGCGCTGCCGGTCGAGTTCGGCGCCGCGCGCGAGCGGCCGGGACTCACACGCCAGCCGCCGCGTGTCGGCGAGCACAATGCCGAGGTGCTGGCCGAGGCCGGCTTCAGCGCGGCCGAGATCGCGCGGCTCGCCGCGACCAAGACGATCGCGGCGGCAGCCTGAGCGGCACTAGCATGATAGAACCCTGGCGATCGGTCGCGATGGCGAAGGTCGCGTCCCGGCTCGCCGCGACAGGCTGCGACTTTGATATCGGGACGCCGGCGTTATCTCCGGTTGCGACGGCTCGGTGGACGCGCTTAACTGCGCCCGCGGCCGCGGCATGCATTCTCAACCGACGCGCGGCGGCATCGGGAGGACAACACCATGCGTGCGCAGTTGCTTGCGTTTACCTTTGTTGCCGCCGTCGCGGCATCGGCTGCGTCGGCGCAGTCGGCCATGACGCAGTACATGAGCGACAAGGACATCATGGGGCTCATCGAGAAGGCCAAGGCCGATCGCAAAGGCGACGCGCCGATGGTGCCGGAGCCTGTTCTGCGGCTTGCGCCCTACAAGGCGCAGATCGAATACCGTGTCTTGAAGGCGCCGGCGGCGGTGCATGAGAAGGACGCGGAGCTGTTCGTCGTGATCCAGGGCACCGGCGACATCATCACGGGCGGCAAGCTCGTCAACGAGAAGCGCGTCAATGCCGCCAACCTGAGCGGCTCGGACATCGCCGACGGCCAGACCCACCACGTCGTCAAGGGCGACGTGCTGATCGTGCCGAACAACACGCCGCATCAGGTCGTCCCGACCGGCGGTGCGCCGATCGTGGTGATGACGATGCACGTGCCGTTGCCCGCGCCGGCGAATTGGCCGTAAGGCTTGTCAGGTAAGCAACGCGCCAGCGCTCCCTCTCCCCACCGGGGAGAGGAAACGCGAGCTCAGTGCTTACATTTTTGGGACGTGAAATGGCCGAGCGCGAAGCGGAATCGATCCGGCGGATCAACCCGCCCGAGCTTGGAGAGCCGCCGGGCTATTCGCAGATCGTCGAGGTGCGCGCGGGCCGGCTGTTCTTCATTGCGGGCCAGACCGCGCTCGATGCGGCCGGCAACGTGGTCGGGCGCGGCGATTTCGCCGCGCAGGCCGCGCAGGTCTTCCGCAATCTCGGCATCGCGCTCGCCGCGGTCGGCGCCACGGCCGCCGATCTGGTGAAGCTGACCGTGTTTCTGCGCGACATGAGCAACCTTGCGGCCTACCGCGAGGCGCGCAACCGCTTCTTCGCGACCGTTGCGCCGCCCGCGGCGCCCGCCATCACGCTCGTCGAGGTGGCGCGGCTCTACGGCACGGATTTTCTGATCGAGATCGAGGCGATCGCGGCAGTCTGAAGAGCGAAAGGAAGCATCATGATTCCAGTCAAAGCAGTGTGTCGCACTTTCCTGTTGGCGGCCGCATTCGTGGCGCCCGCGGCGCTGCCGGCGTTCGCCGACGACATCACCAAGGAATGGGCGAGCGTGAAGCCGCCGCCGGTGCCGGAGCTCAAATCGGCGACGATCGACCCGAAGACCACGGCGCTGCTGGTGCTCGATTTCATGAAGGTCAATTGCGGCACGCGCCCGCGCTGCGCCTCGACGGTGCCGGTCGCCAACAAGCTGATCGAGCAGGCACGCGCCCACAACATGATGCTGTTCTTCACGCTGGTCGGGCTCACGCCGAAGCCCGACGCCATGGTCGACGGCATCGAGCGGCCGCATGAGGGCGAGTGGGTGCCGCGCGGCGGCGCCGACAAGTTCATCGATTCCGATCTCGATGCGCGGCTCAAGCAGCATGGGATCAAGACCGTGCTGGTGATCGGGACGTCGGCGCAGGGGGCGGTGGTCGGCACCAGCAACGGCGCGACGCAACGCGGCTACAAGGTGGTCGTGCCGGTCGACGGCATGTCGTCGGAAGACGCCTACAATGAGCAATACGCGGCCTGGCATCTCTACAAGGGCGGCCCGGCGCCGATGACGAAGAACCTGATCCTCACCCGCAGCGACAAGATCACGTTCGGCAATTGAGCCGGGGCTGCGGGCGGCACCTCACCAGGTGAAGCGCAGCCGCGCGGTGCCGGTGTAGGTCTGCGCCCCGTCGCCGAACTCGCCGTCGAAGCGCGCCATCACGGACCAGTTGCTGGTCATGCGCCATTCGGCGCCGGCGGTGACGAGGCCGAGATCGGACGGCGGCGTGACGCCGTTGACCACGAAGCTCGCGCCCGGCAGCGACTGGAAGCTCGGCGTGAAGGCGAGATTGGTGAACCAGTCGTGCGCCCAGGCGGCGCGGCCGAACAGCGCCACGCTGTCGCCGTTGGCGAGTTGGAAATTACGGCTCGCCCAGCTGCCGAGCTCGGCCCGCTCCGCGCTCGACGTCTGCGACGCGAACGAGAGCGCGAACTGCGGCGAGCCTGAGGTCGCGGTCTCGCTGTAGCCCGGCGCGTGAAAGCTCTGCGCCTGCAGCGCGGCATAGGGTGTGAACGCGACCGGCTGGAAGTCGAGCCGGTAGCCGCCCTCGACGCGTGCGCCAAAGCTCTGCGCGTCGAAATTCGCCTCGAGCGTGTCGGCGCCCGCGACCGTCACGACGCGCTTGGTCGAGGCCCAGAAGTTGGTGAACGCAAGCGCGCCCGACACGTAGGCGCGGCCGAACTGATGCGTGCCGTAG
>DASXCK010000370.1:0-7042 GCA_036491235.1 Xanthobacteraceae bacterium | reverse complement strand
AAGCGAAATCCGGGGCACTTGGCGCGATCTCGTCGCCGGCTCCCGGGTTTCGCTGCAGCGAAACCCCGGCTACAGTCGCACTTACGTCGCCTGCTCCTCGGTGAAGAACTTCTCCCCATAGGCAAAGCGGTTCGGCTTGAGGAAGAAGCCGAGCAGCACGGCGCCGTTCGGCGCGACCGCCTCGTGCTGGTTGCCGGCCGGGCGCCACACGAACTGGCCCGGACCCGCGACGCCCTCGTGATCCTCGAGCGTGCCTTCGAGCACGTACGTCTGCTCCAGCGCGGTGTGCTCGTGCAGCGGCACGACGGCGCCGGGATCGAGCCGAAACAGCGCGGTCGTGACGCCGCTGTCGTCGCTGTAGAGCACCTTGATGCGGATACCGGGGAATTTGGTCGCTTCCCATGGCATGTTGGGGACGTCGAGATAGTGCGACGCGAGCGACGGATCGGTCACCGGCTTGACGTCGGGATGAACGAGCTTGCGGGCTTGCGGGACGGCCATGACAAAAGTCCTCCGGACCGGCATGTCGGTCGCGCCAGCATATGGCGGCGCGCTGCCGACATCCAGGCGTCCGCGCCGCAGGCGCGCTCGTTCACATGATCGTCGGCATCGTTTGCGCACGCGTTAACCGTGCGGGTCGTGGCGCAAAGTCGCACTTGCGCTTTCGCCCAAAAAACTCCTTAAGTTCGTACCGATTTTGTCACGATCGGGCAGGAAAAGCCGCTCGATCCGACGGCGCCTCCACGGCCACCGCCGGTGGGGGCGGCCTCGACCAACCTTCGACGTTGTTACGGGAGAAGTCGCCATGCGGGCCTCGTTGCTTGCCCTCGTTTCCACTGCATTTCTTATTGCAGCCCCGGCCTTTGCGGCCGACACGTCCAACGTGAAGGGGCTCTATCTGCTCACCGACTATCCGGCGATGTCGGTGCGGCCGGGCGAGACGTCGACTGTCGCGCTGCGCTTGCAGAACTACGGGCTCGCCCCCGAGCGCTATCAGCTCTCCGTCGCTGATGTGCCGAAGGGCTGGACCGCGACGCTGCTCGGCGGCGGCCAGCCGGTCGGGGCCGCGATGCCGGCGACCGACCAGAGCGTCAGCCTTCAGCTTCGCCTCGAGGTGCCGGCCAACACCCCGATCGGCACGCAGACGCTCACCGTGAAGGCGGAAGGGCAGGGCACCGCGGTCTCGTTGCCGATCGCCGTGACGCTGGCCAAGGAATTGCCCGCGAAGCTCAAGCTCGAGTCTCCGCTGCCGGCGCTGCGCGGTACGCCGAAGTCGACCTTCGACTACCAGCTCACCATCAAGAACGACAGCGGCCGCAATCTCACGGTGAGCTTCGCGGCCGACGCCCCGAAGAACTTCGAGACCTCGTTCACCGAGAACTACGGCAGCCAGCAGATCTCCTCGATTCCGATCGACGCCGGCCAGTCGAAGGACATCAAGCTGCACGTGCGGCCGCCGTCGAACGTCGATGCCAAGCGCTACCCGATCGGCGTGACGGTCTCGGCCGAGGACGCACAAGCCAAGACCAGCCTGTCGCTCGAAATCTCAGGGCAGCCGCAGCTGACGCTCGCGGGTCGCAACGGGCTCGTCAGCGCCAAGGCCGAGGCAGCGAAGCAAGCCGTCGTGCCGATCGTCGTCACCAACACGGGCAGCGCGCCCGCGGACAACGTCGAGCTGTCCGCCACCGCGCCGAGCGGCTGGAAAATCGATTTCGAGCCGAAGACGATCGCGCGTATCGAGCCCGGCAAGTACAGCGAGGTGCAGGCGCAGATCACGCCGACCGCGAGTTCGCTCGCCGGCGATTATGTCGCCGAGATGCGCGCGGCCACCGGGGGTGAATCCGCCTCGACCCAGTTCCGCGTGGCGGTCACGACCTCCAACGAAGGATATCTGGCCGGTGCCGCGATTATCGGCGTCGCGGTTCTGTTCATGGTGGCCGCCGTCGCGCGGTTCGGCCGCCGATGAGCGGGCCGCTCATCACGGCACACGGTCTCACCAAGCGCTACGGCGCGGCGACCGTCGTCGACGGCATCGACTTCGAGGTGGCGAAGGGCGAGATCTTCGGGCTGCTCGGCCCGAACGGTGCCGGCAAGACCACGACCATCCTGATGATGCTGGGTCTGACCGAGGTGTCGGGCGGCACGATCCGGGTGCTCGGCCATGACCCGGTGCGCGAGCCGCTCGCCGTGAAACGCCGGGTCGGCTATCTGCCGGACCAGGTCGGCTTTTACGACAATCTCACGGCCGCCGATAATCTCGCCTATTCGGCGCGCCTCATGGGCATCCCGGCGGCCGAGCGCGGCAAGCGCATCGGCGAGGCGCTCGCACGCGTGCGGCTCCCCGACGTCGCCGAAAAGAGGGTCAAGACCTTCTCGCGCGGCATGCGACAGCGGCTTGGTCTTGCCGAGATCGTGATGAAGCAGGCCGAGATCGCGATCCTCGATGAGCCGACTTCGGGCCTCGATCCGCAGGCGACCGTCGAGTTCATCGAGATGATCGACAGCCTCAAGCGCTCCGGCGTGAGCGTGCTCCTGTCGTCCCACATGCTCGATCAGGTGCAGCGGGTCTGTGATCGGGTCGCGCTCTTCCAGAACGGGCGCATCGTGCTGATCGGGCCGGTCAAGGACCTCGCGCACCAGGTGCTGGGCGCCGGCTTCGTCGTCGAGGTCGAAGCGGATGCGGCGTCGGATCTGGATGCACGTTTCGGCGCGATCCCGGGTGTGAGCTCGGTCGTGCGCGTCGGCGTCGACCGCTATCGGCTCACCGCCGATCGCGACGTTCGTCCGGAAGCCGCGCGGGCAGTGGTCGCTGCGAACGGCGCGCTGCGCCGCCTTTCCGTCGACGACCCGAGCCTCGAAGCGATCTACACACGCTTCTTCAGTCAGCAGACCAACCAGGACGGAGGACAGCGCGATGCGGCGTGAAGGTTCTCCCTGGGAAGGCCTCGGCACGGTGTACATCAAGGAGCTGACCGATCACCTGTCGAGCATCCGCATGCTGTTGCTGGAACTGCTCATCCTGGCCGTCAGCGTCGTGTTCGTGGTGCTGGTGATCAACAACATCCGGGATACGACGGCGGAGGATCCCTTCGTCCTCCTCAAGCTGTTCACGTCGGGCCCCTCGGGGATGTCGCTCATCTTCATTCTCGGCATCCTCATTCCCGTGCTGGCGATCGCGCTCGGCTTCGACGCCATCAACGGCGAGCACAATCGGCGGACGATGTCGCGCATCCTGTCGCATCCGATCTACCGCGACGCGCTGCTCGCAGGGAAATTCCTCGGCGCCCTGACGACGCTCGGGTTCGGCATGTTGTGCCTATGGCTGCTCGTCATCGGGTTCGGCATCGTGTTCCTCGGCATTACGCCGAGCAGTGAGGAGATAATCCGGTCGGCCGCGTTCCTGGTGATCACCTTGTGCTACGCCGGGACGTGGCTCGCGTTGGCGATCCTGCTGTCGATCGTCTTTCGCTCGGCCGCGACGGCCGTGCTCGTCGGCCTTGGTGTTTGGCTTTTCCTCACCTTCTTGTGGCCGATTCTGGCGGCGGTGGCCGCGAACGTGATAGCGCCCCCCGAGCTGCCGTATGCGCAGCTCGGCGTGCCGACGCCGGCAACCTACGCCTGGGCCGAGTGGCTGAGCCGCCTCTCCCCGAACCAACTGTTCTCCGAGGCGGCAACCGCATTGCTCTCGCCGGATGTCCGTGCCGCCGGGCTCGATCCGGTGACGCAGTACATCCGGCTCCAGGGTGCGGTTCCGGGCTCACCGCTGCCGCTTTCCGAGAGCCTCGCGGTCGCCTGGCCGCTGGGTGTGGCACTGATCGCCGGTGTGATCGCTCTGTTCGTCGCGGGCTACGTCGTCTTCCAGCGCCAGGAGGTGCGGGCCTGACGGCCGCGCGAAGGCTTGGATCCTCGTCGGCAACGAAAAGGGGCGGCCTCGCGGCCGCCCCTTCTTTTTAGGTGGCTAGAGAGCCGTTACGCCGGAAGGACCGCGACGATCTCCAGGCTCGCCGGATCGACCACGACGATCTGGTCGCCAACCAGGAAGTACTCGAAGCCGCGCCACGACGGCTCGATCGAGATGATGCTCGACGGCAGCGTCGCGAGATGAACCTTCCCGCGCGGGACGCGCGTGCCGACGTGCACGTCGAAGTCGACATGGGCGACACGTGGCGCGCTCCTCTCGCCGACGATGATCGTGTGGATCTTCGTCCTCTGTTCCGAGCTCAGGTTGACGCTCGTGTGCGAGCCGCTGCTGGCGGAGTTGCGCTCGTTCACGGTCGTGTTGCTGTGCTCATTCACGTTCGTGTTGTTGCGCTCGTCCATTTTCGAGTTGCTGCGGTTCTCCATGGTGCCCTGGCCGTTGGTCCCACGGTTGTTCTCGTTCGCGCCCTGGCCAGTGGTGCGTTCCTTTGACTTGGAGGACTCGTTCGGCTTGGTGCCCCTGTTGCCCTCGCGGTCGGACTTGGTCGAGGGTTTCATGCCCGACTTCTCGTCCGGTGCCTGGCCGGTGGTGCCGCGATTGCGCTCGCTCGGCTTCGAGGCCTTGTTGTCCTCGCGCTGTTCGGACTTCATGCCCGACTTCTCGCTGGGTGCTTGGCCGGTGGTCTCGCGCTTGTTCTTCTGGCCTTCGCCCATGCGGTTATGCTCGCCGCCTTGGGCCTGGCCCATGCGGTTGTGCTCGCCGCTCTGGGCGGGCGCGGCGCTATGCGAAGCGGCGCCACCGTGGGCGCCGGCGCCGGGCGCGCCCTTTTCCGAGCCCGGCGATCCCTGCGCGAAGGCCGCGCCAGAGCCGAGCGTCAGCGCTGTCACCGCGGTTGCGATCAGGAAGGTGTGTTTTCTCATCATATGTCTCCGTTGCGCGTTGTTGCTGTGTCGTCCCCCGCGCAAGTTCCGAGCCGGGATTCCAAGGCACGATTACAGGTCACGATTTCCAAGCCACCCATTCGCTTTGCACGCCCAGGTTCCGATATTTTCCGGTCACGGTTTGGTTGCTGTGCGCGCCACCTTGGCTCCCGCATGCACGGTCTCGATGGCTCATACTGAAAACGAGGTGCTGCTATATCGGTTCCTCATTCGTCGCGCGCTTGTGCGGTTGCGACGCAGTTTTCACTGCAGATGAACATTGGTTAAGCTGAGCATCGGTTGGCTGAACGTCGGTTAACGCAGCCGTGGAAATACCGTCATTCGGAAAAGGCCGCTCTCGCGAAACGCGTCGGTAATGGCCGAAAACCAAAAGTCCTGAAACGATGAGAGCGGCCGCAAAGCCGCTCTCACCTCACCGTCGATCGAAGCGATAGGCGCCGCTTGTGCGGCCGGTATCGTGTCCGCTTCGACTACTGCTTGGGCAGCCCGCGCGAGTCGCGGTCGCCGCCCGACTGATGAATCGAATTCTTGTCGCTCGCCGACGGCGCCTTTGGGGGGCCCATTTTCGGCGCTGCACCGGTCGTGTTCTGCGACGGCGGCTTGTCCTTGACCTTCGGCTGACCCGGCGTTTGCGCGCTGCCGGTCGCCGTGGCGCCGCTCTGATCCTGGCCGGGCGAGCCCGCGCCTGGCGTGCTCGCGGTCTGTGCGCTTGCGATCGAAATGCCCGTGATCAGCGCCGCAGCGGCGCCCAGGGCGATCCATTTGGTCATCGTCGTCCTCCAGCTTGTCAGCGCGCCGTCGGCGCGTTTATCGGCAACGCGGCGGTTCCGCGTTTGCTGGATCAACAACTGCATCGACGCATCATGGTTCCCGCGTGCCGTCGCGGCCGGTTCCGCCCGCGTTGCGTTTGCGCTGCAACCAGGGCAGCTTGCGTCGTGAGGGAGGAGGGGCCCATGACGATTCTCGCCTCGCGCATCGACCCGGCTGCATCTGAATTTCGCGCCAACGCGCAGCGCATGCGGGCCCTGGTGGCGGAACTGGAAACATGTCGCGCCGAGGCGGCGGCCGGGGGGCCCGCCCGGGCGCGGGAACGGCACCTCGCCCGCGGCAAGCTTCTGCCGCGCGACCGCGTGACCAACCTGATCGATGCCGGCACGCCGTTTCTCGAGCTCTCGCCGCTCGCCGCCAACGGCATGTACGACGACGCCATCCACGGGGCCGGCCTGATCACCGGCATCGGCCGCGTCGAGGGGCGCGAATGCGTGATCATCGCCAACGATTCGACCGTCAAGGGCGGGACCTATTTCCCGATGACCGTGAAGAAGCATTTGCGCGCCCAGGAGATCGCGCGGGAGAACCGGCTGCCCTGCATCTACCTGGTCGATTCCGGCGGCGCCAACCTGCCGCATCAAACCGAGGTGTTTCCCGACCGCGAGCATTTCGGCCGCATCTTCTACAATCAGGCGACGCTCTCGGCCGCGGGCGTCGCGCAGATCGCGGTCGTGATGGGCTCGTGCACGGCGGGCGGCGCCTATGTGCCGGCGATGTCGGACGAGACCATCATCGTGCGCAACCAGGGCACGATCTTCCTCGGCGGCCCGCCGCTGGTGAAGGCCGCGACCGGCGAGGTCGTCACCGCCGAGGAGCTCGGCGGCGCCGACGTGCATGCGCGCCGCTCCGGGGTCGCTGATCACTATGCGGCCGACGATCGCCACGCGCTCGCGCTCGCGCGCCGCGCGATCGCCAACCTCAACACAAGCAAGTCGGTCGACACTGCGCTCGTGAAACCCCGCGAGCCCGCTTATGGCACCGATGAGCTCGACGGCATCGTCCCGGTCGACCTCAAGAAACAATACGACGTGCGCGAGGTGATCGCGCGGCTCGTCGATGCCTCCGAGTTCGACGAGTTCAAGGAGCTCTACGGCACGACCCTCGTCACCGGTTTTGCACGCATCCACGGCATTCCGGTCGGCATCCTCGGCAACAACGGCATCCTCTATTCGGAGTCGGCGCTCAAGGCGACGCATTTCATCGAGCTCGCCTGCCAGCGCCGCATTCCGCTGCTGTTTCTCCAGAACATCGTCGGCTTCATGGTAGGGCGCGACTACGAGGCGGGGGGCATCGCCAAGGACGGCGCCAAGATGGTGACGGCGGTCGCCTGCGCGCAGGTGCCGAAGATCAC
>DASXCK010000369.1:0-51604 GCA_036491235.1 Xanthobacteraceae bacterium | reverse complement strand
GCGCCGGCGGCCGACAGGGTGTGGCCGATCATCGACTTGGTCGACGAGATCGGGATCTTCTTGGCGCGTTCGCCGAACACGGTGATCACGCACTGGCATTCCATCTTGTCGTTTTCCGGCGTGCCGGTGCCGTGCGCGTTGATGTAGTCGATGTCCTCGGGCGTGAGGCCGGCGTCGGCGAGCGCGTTGCGCATGCAGCCGACGATCGGTTTGCCGTCCGGGCTCGAGCGCGTCCGGTGGAAGCTGTCGGCAAGCTCGCCGCACCCGGCCAGCACGCCGAGGATTTGTGCGCCGCGCGCCTGCGCGGCCTCATAGCTTTCAAGCACCAGCGCGCCGGCCCCTTCCGACATCACGAATCCGTCGCGGTTCTTGGAGAACGGCTTCGACGCGCCCTGCGGTGGGTCGTTCGACGTTGAGAGCGCCGAGAGCAGCGAAAAGCGGATCAGGCTTTCGACGTTGACCGAGCCGTCGGTCGCAACGCAAAGGGCCGCCTCGGTCTCGCCGCGCCGGATCGCCTCGAAGCCGAGCTGGATCGCGCTCGCGCCCGATGCACAGGCGGTCGAGAGCGAAACCGGCGCGCCCTCGGTGCCGTATTTCTGCGCAAGCCCGTCCGCGACCGAGGCGAACATGAAGCGCTCGTGATAGTGGCGGAATTTGCCGCTCGCGGCCGCGCGGATCAGGTCCGTGTAGGTCACCTGGTCGTTGGCGCCCGATGCCTTGGCGACCTCCTGGCGCTGCGGCCACTCGACCTCGACGGGTGCGACCGCGAGAAACAGCGGCCCCGGAAAGCGCCCTTTGCTGCCGACACCCGATTGGGTGACCGCTTCCTCGGCCGCCATGTCGGCGAGCCGCCCGGCGAGCGCCGGCGACGTGAGGGGCTCGACCGGCACGAAATCGACCGTGCCGGCGATGCGCGTCTTGAGCCCGTCGGTCGGAAAGCGCGTGATCGCGCGGATGCCGGATTTGCCGGCGGTAAGCTTTTCCCAATTGTCTTGTTTTCCGGCGCCGAGGGAAGTCACCACCCCCATGCCGGTGACGACGACCACCGGCCGGCCGGAGCTATCGCAATAGGATGCCATCAGCGCCTCCTGGACTTGCGCGTCTCCCGGATGAAGCCCAAGCGCCGCCATCCGGGAAGAACAGTCCCGGATACCGCCTGCGGCTCATCCGGGCTACGGGGTCTCGAAACCTTGTTACTGCACCGCTTCGACCAGCGCGACGCCTTCGCCGCGCCAGTGGCCGATGCTGGTCACCACAGCCTGCCGCAGCGGACCATCCATCGGACGCTCGAAGCTTGCGCCGCCGCACGGCGGAAACAATTTACCCCGGTTCACCGCCATCGCGGCAAGCGCGACGTTCATCACCATTTGCGGTTCGATGCCGTGACCGATCAAAGTCCCGGTTCCGCGTACGGGCAGATCGGCATGCCGGGCAAGAAATTGCTGCTCCTCGGCGGTCGCGGGCTTCGCGCCGGTCGCGCCCGAGATCACGGCGGCGCCGTCGGGCATAAGATTCCCGGCTATGAGCGGCCACAGGCGGGCGAGCTCGTTCGTGACCGCGCCCTCCTGATTGCGGCGGGCGTAGCCGCTCGCGACCGCGCTCAGCCGCGCGATCGGCGTCGCGTTGCGTGCCTGCGCGTGCGCCTTGCTCTCGATCACCAGGAAGGCGCCGAGCGAGCCGACCGCGAAGCCACCTTCGGGTCCGCGCTCCCACACCGGGCGGAAGTCGCCCTTGAGGCAGTAGCCGCCGAACTCGTAGAGCATCACGACGTCGGAGCGCTCGCCGTTGTAGGAGCCGCCGACGAGCGAGATGTCGCTCTGGCCGGACGCGATGCGCGCAAGCGTGATCTGCAGCGCGTCGATGCCGGCGAGCTCCTCGCCCATGAACGTGCGCGAGGAGCCGGTGACGCCGTGCACGATCGAGACGTTGCCGGCGAGCAGATTGGAGAGCTGCGCGAGGAAGAGCGTCGGCCGCAGGTCGCCCATCAGGCGCTCGTTGAGGAATTGGTCGGGCTTCTCGGCCTTGGGCAGCGCCGTGAGGATTGCGGCATCGACCGCCTCGTCGCGCTCGCCGCCACCTGCGGCAACGATCATGTCCGTGCGGCCGAGCAGGTCCTTGTTGCCCTTCAGACCGGCACTATCGAGCGCGAGGCCGGCCGCATAGGTGCCGATGCGCTGCCACGGCTCCATCTGCCGCTGGTCGCCCTTCTTGGGGATCTGCTTATCGAAGTCGATGGGCGCGAGCGGATGGACGACGAACGGCGCGAAGGTCTCCGCGTCGATCACGCGCGTGTTGTCGGCAAACCCCTGCCAGTGCGCATCGAGCCCTTCGCCGAGGCACGACACGATGCCGATGCCGGTGATCCAGGCCTCGCGAGGCGCCGCCGGCTTCGCGTCAGCCATTGGCAAGCGCCTTCATCGGAAAGCCGATGCGCGCCGCCATCTCCTCCATGTTGGCGCGCAGGCGCGGGTCAGGGAACGGCATCACGCGCAAGGTAAGCTCGGCGTCGCAGGTCGCCTTGCCGGCAACCGCGACGGTCGCCTTGGTGATCGCAAAGCCCGAACCGTCATGCAGGAGCTTCGCGGTGATCGACAGGAGCTGGCCCGGGATGACGAACGAGCGCAGCTTCGCCTCCTTGACGGCGGCGAGGAAGGGCATGCGTTCGAATTTGGTGGCGGCGATGACAAGCCAGCCCGAGGTCTGCGCCATCGCCTCGATCAGCAGCACGCCCGGCATCAGCGGATGGCCGGGAAAATGTCCTTCGAAGATGGTGCTTTCCTGCGGAACCTGCGCGTCGACACGGATCGTCCGCTCATCGAGGTCAAGGTCGACGATACGGTCGATGAGCTGGAAATACTCGATCCGCATGACAGGGTAAGGGCGATCACGCTCCCTTTATGCGCTCTATGCGCCCTTGGCGGCGACGAGCCCGTCGATTCGGGCGCACAGGTTCTTGAGGACGAAGTATTGCTCGGTGGTGGCCTTGCCGTCGTTGACTTCCTGCGTCCACTGCTCGAGCGGCAGCTTGATGCCGAACGCCTTGTCGATCGCGAACGCGATGTCGAGGAAGTCGAGGCTGTCGATGCCCAGATCGTCGATCGCGTGGCTGTCCGGCGTGATCTTCTCACGCGGGATGTCGCACGTCTCGGCGATGATATTGGCGACCGTGTCGAACGTTGAGGACATCATCAACTCTCTGGAAGATTCTGATTTTGCCAGCGCGCCGCGGCGGCGCGCATTTCCCCCGGCCGGCCTGGGCGGCCCGCACTCTTCTACCCCGTTACTCGTCCGCCCGTATAAACAAGTGGGCCCGTGAGCGCAATGCCGCGGCGTGTCTCCTCAACCGCAAGATTGCGGCCGGCACGGCCTTGCGGCAGTCATCAAAGTGCTTGAGACGGAACCGGTTTCGCGGGAGCCGGACGGTTCGCCGCGCGGGGGCGCCAGGGCGAAGCGCGCTGCTCAGCGTTCGACCGGCACCGTGATGGGCGCGCAGTTGGTCCGGCCGGTCAGGATGCAATCCTGCACCTTGCGCATCTCAGCGAGCGTGTTGAACAGCCAGTAGCCGCACCAGATCAGGAGCCCGACCAGCACGATCGCGGCGATGTTCGCCCGCATGCGGTTGCGGTAGTCGTCCCCGTCCTCGCGCTCGCTCGAATACTTTTCCAGACCTTCGACCGGGGAGGGGCCGCTCGTAGCGGACGACAACCATGGGCTGAGCTTTGGGCTCGGCGGCGCAGTGGGCCGCTGCGCCTTGCGCCGCGGCTCGAAACGCAAGATGCGCCCCATCTCGGGCGGGTCCGGCGGCTCCTCGGGCTTCATCGACTGGTTCGCTGGCATCGTCGCCTCCGTCGAGCCGCGGCCACTGTAGCATTTTTCCGGGCGCACGACACGGCTGCAAATGCCGGACGCCCGCTCACGATGCGCAGATCGTAATCGCGGCGCCCGCCGTGGCACGGTCGCCGAATGGAGTTCGATGGCCGCGTGGCGGGCCGACGAGATGACGTTCCAACACGCGGCGCATCCCTTAGGCTCCTCGTTCGATCTCTCGCGTGACACACGCCGCGCGGGTATCCAGGGCCGCGGCGTATCGATCTTGATGCGCGGAATGACATAAATTCATTGTTATTTACATGGACTTGGAGGCGGCCCTTCACGCGAAGACGTAGTTTGCATTTTCAATTTTCGATTGTGAGAAAATGACAATCCTGCCTTGCGATCTAAGCATGACTGAGCCAAGATCGGCATCTTGCCGGAGCTCCAGAGCGCCGGTTGGGGAATAATAATAGTCGAGTCGGGTGCAAACCGGCTCCCTCGTGTGTGTGGGTGAGAAACGCGGGCGACGCCATGCAGCAAACTGCTTCGCAGGTCGCAGGATTTGAAGCCGGCTCGGCCGGACGCAGGTCGTCGTTCGTCGTCCTGCCGTTTGCCCATGAAGACATCGCGATCGTGATCGGGGCGTACTTCGCCGCCAACCACCTGCTGTCGGGCGGCGTCGTCATCGCGGCTGTTGCGGGCGCCATACTGGCGAGCGATTTCACCCTCTACGCCATCGGCGCTGCCGCGCGCCGCCTGCCGTGGCTCGCAAGTCGCGTGATCGATGGGCGGGTGCGCGGTCTCGGGGATGCGTTGACGCGCGACCTGTTGGCGTTCGTCGCGCTCTGCCGCTTCGTGCCCGGCCTTGTCGTCGTCGCCGGCATCGCGTGCGGCTGGGCGCGGGTTTCGTTCGCGCGCTTCACGCTCGCGACCATCTTCGTCTCGGCATCCTACGTCGTGATGATGCTTTATCTCATCGCCGTGTTCGGCGATGCGCTCGACGACCATATCGGCCTGTGGACCTGGCCGATTCTGCTCGTCGTGCTCGGCTGTGCCGCTTTCGCGCGCCGACGCATCCTGGCATTCCGCGGCACCGCCGTGTCATGGCGCGGCCAGTCGATCCGCCTGCACTGAGCGGGCGCAAACGCCGCCCTAACCCTGCATCGACGTCGCACCGCCACGGCGGCTGCGTGCGTGGCGCAGCGGACCGGCTGCCGCTACAATAGTGCCATGTTCCGCACCGGCCTACATCGGCGGCTGATCGCGCTTGTCGCGGCCTATGGGCTCGCGCTCCAGGCGCTCCTTGCCGCCGCGGTCGCGTTGTCGCCGGGCGCCGCGGCGGCCGCGGTCATCTGCGCAGGTGAACGCAGCGGTGGTGCCTCGCAGTCCGTCCCGCCCGCAACACCCCATCATGGTATCGGATGTGCGCTCTGCACGCTCGCATGTGCCGGCGGCGCCGCACTGCCGACGAATGCGCCATCGGTTGCCCGGATGGCCGACCCCGGTACTGTGATGCGGCAGCCGTATCTCGCAGAACCTGTCCCGCGCGGCGTCGCGCGTGCGGGTCTTGCGCGGGGGCCGCCGGCCTGATTCTCGGCGCGCGCTGCGCCAGCCAGTCCTTCCCATCGGCGCTGCCCGGCCCGCGCGGCCGCGCCGCCGTTACCGAAAGCTCCAGATCAACGATGGACCCAATGCAAACCATGCGAACGCACTTCCTGCCAACGAATGCGATCCTGACAACCCTGATGACCGCGGCAGCGCTCACGCTCGCGGCGTACGGCGCCGAGCCATCGCCGCAAGCCGACCATTCGGCCACGATGGTGATCGACAATGCATGGTCGCGCGCGACCCCCGGCGGCGCGACCGTCGGCGCCGGTTATTTCACGGTGACCAACAAGGGGACGGCGCCCGATCGACTGATCGGCGTTACCTCCGCGGTCGCGGACCACGCCGAGGTGCACGAGATGAGCATGAGGAACGGCGTCATGACCATGCGTCCGCTTGCGCAAGGCATCGAGATCAAGCCGGGCGAGACCGTGCAGCTGACGCCCGGCGGCAATCACGTGATGATGTTCGGCCTCAAACATTCGCTGAAGGCCGGCGAGAAGGTGAAGGGCACGCTCACGTTCGAGAAGGCCGGCACCGTCAATATCGAATATGCCGTGCAGGGGATCGGTGGTCCGCCGCCGCACGGCGGCGGAATGCACATGCACTGATGGCCGCTCGGCACCGCGCGCGCCTTCTCCCCCTAAGAGCCGACCACCCGTGCGGGGAGGCGGAATACCGGTACGGCGCGCGCGTCGCCGCGGTTAGCCCGGAGTTAACGGCCGCGATCGAAATCGCGCTTTCTCGCCGTAATACCAAAGCTTAAGACAATTCCGCTATCTCCCGGGCGGGACATCCATAAAGGTCGTGACATGGTGGTCGACGACACCAAGGCCAGTCTGGAGCGCGTGCTTGCGGCGCTGACGGCCGGTGAGCCGGCGCAAGCGCCGATGGCTGGCGTCACGCCGCCTGGATCTCCTGGAGCCCATACACCCGTCGCACCGCTTGCACCTCCGGCGCCGCCGCAGCCGAGCGAGCCGTTCGGTGCCGCGTCGGGCGAGGCACGCCTCGAGGTGTGGTATCAGCCCAAGATCGACATCAAGCAACGCTGCCTCGCGGGCGCCGAGGCGTTCGCACGCATCCGCGATCCCGAGAAGGGCGTGCCGCTGGCGGCGGGCCTCGTGCCGGGAATGGGCGATGAGATCGTGGCGCGGTTTACCGAGCAGGCGCTGCTCACCGTCCTGCGCGACTGGGCCCTGTTCGACGAGGCTGGCTTCAACCTGCGGCTCGCCATCAATGTGCCGGTGAATCTGCTCGACCGCCTGCCGGTCGACAAGATCGTCACTGAGAACCGCCCGAAGGCAGAATACTGGCCGGGCCTGATCGTCGAGGTCACCGAGGACCAGATCGTGCGCGACATTCGTCGCAGCCAGGAGATCGCCGCCAAGCTGCGGGTGAGCGGCATCTCGGTCGCGATTGACGATTTCGGCGCCGGCTATTCGTCCTTCTCCAGCCTGCGCGAGCTCTCATTCGCGGAGCTCAAGCTCAACTCGAGCTTCGTCAAAGGCTCCGCCGGCGATCCGACCAATGCGGCGATCTGCCAGACCGCGATCGACCTTGCCCACCGCTTCGGCAGCGCCGCGGTCGCGGAGGGCATCGAGACGGTCGCCGACCTCCAGGCGATGCAGATCATGGGGTGCGACTTCGGCCAGGGCCACCTGATCGCGCCGGCCATGCCAATGCAGGACTTCATGGCGCTGCTGCAGCAGCGCATGAACAAGCCCAAGGCCCAGCCTGCCGATGTGGCGCCGGTCGAGGCATCCGAGCCCGCGCGCACTGCCGCCAGCGCTTAATTCTCGCCATTCCGAGGCGCCAAGGCGCCGAAGCAACCTCGTGCGTCATGCGCACGCGGATGGAGATTGCTTCGTCGCGACGCAAGTCGGGCTTGCTCGACTTGCGCATCATAGATGCCGATCTCGGGTAAATCCGAGATCGGTGCGCTCCCCGCAATGACGTACGCGCTATTTCTCCGGAAAAGCCGGTGTCGCGCCTTCGGGCAGTGGCACGTTGAACACGTCGAGCATCATGGCAACCAAGCCGTAATAGCCGAGGATGCCGACCAGCTCGACCATGCCGCTGTCGCCCAGGAAGGCGTGCACGCGCTTGTAAGTACGCTCGCTCACGCGCCGCGTCTTGTAGAGCTCTGCGACGAAATCGTAGATCGCGCGCTGCTCCTTGGTGCCTTTCTTGGGGGCGCGGCCGGCCTTCACGTCGCGGATCACCTCGGGCGCGACGCCCGCCTTCTCGGCGATCGCGGCATGCGCATGCCATTCATACTGCGCCCGCCACTGCCGCGCCGTGCACAGGATGGCGAATTCGGAGAGGCGCGGCGCAAGGCCGGAATGGTAGCGGCTGTGGGCGCCGAGCTTCTGGACGAGATCGCCGAATTCGGGCGCGTGCAAGTAGACCCCGAACGGGCCGCCCTGGCTGACCCGCCCGCGCGGGCCGGATCGGATCGCCTCCATCAGCTCCTTCTGCCGGGCCGTGAGCTTGTCGTCCGGGATGGCGGGCAGGCGGGGCTTGAGTTTGGCAGGCATGGGCGTTCCTCGGGCGTTTTTCGGTGGGTGTCTTATGGGCTGGAAACTGGCGTGGCCGCCGCATTCTATCGCGGGAGAACGAGCGGCGATCAAGCGGGGGTATCGGCGATGCAGCGGCACGCTTCCTGGCCATGACAGGGTGAAAGATTCCCCAACCGTTAAAATTGCAGCGACCGGTCAAACGGGGACGCAAGCTCTTTGTGGCATCTTCGCGGCAGTGTCGAGGGGGGATTTCCGCAATGCGTGTCTGGACGGTGCCGGCGCTGCTCGTCGGCATATTCGGCGCGACCTGCTTTTCCGATGAGCCGAGCGAGGCTGCGATGCAGCGCGCCTTTCAGGCGACGCTCGCCGGCGAGGTGCGCTCGGCGCTCGATTTCGTTGCCAAGACCAGCGGCGACGCGATGGTCGCTAAGATCCGCGCGACACACACCGACGCATTCGACATCCTCGGCTTCACCAAGCTCGCGTGCGCGCCGAGCCAACGCGCGGCCGGCCACGTCTGCGGCTTTTCGGTCCGCATCGGCGTTGCGAGCGGAGAGATCGACGGCATCCTCTCGGGCCGCTTCTATGATGGTCCGCATGGTCTCGAATTCGTCGAAGAAACCGCTGCTGGCGCGTGACGCGTGAGGGCAGGGCGTCCTGAACGCCCAGCGTCGGCACCAGCACCGCCCGCCGTTACTTCTTCCCCACCAGATCGATCAGCGCCGACATGCCGTTATGGCCGCTGCCTTCGTGCACGACGTCGTCATGCTCGCGGATGTCGAGGGTGGCGAACGCCGCGAACGCCGCTTCGAGCAGGACGCGGGTGTAGAGGTTACCGACCGTCCGCGGTCCACCCGTGCCGTAGGCGAGCTGCTCCGGGCGATAGCCCTGCATGAGCAGGAGTCCGCCCGGCTTGAGCGCCTGTTTGATATTGGCGAACAGGACTGGTTGCTCCGCTTCGGTTGCGAACTGGATGAAGATCGCGACGATGATGTCGAATGCCGCGGTCGGCCAGGTCCAGGTGCCGAGGATGTCGGTCTGTTCGGTGCGCAGCGCGACGCCGCGATCCGCCGCGAGCTGGCGCGATTTGGCGAGCGCAACGGGAGAGAAATCGACCGCCAGTACGTCGAGACCGCGTTCGGCGAGAAACACGCCGTTGCGCCCTTCGCCGTCGCCGATCGAGAGCGCCTTGGCGCCGCGCAGCAGCCGGTGTGCCTGGCTGGCCAAAAAGGCATTCGGCTGCGTGCCGAACAGGTAGCCGGGCGCCGCAAAGCGCTCGTTCCAGCGGTCGATCTCGGACATCGGTTGGCTCACTGCGTCATTGGGTGCAAGCGATCATTCGAATTTCGGCGTGCGTCGCGGTGGAGAGACGGGCGAAGCCGGCGTCGCGTTTTCCGCCACGGCAGGCATAGCCACCGCCTTCCGGCCGAACAAGCGATCGATCGCGGCGCCGTCGGCGTTGCGCCGCAGCGACTGTACGCAGCGGTCGATCGCGCCCTGGACGTCACGGCCCTGCGCGGCCAGGCGATCGATTGCGGTGACGTGCTCGTGCAGGGCGGCCTCCATCCGGCCGCAGCTATGCTCGATGCCGGCCTGCAGGCGGCCGGTGAGCTCGGCCTGGAAGCGTTTGCGCAGGGACGGAAAGAAAAAGTTCGCCAGCATGTGACCGGCGAGCAGCAGCAGGATCACCAGCGTGGCCGTGCTGTAGATCAGCCCCGACGAGGCGTACTGCCCGGTCACGAAGCCGAGCCCGACCTGCCACATCGCGAAGCCGAGCACCGCAAGGATCGCGAGCTCGATTGCCGCGATGGCGACGATCCCGCAGGCTCGGCGGAAGCTCAGCGCCGAAGCGTTGGCAACGACATCCGCCAAGGTTGCGGCCGGAAGCGCCGCGATACGCTCCGGCACGCTTGCGAGCTCGTTGTCCCATTGCGCGTCCACCACCTTGAGGGGCAGCGAATGGGCGATCCGGCGATAGCGCAGGGCGCGCACCGCGTCGGCCAGCAATGCCGGCAGCGCGGCGCCGAACGCGGCGGGCGCGGCAGGCGCATCGGTAGTGCCGTCGTGCGCGTCAGCGGCCGGCGAGCGGCCGAAACCGAACGGGTTGTACCAGGGGTTCTGCCGCAGCGCCGCGCACCAGGCGAGGAACCGCCCGTAGGTGCCGAACAGGCCCGGGCTTGCGGGCCACACCGAGCGCTCGCCGAGCGCGCTCGCGACCTCGATCGCGGTGATGCGGATCGGCGCCACCGCCTGCTGGCGCACGCTCGCGAATACCTCGAATGCTTCCTTCACCCAGGGCGCATCACTGATCGGGGAGGGGATGTTCGTGGTAACTGCGGCCGCGAGGCGACCCCACGCCCCCACGCGGCGACGATCCTGGATGGCGGCGGAGGCCGACCGGTCGAGCCCGCGCGCAAGCCAATCGCGCAGCGCCGGCAGGTCGTTCTCGCCGGCGCCATTGCCGTCCCTTTCGTCACCCGTCGTCGTGACGCACGACACCTTGAAGATCTGCGACGCCGTAAATCCATTGCCTGCGAGGACACGGCGGAAATCATGCTCGACGCGGGCGCGCTCCGTCCATTGCAGGCCGAGCGATGCGCGATCCCACTTGTTGAGGACGAACGCCATGGCGCGCTGCGCGCTCTGCTCCTCGACCCACTGGGCCGCCTGCATGTCGCGGTAGCGCTCGGGCGTGGTGACGAACAGCACCAGGTCGGCGGCATGCACCAGCGCGCCCGTCAGTGCCCGGTGGTCGCGCACCACGCTGTCGATATCGGGGGTGTCGATCAGCACCTTGTGCAGGAGCTCCGGCCGGCGGTGGCGCACGATCGTCTGCGGCGCGCGCGCGAGCTCGCCGATCTCCTTGCCGTACTCGAACAGCCGCTCGGGGTTGTCGTCCTCATGCAGATAGATCACGGCCGCGCTGGTGGTCGCGCCGAGGCCGGGGCGCGAGATTTCGGCGTCCGCGAGCGCGTTGATCAGCGTCGACTTGCCGACGGCTGTCGGCCCGCACAGCAGCACCACCAGGATCGCGTCGGTCGCCAGGTCGAGCCGTTCGCCGTGCGATTGCGCCAGCTCGGCGGCCAGCTCGGCAAGCTGGGTGTCGTCACGCAGCGCGCGCTCGGACAGCTCCGTGCTCCATTGCGCGATCCCGGCGAGCAGGGCCCCGCTGTCCGCCCAGGCAGCACTCATGCGATCCTCGCCGGCAGGGTCTCGGTCGCGCGCGCGAAGGCGCCCAGCTCCTCAGGCAGCCGCCGCAGCACCGCCGGGTCGAGGCCGAGGGTGCCGGCGCGCAGCTTGGCGACCTGCGCGATGCGGTCGACGGCCTCGCCGTAGAGCGTAAGCGCATTCGTCATGGCATCCTGCTTGAGCTTGGCGACCAGGTCGGCTTCGCATTTCTTCACATAGGCCGCGATCGCGCCCTGCGTCGCGGTGTCGACGCATACCGCCATCACGGGGCCGAGCACGGACTCCTCCAGCAGGTTGTACGCAAAGGTGCCGGCATGCGGCAGCGTGAACGACACCGCGATGCCGCCGACCGTCGCGGCGATGCGGGCGCTTTGCAGCGCCTTGAGCAGGTTCGGGCGCGAGCGGAGCCGTTCGATGATCTGTGCCGCGGTGGCGACGATCGCGCGATCAGTCTCCTCCATGTGGTGCGCGACCAACGCGACGAAACGCTCGTTGAGCGCCTCGAACTCGTCTTTCCAGGCGGCGTCGAGCGCGTCCCAGAACGGATGATGGCGTGGCTCCTCGCGCGCGGCCTCGATGACGGCGGAAAGGCGGGTGAGCACGGCGGTGTGTGCATCCGTGTAGGCGACAAGCTCCTTCGGCGCGTCCTTGCCGGACTTCTGCGCCGCGCCCGTGACCGCCTGGTAGATATGGCCGATCGCCTTGATGGTGATCTTGGCGGGCCAGCGCGCGGCCCAGCTCAGCGCGGTGAGCGCCTGCTGCAGGCCCGGGATATCCGGGTTGAGCAACTCCAGGATCTGCACGTTGAGCCGGCTGATCGGATCGATCGTCTTATCGGACGTCAGATATTCCTGCTCGTAGACGGTGGCGAACAGCCTGACCGCGTCGTCAACCTCGTCCGCCCAGCCGGTGATCGCCGCGGTCTCGATCCGCGCCGGCTCGAGGATGGCATCGATATGGCGACGCACGAAGTCGAGGGTGCGGCCGAGCCCCGCGGCACGGTCGCGCCGATCGAGCAGGGCGAGCACCTCGCGGCGCAGCTTGTCGGCTTCCGGATGCTGCTGCGGGTCCCAGAGATCTTCTTCCTCGCCCTCGACCATGAATCTCAGGCCGACCACGCGGGGATTCGGCACCGGAACGCCGAGCGCCGCCGCCGCCTTCAGCAAGAAGCGCGTGCGTTGGCTCTCGATCACGCGGGCGTGGTCGCGCGTCGCGGTGCGGTTGAGGCATTCGAGCATGTCGATGCCGGTGCCGTGCAGCAGCAGAAACCATTCGACCAGGTGCTCGACCGAATATTTCTCGCCCGACGTGACGTAGATGAGCACGTCGGCGGCCGCGACCGCCTCGATGACCGAGACGAGGTAGGTTTCCGAGCCGACCGCGTCGCAGTCCGGCGTGTCCCACAGCACGATGTCGTCTGGCAGCACGTCGGAGGCGAGCCGGCTGATGCCGTACTGGTCGAGCGGGGCCTGCGCCAAGCCGTCGCCGGTGTGCGGGGTAAGGCGGCGAAACGCATATGGGTTGTGGCCGAACAGGGTGGTCTTGTCGGCGGCGTCGGCCGGCACGAACGCCTCGGCGTGGCGGGTGTGGCCGCCTTCCGGGCTCACGCTGGCGACGCGGCGGCCGGCCAGGATGTTGATGATCGTGCTCTTGCCCACATTGTTGCCGCCGAAGACGACGACGTGGCGCAAACCGTCGTCGCGGCCGGCGAGGCGGCCGATGCGATTGCGCAGGAGCGCGTCGAGCAGGAGAAAGAGCCGGCGGAAGCGGAAGATGTCCTTGCCCTCGCCGACGAGCTTCCTGGCAAGGTCGCCGCCCGGGCCGTCGCTGATCAGCGTGCCCTTGTGGTAGGCGTCGTGGAGGAGGCCGAAGTCGCCGACGACGTCCGCGAGCGCAGGCGAGGGCAGGGCGCGATCCGTCATCGAGGCAACACGCTCATATTGATAGTCTGCGCAGGTTCGCGGCGCTCCTGGTACGGATGTAGCGTTTCAGGGGCCAAAATGCGACGGGGCCTCGTCTGCGTTGCAATTGCGGGGCTTTCTGCGATGGTCGGCGCCTTCATCGGGAGACATTCCATGCCTGTCACGTTTCATCGCCGTGCTTCGGCGCTCCGCGGCCTTGTGGTCGTCTTTTCGCTGCTCGGATTTGGCGCGCCGATCGCGGCACACGCTCAGGACTACAACGCGATCCTCGCCGCGAGCGACCGCAGCGATGCCGACCGGCAGACCGACAAACGCCGCGACGCGCCCAAGCTGCTCGCCTTCATCGGCCCGAAGACCGGCTGGAACGTGCTCGACATGGGTGCGGACGCCGGATACTCGACTGAGCTGATCGCGAGCGCGGTCGGCCCGAGCGGCAAGGTGTGGGGCCAGAACGACAAGCCCAACCAGAAATTCGAGGCGCGGCTCGCATCGCCCGCGATGAAGGCCGCGGTCGCGTGGATCAAGCCCTACGAGGATCCGGCGGCCGGCCTGCCGCCGCTCGACCTCATTACGTTTTTGTTCGCCTATCATGATACGACCTACATGGGTGTCGACCGCGCCAAGATGGACAAGGCGCTGTTCGCAGCGCTCAAGCCGCGCGGAATTCTCGTCATCGCCGATCATTCGGCGCGCCCTGACGATGCCGACAAGGTCGGCAAGCTCTATCACCGCATCGCCGAGGCGACCGTGCGCGCCGAGCTCGAGGCCGCCGGGTTCAAGTTCATCGGCTCCGGCGATTTTTTGCGCAACCCCGACGACCCGCGCACCGCGATCGTCTTCCGCTCGCCGATCAAGGTCGACGAGTTCGTGCTGAAATTTCAGAAGCCTTGAGGCGTTCCGGCCGCCCTCGGCCCGCTCGCCGCCGATAGCGCAAATGCCAGGTGAAATGCGCTCGGCAACTCGGCAATAATGACGCTGATGGCCGGGCAGCGCCCGGCCATCAGAATTATTGTAGTCCCGACGTCGTCATCCTTATTCGTCGCGCGGCCCGAAGATACTGCCGAGGACCCCGCCGAACAGGCTGCGCTGGCGCGGCGGTTCGCCCTGGTCGTCGTCGCGCTCGTCGTCCGGACGCGGGGCGTAGCGCTCGCGTGGGCCGAGGACGATCACGCGCTGTGGACCTCGTGCGTCGGCCGCTTCCTCGTCGTCCGGGCGTTCTCGCACGTAGCTGCGTCGGCGCGCGCGCACATCCGGCGTGCGCTGCGCGGTATCGTTCGGCGCCGCGCCGACCGTCGAGCGCGCCTCGTGGCGGGGATCGTTGGCGGCGGCATCGTCATCGCGATGATCTTGCGTATCCTTGGCGATCTGCCGTTCGCGGGTGGTCTGGCGCTCGTGCGATGGGTGCGTGCGCGCCGCGTGCTTGGTGTCGATCGGCGGCGCCGGCCGGGCGACGGGCGCAGCCGCGGGCTGCGCCGCATGGGTCCCGGAGCGGCCGGATTCCGCGACCGCATGTTGCTGTGGATGGGTCTGCGGTTGCGCGGGCGACGCCGGCGGTGTCGGGCTGGTGGCGGCCGTGGCGGTGGTTGGGCTCAAGGGCGCGGGCGCGTGCGGGTGCGCTGGCGGAGGCGGCTGCGAGGGTGACGCGGGCGGCGTCGGATTGCTCGCGGCCGTCGCGGTCGGTGTGCTCGCCGGGGCGGGCGCCTGCGCATGAGCTTGCGCGGGCGGCTGCGCGGGTGACGCGGGCGGCGTCGGGTTGGTCGCGGCCGTCGTGGTGGCTGTGCTCGACGGGGCGGTCGCCGGCGTGTGGGTTGGCGGTGGCGGATTGCTCGCGGGCGCGGCTGCTACCGTCTCTTGCGGCGCGGCGCTCGCGTGTGCGCCGGCACCCCCACCGGCGCTTGCACCCGCGGCTGCGGCTGTCGCGGACGATTGCGTATTCGCGGCGGTCGGGGACGACTGCGTATTCTTGGTCGCGGGCGCACGCTGCGACGCGGTCGCCTCGGCGTGCGGTTGGCCGCTGGGCGCCGGCAGCAGCGTCTGCGCGGCGCGTTTGTCCACGACCACCAGCGCGCCGCCGACGGCCGCGAACACGACCGCGAGGCCCGCCAAGAACACGACGGTCATGATGCCGGCCACCCGATGAAGTCGCCGGCGCGTGCGCACCAACTCGACCTGAAGCTCTTCTGCCGATCGCATGAGTTCCTCCGCGCGGTTCCCGGTTGCCGATCCGGTTCGCCAGGACGGAAACGCAGGAATCGGCGCGGACGTTCCTGCCGCACGATCATGTACCCGCCCGCAGTCGCGTGAAGTTGAGTGGAACCGCAACGCGTTCAGCGGCGGCGACACGGCGATTCCATGCGCCGCCGAGGTGCTTTAAGGTTCCACCTGAAGAGTCGTCCGTCGCCGAGGAAAACCACGCAGCATGAATGCCGTCGTCACCGCGGTCAGCCGTAGCGCGCGGCACACGTTCAGCAAGCCGACGATGCTCACCATCCGCCTCGTCGCCGGGGTCGGCGTCGAGGGCGACGCTCATCTCGGCGAAACCGTCAAGCACCGCTCGCGCGTGCGCAAGGATCCGCTCGCGCCGAACCTGCGCCAGGTGCATCTCTTGCATGAGGAGCTCTTTGCCGAGCTGCGCCAACGCGGCTTCGACGTCTCGCCGGGAGCGATTGGCGAGAATGTCACGACGCGCGGCATCGACCTCCTCGCGTTGCCGACCGGGACGCGGCTGCGGCTCGGCGTCGACGCGGTGGTCGAGCTCACCGGGCTGCGCAATCCGTGCAGCCAGCTCGACGATTTCCAGCCCGGCCTGATGGGTGCTGTGCTCGCACGCGATGTGGCCGGCCGCCTCGTGCGCAAATCCGGCGTCATGGCGATCGTGCTCGCCGGCGGCGATGTGCGGCCCGGCGACACAATTGCGGCCGAGCTGCCGAATGGCGAGCCTCGGCCGCTCGAGCCGGTGTAGTTTCAGTTACATCACGCTTCAGGCGGGAAGTCGTGGATGGCCGGGACATGGGCTATGCCGGGCCATGACCTAAGTTGTGACGTCGCGCGGTGCGTCACGGGCCCATCATCGGCTGCGTGAACACCGGGCCGTAGGCGGCCGCGACGGCGGCGGCCGCGCAGGCCGCGAGCGCGATCATGGTGAGAACGGTCACGACCGAGAACCACGACCTGGCGCGGGTGGCGACAGCGTCGGCCTGCGGCGCGGCGGGCGCCGGGAAGATCGGGGCCATGAGGGATTCGGCAACGGCTTCGCCCGCGGTTTTCGCGCGCGCATCCTGCCGGTTGCGCTCCGGATTGAACTGCTTCAACTCGTTGCGTCCTTGCGTGTCCATGGTTCCATCTCCGCATTGCCAATGCACCGACGGACGGGCGCACGCCCGATCGCCACGCTCATGCGCGCTCGCGGTCTTCGTGACGCCGCCGTCATAGGGGGCGAGGCAGAAGCACCGCGATTTGCGCGGAAGCCGTGGCCATGTGTCTGCCCTTACCGCCAAAGGTTCATGCCGATGCGCTGCGGGGTGGGGGAAAAATCGCACGCCGTCCGCGGGTTACCGGCGAATCCGCTGCCGCGCTCGGCCAGCCTCTAAAATCGGTAACACTGAACCGAAGGGCGCCGTCGGCGTCACTGCGCCATGAACCGGAGGGCATAGCCAATGCCGGTGATGATCCACTTGCCGGCAAGCGTACTCAACGTGACCTTGAAGCCGTGGCTCGGAAATTTCGTCGCAATGCCGTAGTTGCGCGCGGCATATCGGTTGACGATCCAACCGACGATGAACAGTCCGGCAAAAGCCGTGATCCCGCTCAGCGCGCTCGAAAGGTCACCCCCGCCGCACGCAGCATCATCCAGCCGACCGTGATGACCAGGAACACGGCGTAACCCGATACGAACAGCACCAACGCCGACATCGCGATCGGGATGGGCCGCGCGAAGTATTTCATGGCGGGTGCCGCAAGGAGGGTCAGGGCCCCAATGAAGACGGCGGACTCCAGCGCGACCTGCAGCAGCGCGGCGGCCATTGCGGACGCGGTGACGGATTGCACGTTAACCCTCCCTCCGGCTCCCGGTTGCATCACCGTACCGCAATGACGCATGTCTTTGCAGCACAGCGCATCGGCAACGGCGGTTGGGCAAGGTCCTGGCATTTGATGCGGACAACCGGCGAAACAGAAATAATTTCAATGGATTCGGGGGGCGAAGCTTATCCATGATGGCGGCATGGCGCCGTCTTGCGCGCGTCCCGGCAAATCACCCGTGCCGGCGGCCTGCCGCCTCTCGTGAGCGCCGCTGTCGAAGTCATTCAATCGGCAAGCAAACTCCTCTAATGTCCCCTGAATCTTCCCAGCCCAACGGGATCGCGCCCTGATGACCAAGCATATGCAACCTGCGCAACGTCTCGCCGAGCGGGTCGCGGAGCGTCCGCCGCTCATCGTGCGCCACGTCGACGCGGTCGCGGTCGCACTGCCGCTCAAGAAGCCGATGAAGATGGCGGGCATCACCATCGCGACCGCCGACAATGTGCTTGTGCGCATCGAGGCGGAGGGTGCGCACGGAACCGTCGTGGGCTGGGGCGAGGCGGCGTCCGCGCCGACCATGACGGGCGATACCCTGGGCGGGCTCGTCGCGGCCGTTCGCTATCTTGCGCCGCTGGTCATCGGCGTCGACGTCTGGTCGGGGCCGGCGCTGATGCGCCGGCTCGGCGCGGCGCTGATGGGCAACACCGGCGCGCATTCGGCGATCGAGCTCGCGCTTCTCGATCTCGCGGGCCGCGCCGCCGGTCTACCGGCAATCGAGATCATCGGCGGCGCACGCCGCCATGCGGTCGCGCCCATGTGGCTGCTCGGCAATGCGACGCCCGCCGAGGACGCGGCCGAGGCGCGCGCCAAGCTCGCCGAGGGCTTTCGCTTCTTCAAGGTCAAGGTCGGCGCCAAATCGCTCGATGGCGATATTGCCGCGACGCTGGCGGTGCGCGAGACGCTCGGGCCCGAGTTGCCGATCTGCGCCGACGCCAACTGCGGCTTCACGCGCGAGGACGCGCGGCGTTACCTCGAGGGCACGCGCGAGGCGCGTCTCATGTTTCTCGAGCAGCCGCTCAGCTCCCACGATCTCGACGGCCTTGCGGCGCTCGCGCGCATTTCGCCGATCCCGCTCGGGGCCGACGAGGGCATCCATTCGCTCGCCGACGTGAGCGCGCATGCCGACGCGGGCGCCGGCGGGCTCTCGCTCAAGCTCATCAAGCTCGGCGGCATGAGCGTCGCGGTCGAGGCCGCGCGCCTCGCCGAGCGACGCGGCCTCGCGCTCAATGTGGCGGCGAAGATCGCCGAATCCGGCATCGCGTCGGCTGCTGCGATCAACCTCGCCTGCGCGGTGCCCTCGGTCGGCTGGGGCGTGAGCCTCACCCACTTTTATCTTGCGCATGACATCGTCAAGGTGCCGCTCGAGATCGCAGACGGGCTGGTGGCGTTGCCCGATGCGCCCGGCCTCGGCGTCGAGGTCGACGAGGCGGCGGTCGCGCGGTTCACCGTGAGCGCGTGATCCGGACGAGATCAGGCGCAAAAGCATAGGGACTCCAAGATGGCCGTTGAGGCGCTGTTCTTCGATGTGTTCGGCACGCTCGCCGATTGGCGCAGCGGCATTGCGCGCGAGGCCAAGGCGATCCTGGCGCCGCTCGGCCACGACAAGATCGACTGGATCGCCTTCGCGGACGCCTGGCGCGGCGAGTACCAGCCCGGCATGGAGGAGGTGCGTTCCGGCAAGATCCCGTTCTCCAAGCTCGACGTCCTGCATCGGCGCAACCTCGGGCGCATCCTGCCGCGCTTCAATCTCACGGGCCTTGGCGAAGATACGCTGCGCAACCTCAATCTCGCCTGGCATCGCCTCGACACCTGGCCGGACGTCGCGCCCGGGCTCGCGCGCCTGAAGAAGCGTTTCCGCCTCGCGCCGGTGTCGAACGGCAACATCTCGCTGATGGTCGATCTCGCGCGCCGCAACAACCTGCCGTGGGACGCCATCCTCGGCGCCGAGATCGCCGGCGACTACAAGCCCAAGCCGCGTGTCTACCTCGCGGCCGCGGAGGCGCTCGGTCTCGCGCCGAACGAATGCATGATGGTCGCGGCGCATTCGAACGATCTCAAGGCCGCGGCCTCCCAGGGCCTCGCCACCGCCCACGTGGCGCGGCCGAACGAATATGGCCCCAACACGGGCGAGCCGGCGCCGAAGGTGCCGACCGATCACGCTGCGAAGAGCCTGGAAGAGCTGGCGACGCAGTTGGGGGTGTAATCATTCCACGACGTCATGGCCGGGCTTGTCCGGCCATCCACGTCTTCCTTTTGTCAGACGCCGTCTTAAGGCGTGGATGCCCGGGACAAGCCCGGGCATGACGACCCAGAGGTAGCTATGCGTATCGCGATGATTGGCACCGGATATGTCGGCCTCGTTTCCGGCGCGTGCTTTGCCGATTTCGGCCATCACGTCACGTGCGTCGACAAGGACGAGCGCAAGATCACGGCGCTGCGTAAGGGGCAGATCCCGATCTACGAACCCGACCTCGACCGCCTGGTCGCCGACAACGTCGCGGGCGGCCGGCTCGATTTCGCGACCGATCTGAAAGGCCCGGTCTCCGAGGCCGAGGCGGTGTTCATCGCGGTCGGCACGCCGTCGCGGCGCGGCGATGGGCACGCGGATCTCACCTATGTCTATGCGGCGGCGCGCGAGATTGCGGCGTCGTTGACCGGCTTTACCGTGGTGGTGACCAAATCGACGGTGCCGGTCGGCACCGGCGACGAGGTCGAGCGCATCATCCGCGAGGCGCGTCCCGACGCCGACGTCGCGGTCGTCTCCAATCCGGAATTTTTGCGCGAGGGCGCCGCGATCCAGGACTTCAAGCATCCCGACCGCATCGTGGTCGGCCTCACCGAAGAACGCGCCAAGGCCGTGATGACGAGCGTCTATCGACCGCTCTATCTCAACCAGGCGCCGATCCTCTACGTCGGGCGGCGCACCGCCGAGCTCATCAAGTACGCCGCGAATGCATTCCTCGCCACCAAGATCACCTTCATCAACGAGGTCGCGGACCTGTGCGAGAAGGTCGGCGCCGACGTGCAGGAGGTCGCGCGCGGCATCGGCCTCGACAACCGCATCGGCGGCAAGTTTCTGCACGCGGGCCCGGGCTTCGGCGGCTCGTGCTTTCCCAAGGACACGCTCGCGCTGATCAAGACCGGGCAGGATTTCGCCGCGCCGTTGCGCATCATCGAGACGGTCGCGGCCGTCAACGACCAGAGAAAGCGCGCCATGGCGCGCAAGGTCTCGAACGCGCTCGGCGGCAACTTGCGCGGCAAGACCATCGCGGTGCTGGGCCTCACGTTCAAGCCCAACACCGACGATCTGCGCGAGGCGCCCTCGATCCCGCTGATCACCGCGCTCAAGGACATGGGCGCCAGGGTACGCGCCTACGATCCGGCCGGCATGGCGCATGCCGACGGCGAATTCCCCGACGTCGTCTTCGCGGACGGGCCCTATGCGTGCGCCGACGGCGCCGACGCCCTCGTCATCGTCACGGAATGGGAGCAGTTCCGCGCGCTCGACCTCGAGCGGATCAAGCAGTCGATGAAGCATCCCGTGCTGATCGACCTGCGCAATGTCTACCAGCCTGACGAGATGGCGGAGCTCGGCTTCGTCTATGACAGCATCGGGCGCGCGCGGGTCGGGGAGTAGAGGGCGCAGCCCGGCTACGCGCGAGATTTCGAATTAGGGAACCATCTCGTCATGCCTGGCCTCGTGCCGGGCATCCATGCCTTTTCGTCGGCGCAAAGACGTAGATGGCCGGGACAAGCCCGGCGATGACGCAATGCATTGGATCGAACGAACGCTGGGCGGCGACGTGGCAGCGTGGCCTACCGCAGGCTCGCGTTGATCTTGTCGAGCGCGGAGGAGCCCGGGCAGAGCTCCTGCTCGTTGAGCGCGTTCAACGGGGCCGCAATCGTGTTGAGGCTGCCGTGCAGATCCTCGGCCTCGTTCTCGAGGTAGATCAGCCCGGTGACGATCTGGCCCTTGGCCGCGTGGCTTTGCAAAAAGGTCATCGCGGCGAGGCGGTCGCTCACGTCGTAATCCTCGTTGAGCTTGCGCAGCACGAGGCGCGAGCCGTCGTGCTGCTCGACCACCTGCACGGTGCCGGGCGCCTGGTCGAGGTGGATGGTGGCGCGGCCGGTGATCACGTCGAGCCGGTTCACGGCTTCGTTGTGCTCGCGCACGTAATCGAAGCTTTTGGTCGAGCCGACGTGGTTGTTGAATGCGACGCAGGGGCTGATCACGTCGATGAAGGCCGCGCCCTCGTGCTCGATCGCGCCCTTGATCAGCGGCACCAGCTGGTCCTTGTCGCCGGAGAACGAGCGCGCCACATAGGTCGCGCCGAGTTGAAGCGCGATCGCGACCATGTCGATCGGGCTGTCGGAGTTGATGAGACCGCGCTTCGACTTCGAGCCGCGATCGGCGGTGGCCGAGAATTGCCCCTTGGTGAGGCCGTACACGCCGTTGTTCTCGACGATGTAGACCATGTTGACGCCGCGCCGCAGCGCGTGGGCGAACTGGCCGAAGCCGATCGAGGCCGAGTCGCCGTCGCCCGAGACGCCGAGATAGATGAGGTCGCGGTTCGCGAGATTGGCGCCCGTCAGCACCGACGGCATGCGGCCGTGCACCGAGTTGAAGCCGTGTGAATTGCCGAGGAAGTAGGTCGGGGTCTTCGACGAGCAGCCGATGCCGGAGATCTTCGCGACCCGATGCGGTGCAATCGAGAGCTCGAAGCAGGACTCGATGATCGCAGCCGTGATCGAGTCGTGACCGCAGCCCGCGCATAGCGTCGAGATCGCACCCTCGTAGTCGCGGTGGGTGTAGCCGAGGGCGTTCTTCGGCAGCGACGGGTGGTGGAATTTCGGCTTGGCGAGATATGTCATTGAGACACCTGTAGATCATACGTCATGGCCGGGCTTGTCCCGGCCATCCACGTCTTTGCCGCAACCAAGGAAGACGTGGATGCCCGGCACAAGGCCGGGCATGACGGTTGAGAGTGGATATGCTTCGTCACGAAACCACCTTGCGCAGCGGCGTCACCTTGAGGGTATCGAGCTTGTCGCTGATCGCGCGCGCGATGAACCGCGCCGTGATCGGCGTGCCGTCATAGTGCAGCACGGGCACGAGACGCACCGGATCGATGCTCAATTCGTTGACGATGAGGGAGCGCAGCTGCGCATCGCGGTTCTGCTCGACCACGAACACGAAGTCGTGGTCCGCGATGAAGCTCGTCACGCTCGAGTGGAACGGGAAGGCGCGCACCCGCAGCCGGTCGACGAAGTGGCCTTGCGCCTCGATCATGTGGATCGCCTCGTCCATCGCGGGCGCGGTCGAGCCGTAATAGATCACGCCGTACTTGGTCGGCTTCGACGCGTTCGCCTGCAGCGGGCGCGGCACCAGATCCTTGGCGGTCTCGAACTTGCGCAGCAGGCGCTGCATGTTGTCGGCGTAGGCCGCCCCTTCCTCGGTGTATTTCGCGTAGCGATCGCGCGAGGTGCCGCGGGTGAAGAACGAGCCTTTGGTCGGATGCGTGCCCGGATAGGTGCGGAACGGGATGCCGTCGCCGTCGACGTCGAGGTAGCGGCCGAAGTCCTTGCCGGCGTCGAGATCGGTCGCGGTCATCACCTTGCCGCGATCGTACTTGCGGCTGTCGTCCCATTTGAGCGGCGCGCACAGGTGATGGTTCATGCCGATCTCGAGGTCGAGCAGCATGAAGATCGGCGTCTGCAGCCGGTCGGCGAGGTCGAACGAGATCGCGCCGAATTCGAAGCACTCGGTCGGGTTCTCGGGAAAGAGCAGCACGTGCTTGGTGTCGCCGTGCGACGCGTAGGCGCACGAGAGGAGGTCGCACTGCTGGGTGCGCGTCGGCATGCCGGTCGAGGGGCCGGCGCGCTGCACGTCGAATACCACCGCGGGGATTTCCGCGAAGTAGGCGAGGCCGAGGAACTCTTGCATCAGCGAGATGCCGGGGCCCGAGGTCGCCGTGAAGGCGCGCGCGCCGTTCCAGCCGGCGCCGATGACGACGCCGATCGAGGCGAGTTCGTCCTCGGCCTGCACGATCGCGAACTTGTTTTTCTTGGTCTCGGTATCGACGCGCAGGCGGTTGCAGTGGCGTGTGAACGCCTCGGCGAGCGAGGAGGAGGGCGTGATCGGATACCAGGCGCACACCGTTGCGCCGCCATAGACGGCGCCGAGCGCCGCGGCCGCGTTGCCCTCCAGGAAGATGCGGTCGCCGACCGCGTTCGAGCGCTCGATGCGGATCGGCAACGGGCACTTGAGGTTCGCGAGCGCCCAGTTGCGGCCGATCTGCAGCGCGTTGATGTTGGGCGCGATCAGCTTTTCCTTGCCCTTGAACTGCTCACCGAAGAGTTTTTCGATCTCGTTCGGGTCGATGTCGAGGAGGGCCGAGAGTGCGCCGAGATAGATGATGTTCTTGAACAGCTGGCGCTGGCGCGGGTCGGAGTATTCCTTGTTGCACATCTCGGTGAGCGGCACGCCGATCACGTTGATGTCCTGGCGCAGCCGCGAGGTCAGGATCGGTTTCGTCGAGTCGTGGAGCAGGTAGCCGCCCGGCTCGAGGGAGGCGACGTCCTTGTCCCAGGTCTGCGGGTTCATCGCGACCATGAGGTCGACGCCGCCGCGCGCGCCGAGATGGCCCCCGCCCGAGATGCGCACCTCGTACCAGGTCGGCAGGCCCTGGATATTGGACGGGAAAATGTTGCGCGGGGAGACCGGGACCCCCATGCGCAGCACCGCTCGGGCAAAAAGCTCGTTTGCGCTCGCGGAGCCCGAGCCGTTGACGTTGGCGAAGCGGACGACGAAGTCGTTTACGCCGCTGATCGGGCTGGCTGGCATGGCTTTCCTGCGTGCGTCATATCGATGAGGTATTTCTTCATGTCCCAGGCGCCGGTCGGGCAGCGCTCGGCGCACAGCCCGCAATGCAGGCAGACGTCCTCGTCCTTGACCATGACGCGCCCGGTCTTGAGGCCGTTCGCGACATAGAGGTCCTGGGTCAGGTTGGCCGCCGGCGCCTGGAGATGCGTCCGCAGATCGGCCTCGTCGGCGTTCGGCGTGAACGTGATGCAGTCCATCGGGCAGATGTCGACGCAGGCGTCGCACTCGATGCACAGCGAAGACGAGAACACCGTCTGCACGTCGCAGTTCAGGCAGCGATAGGCCTCGCTCAGCGCGAGCTTCACGTCATAGCCGAGCTCGACCTCGGCCTTGATGTCGGCGAGCGCCACCACCTTGTCGCGCAGCGGCACGCGGAAGCGCTTGTCGGCCGAGATTTCGTTGTCGTAGCTCCACTCGTGGATGCCCATCTTCTGGCTGACGACCTCGACGGCCGGCAGCGGCCGGTCGTTGACGTCCTCGCCCGACAAGAGCTTGTCGATCGACACCGCGGCTTCGTGGCCGTGCGCCACCGCCCAGATGATGTTCTTCGGCCCGAATGCGGCATCGCCGCCGAAGAAGACCTTCGGATTGGTCGACGCCATGGTCTTCGGATCGACCTTGGGCATGTCCCATTTGTCGAACTCGATGCCGATGTCGCGCTCGATCCACGGAAACGAGTTCTCCTGGCCGACCGCGACCAGCACGTCGTCGCATGGGACGAGCTGGTCCGGCTCGCCGGACGGGACGAGCTTGCGTCGCTTCTTCTCGTCGTACTCGGCCTTCACCTTCTCGAACAGCACGCCGGTGAGCTTGCCGTTCTCGTGCTTGAACTCCTTCGGCACCAGGAAATTGAGGATCGGGATGCCTTCGTGCATCGCGTCCTCTTTTTCCCACGGCGAGGCTTTCATCTCCTCGAAGCCGGAGCGGACCACGACGGTGACCTCATCGCCGCCGAGGCGGCGCGAGGAGCGGCAGCAGTCCATCGCGGTGTTGCCGCCGCCGAGCACGATCACGCGCTTGCCGATCTTGGTGATGTGGCCGAACGAGACGTTCGAGAGCCAGTCGATGCCGATGTGGACGTTGGCTTTTGCTTCCTCGCGGCCCGGGATGTCGAGGTCGCGCCCGCGCGGCGCGCCTGAGCCGACGAAGATCGCGTCGAAATCCTCGGCGAGCAGGGCCTTCAGGCTGTCGATGCGCTTGCCGCCGCGAAACTCGATGCCGAGATTGAGGATGTAGTCGCACTCCTCGTCGATCACGCTTTCGGGCAGGCGGAATTTCGGGATCTGCGTGCGCATCATCCCGCCGGCCTTCGGATCCTGGTCGAACACGACGCAGGTGTAGCCGATCGGCGCCAGATCGCGCGCGACCGCAAGCGAGGCGGGGCCGCCGCCGACGAATGCGATCTTCTTGCCGTTCTTGTGCGTGACAGGCTTGGGCAGCCGCCCGCGGATATCGTCCTTGAAGTCGGCCGCGACGCGCTTGAGGCGGCAGATCGCCACCGGCTCCTTCTCGACGCGGCCGCGCCGGCAGGCGGGCTCGCAGGGGCGATCGCACGTGCGTCCGAGAATCCCCGGAAACACGTTCGACCTCCAATTGATCATGTACGCGTCGCTATAGCGGCCCGCGGCGATCAGTCGGATGTATTCGGGGACGGGTGTGTGTGCCGGACAGGCCCATTGGCAATCAACGACCTTGTGGAAGTAGTCCGGATTCGCGATGTCGGTGTTCTGCATTTCCTCCTCGACCACGTTACCCGGCCGGATGCGTTCTGGACGCACGCACGGCGGATCGCGTGACGCGCCTTCTTACGCCCCAAGGTTGGGTTCGCTTCTCAGGTCCGACTGTAGCCGTCGAATCCTGAGCGATTCTAGTGGAGCACAAACGCCTATACCACCCGTTCTACCCGATGGCTGCGCGGCGTGACGTGCAAGCCACAGTCCTTTGTGAGATGCCTTCTAGGCGGGCATTTGTGGCCCTTTCCAGGACGATGGAGAATGCCATAAAAGACCACCCATAACAGCGGCAAATCGGACACAAATCCTTGAGGTTGGTTATCTTCGACTGCGATGGCACCCTCGTCGACAGCCAGGACAATATCTGTGCCGCAATGCGGCAAGCCTTTGAGGCCAATCGCCTATCGGTGCCGGCCCGGGAACGCCTTCTCGGCGTGGTCGGGCTCTCGCTGCCGATCGCGTTCGCGCGCTTGGCCGAAGACAGCGCGGACGGGCTGGCATACCAGATCGACGCCCTGGTTTCGGCATATCGAAATGCCTTTTCGGTGCTGCGCGCTTCGCCCGATGATCTCGAGCCGCTCTATCCGGGGGCGCGCGAGGCGGTCGAGGCGCTGGCGCGGCGATCCGACACGGTCCTCGGCATGGCGACCGGCAAATCGCAGCGTGGCGCGCGCCGGGTGCTCAGCCAGCACCGATTGAGCGCGTGCTTCGCGACGATCCACACCTCGGATGACGCGCCCTCCAAGCCGCACCCCGGCATGGTGCTCGCCGCCATGGCGGCGACGAGGGCGACTGCGAATGAGACCGTGATGGTCGGCGACACCACCTTCGATATCGAGATGGCCCACGCCGCCGGCGCCCGCGCGATCGGCGTGACGTGGGGCTATCACCGGCCCGAGGCGCTGAAGCGCGTCGGCGCCGACGCGATGATCGACCGGTTCGATGCGTTGGAGGCGGCGATCGATCGGATCTGGGCCGCAAGTGCTGAGTCTGCTCTCCTTCTCCCCGAAGGGGAACGGGTGAGGTGAGGGGCGCTGGGAGCTTCGATTGAAACGCCGAGAAACCATCACCCGGCTTGCTTCGATCGCCACCTTCTCCCTTGCGGGGAGAGGGGAAGAAGTGGCCGTGATGAACCAATCCACAACGACATAACTGAATCCCATGCGCGACGTATTCGAAGACATCTTCACGGCGGAGCCGATCGATCCGACCGAGGCCGCGCGCCGCGCCGTGCGGCCCACGCTGCGCAAGCGCTTCTATCGTACGGTCGGTCTTGTCGAGCAGGCGGAGGGGTTCGTGATCGTGCTCGACGAACGCCCCGTGCGCACGCCGGCGCGCCGCCCGCTCGCGGCGCCGACGCGCGCGCTCGGCGAGGCGCTCGCCGTCGAGTGGGACGCGCGGACCGAGGTGATCGATCCCGCAAAAATGCCGCTGACGCGGCTCGCCAACACGATCATCGACGGGGTCGCAGCCGCGAGGCCTGAGATCGCTGCCGAGATCGAAAGATATCTCGGCTCCGATCTCATCTATTACCGCGCTGAGGCGCCGGACGCGCTGGTCGCGCGCCAGGCGCAGCACTGGGATCCGATCCTCGCATTCGCGCGCGACGACCTTTCGGCGCGCTTCGTCATCACGCAGGGCGTCAATTTCGTGACGCAGCCGACGCACGCGATTGCGGCGGCACGTCGCGTCATTCCGGATGACGCGTGGCGGCTCGGGGCCGTGCATTCCGTGATGACGCTCACCGGTTCGGCGCTGATCGCGCTCGCGCTCGCACGCGGCGCGCTCGCGGCCGACGCCGCCTGGACGGCCGCGCATGTCGACGAGGACTGGAACATCGAGCAGTGGGGCCACGACGAGCTCGCCCAGGCGCGCCGCGCCGCGCGATTTGCCGAGATGCAGGCAGCCGTGTGCGTGCTGGAGCTCGCGAGGTAGGGCCACCTCGGGTAATCGTCGAAGTGGGGCCTTTAAGCACCTCGATTTGCGGCTCTTTTTGTCGCAATTGCTTGATCGAGCGGCGCATGGGTATGGGCCAGCCTCGGCAATCTGAGGGCTCTGCGCACGCATGGCTCTTCTTTGGGGCGTAGCGAAGCACCGTTTGGGCGACTGGTTTCCCAGGGTTGGTTAACTTTCAGTTCACGCCGTGGCGCTACGCTCGCGATACGTCCACCGCGCCGCAGGAGAGCCATCTGTGGACCTCGTTGTCTCGGCCCCGACCGTCGCACTCAACCCGCAGCAAGGCGCCGCCTTGCCGGCGTTGCGTGCCGGCGACGTGATCGAGGCGCAGGTGCTTCAGGCGGTCGGCGATGCGGCAAAGATCGCGATCGGCAATACGATCCTCGAGGTGCTGACCCAGGTTGCGCTCACGCCGGGCGCGACCGTCAAGCTGGCGGTCAGCAACACGCCGCAAGGTCTGCGCCTGACATTGGTCGGCAATGGTGTGAATGGCGGCAACACCAGCGCGGGCGACACCACCGCCGCAGGAGCGAGCGCGACCGCGGCGACGCCCGGCAGCGGCGCGCCCGGTACGGCAGCCAGCGGCAACAGCAGCACCGTAACCACCGCGCCAAACCAGCCGGCCGCCACCATCGTCACGACCTCGGCGGGCGCGGCGCAGGTTGCTGCATCGGCCGACGAGAGCGGTGCCGCGGGCCCGGCTGCGGCTCAGGCCGTCACGACCGCGGGCGGTGCCGGCATCGCGTCGGCGACGACCAACACCGCCGCGGCCGCCGATCCGCAGGCGGCGGCGCGGCCACTCGCGCCGAACCCCATCCTCGCCGCGACGGCGGCGCTCGCGGCGGCGGTCCAAAGCTCGGCAGCGCGCCAAGGGGGCCTTGGGCCCTTGTTCGCCGATGCAGGTGTCGCGGCGGGCCTTGCGGCTGTGCCTGAGCCCGTGCGCCAGGCGGCCGAGCGGCTGCTCGCCGTCCCACCGGCGCTCGACGAGACCCTTTCGGCGGACAGCGTGAAGCAGGCGCTCGATCGCTCGGGACTCTTTTTCGAGGCGCGGCTCTCGGCAACCGCGAATGATGCGCAGAACGCCGCGGCGAGTTCGGCCGACGACCTCAAGGCTGCGCTCGTGGTGCTGCGCAATGTCGTCAAATCGTGGCTCGCGAACGATCTGCCGATCTCCTCCGCGCTCGACGGCGCGATGCAGGGGGCGACGCCGGCCGCCGGTGCCCCGAACGGGCGCGGCGTCCTCATGGGCCTGATGACGGGCGATGACGAGACGGCGTCGAGCGGCGTGGGCGCACAAGACGCCGCGCCGCGCATGCCGGTGGGCGCTGCCGCAACCACGCCGCCGCCGCCGTATCGCGGCGCCCCGACCGCCGCGCAGCCGGCGGCTGCGCCCTCGATCTCGGCGGACACCGCGCCGCGCGACATCGGCCGCGTGCTGCTCAGCGAGACCGATGCGGCGCTCGCGCGCCAGACCCTGCTGCAGGCTGCCTCGCTGCCCGATCACGCAAGCGCCGCGAATGCCGCCATGATGCGCACTGATCCGACCTCCGGCCCGCGCTGGCTGTTCGAGGTGCCGTTTGCGACCCCGCAGGGCGCGGCGGTCGCCCAGTTCGAGATCGCGCGCGACGGCCATAACGCGCCGGCCGCCGAGCAGAAGGTGGCTTGGCGCGCGCGCTTCTCGCTCGACGTCGAGCCGATCGGGCCCGTGCATGCGCAGATCGCGGTCGTCGGCGCGCGCGCCGCCGTCACGCTATGGGCGGAACGGCCCGAGACGTCGACGCAACTGCGCGACAACGCACCCGCGCTTGCCGATGCGCTGCGCCAGGCCGAGCTCGATCCAGGCGACGTGCTGGTGCGCGCCGGCACGCCGCCGCGTCCGCGCGAGGCCGCGCCGGCCGGCCGCTTTCTGGACCGCGCCTCGTGAGCACCGCACCGAAGAATCAGCTCGCGGTCGCGCTGCAATACGAGGCGCCCGGCACGCCGCGCGTGGTCGCCAAGGGCAAAGGCGAGGTTGGGCAGAAGATCATCGACACGGCGCGCGAGCACGGCGTGCCGATCGAGGAGAATGCCTCGCTTGCGGGTGCGCTGTCTGAAGTCGAGATCGGCAACGAGATTCCGGTGGAGCTCTACAAGGCGGTCGCCGAGGTGCTGATCTTCCTGATGCGGATGTCCGGCGTGCGCCCGGGGCAGAAGCAGGCGGCGAAGCCGGCAGTGGGGCAGGGACAGGCGCAGGTGCGGATGGGGACGCAGGTGGCGGGGCAGCCGCGCGGCCGCTGATCCATCCACATCGTCATGGCCGGGCTTGTCCCGGCCATCCACGTCTTTCGTGCCGATTGGCCAAGACGCGGATGCCCGCGACATAGGCGCGCCCTCGGGTCTTGCCTTCGGCATGCCCAAGGGTGAACTCCGCGACGCCGTTCTTCGAACGAGCGCAGGCATGACGGTAGGCGCAAAATGCTCTAAGCACGTGCATCGGCCGGCCGCGGCCGGCGGAGCGACGGCATGAAAGACATTCTCGGAAAGCTCGAGGCGCGGCGCGATCACGCGCGGCTCGGCGGCGGCAAGGCGCGCATCGAAGCGCAGCACAAGCGCGGCAAGCTGACCGCGCGCGAGCGCATCGACCTCCTGATGGACAAGGGGTCGTTCGAGGAGTTCGACATGTTTGTCGAACATCGCTGCGTCGATTTCGGCATGGACCAGCAGGCGAAGATCCCGGGCGACGGTGTCGTCACGGGCTGGGGCACCGTCAATGGTCGCGCCGTGTTCGTGTTCGCCAAGGATTTCACGGTGCTCGGCGGCTCGCTCTCGGAGACGCACGCGCAGAAGATCATCAAGGTCCAGGACCTGGCCATGAAGGCGCGCGCGCCGATCATCGGCCTGTTCGATGCGGGCGGCGCCCGCATCCAGGAAGGTGTTGCGGCGCTTGGCGGTTACGGCGAGGTGTTCAAGCGCAACGTGATTGCCTCAGGCGTCATTCCGCAGATCTCCGTCATCATGGGGCCGTGCGCGGGCGGCGACGTCTACTCGCCTGCGATGACCGATTTCATCTTCATGGTGAAGGACACGAGCTACATGTTCGTCACCGGGCCCGATGTGGTGAAGACGGTGACCAACGAGATAGTGACTGCCGAGGAGCTCGGCGGCGCCTCGGTGCACGCGACCAAATCATCGATCGCGGACGGCGCCTACGAGAACGATGTCGAGTGCCTGCTGCAGATGCGCCGTTTGATCGATTTCCTGCCCGCCTCCTGTGCGGCCGAGCCGCCCGAGTGGCCGAGCCATGACGACATTGGCCGCGAGGACAAATCGCTCGACACGCTCATTCCCGACAACCCGAACAAGCCCTACGACATCAAGGAGCTGATCGCGAAGACGGTCGACGAGGGCGATTTCTTCGAGATATCGGAAGCGTTCGCAAAGAATATCGTCACCGGCTTCGGGCGGATGGCGGGGCGCACGGTCGGTCTCGTCGCCAACCAGCCGACGGTGCTCGCGGGCGTGCTGGATTCGGATGCGAGCCGCAAGGCGGCGCGCTTTGTGCGTTTCTGCGATGCCTTCAATATTCCGATCGTCACCTTCGTCGACGTGCCGGGATTTTTGCCCGGCACGGATCAAGAGTATGGCGGGCTGATCAAGCACGGCGCCAAACTCCTGTTCGCCTACAGCCAGTGCACGGTCCCGCTCGTCACCGTTATCACCCGCAAGGCGTTCGGCGGCGCCTATGACGTCATGGCGTCGAAGCACGTCGGCGGCGATGTGAACTACGCCTGGCCGACCGCGCAGATCGCGGTGATGGGCGCCAAGGGCGCGGTCGAGATCATCTTCCGCGCCGACATCGGCGATGCGGACAAGATCGCGGCGCGCACCAAGGAATACGAGGATCGCTTCCTCTCGCCGTTCGTCGCCGCCGAGCGCGGCTACATCGACGAAGTCATCATGCCGCATTCGACGCGCCGGCGCGTCGCGCGCGCGCTCGCCATGCTGCGCGGCAAGAAGGTCGAGATGCCGGCGCGCAAGCACGACAACGTGCCCCTGTAGGGGGCGGGTCCGCTTCGCCGGGGGAGCGAAGCTATTGCGTTCTAGGGTCGCAATTGCGTCGCGCGGGAGGGTCTGGTTTAACCGGGCCGGGCCGGAAGAGGGAACCGGAATGAAGCGCGCTCCGTTGACCACCAAGCTGATGTGCGTGGCGCTGGTCGCCAGTGTGATGATGCCGCTCGGCCGCGAGGTCTATCCCTACATCGCGAGCCTGATGGATGCGCTCAAGTTCGACGCCGTCGAGGCCGTGGTGAGCACGACCATCGGCTTTGCGCTCTACGCCGCGATGTTCGGATAGGGGCGTATTTCGTTGAAATTCAATCGCCGTGTCAGGCTTGGCGGCCGGAGGCCAATTCCTGCCGCCGCGCCCGGCAATTGGATTGCTTTTTAACCAAGCGATTAGCGGCTTCTAGGGGCTTCCCTTGTACCATGGCACCCCTAGAGATGGATCTTGGGGATTGCGCCGTGGCCCTCGCTGCCGCAACAGCCGGAGTAACCGGGACGTCGTTGCCATACGGGCGGCGCGAATACGATCGTTTGTCGATGCGGCGCCAGCGGGCGGAGACTCGGCTTTCGCGGGAGCGCACACGGAACGGGCGGCTCGCATTCGCGGGATTCGTCATATTGGGGATCGTGCTCAGCGTCGGCGTGCGCGGCGGCTACACGCTGCCGGGTTTCGGGCCGCCCCTCGCGGCGCCTGCGCTCGCGCCGGGCAGCTTCGCCGAGACCCACACGGGATCGGTGCTGTTCAGCTCGTTTGATGGCGTGATCTGCAAGCAATTCGATTTCGACAACGATACCGGCCGGCTTGCCAATGGCAAGCTGGTGCGTTGCGACGAGGCGGAGACCGCCGCCGCTTGGCCCAGCGGGGACGGGCCGCCGCCCGGCCCGTATGGGCGCACGCTCTCGATCCGCGCCGCGTTCGCGCGATAGCGTCGCCGCGGGTCTCGAGCGTAAGGCCCGCCCCACACGCAAGACCCGTTGGCGAGGCTACTTGACGCGCTTGTCAGCGGCCACTGCCGCCCGGAGCCGGTGCGGGCGTACTCGGTGCCGCGCCCGTCGTCTGCGTCGGCGACTTCTGCGGCCCCGGCAGCGGCGGCGCGCTGGCGGTGGGCGGCATGCTCACGCCGTTCTTCTGCGGGCTGGTGCTGCCCGACGCAAATACGAACAGCAGCACGGCGCCGACGAACACGGCGGCCGCGATCCAGCCCCACACCGAATTCACCCCGCCGGCGTCGCGGCCGAGCTCGGGCTGCCGATAGTCGCGCGGGTCGCTCGTCCGCGGATCCGAAAAACCATAATCTGAACCTGACATGGCTCGCTCCCTTTCCATGGGTCTTCCGGGGCCAACGGCGCCTTGCAAATCGGGTTCCCGATAACAAACGCACTTGGCTATGGTTGCGGCGGAACCGCGCGGAGGCATGGGATTTCCACGGCAGATCAGGAGCTTATGAGGGGGGCCTCGCGCATGCCATTGCTTCAAGGCACGGCCGCGCAACCCGCATGGCGGGAAATCCGGCCCGCGGCGCCGGTTCCCGGCGGCGCGGGGGGCAAGCCGCGGTGGGAGGAAAGGCCGCTCCTCTCAGAAAAGCACCACGCTGCGGATGCTCTTGCCCGCATGCATGAGATCGAACGCGTTGTTGATCTCGACGAGCGGCATGGTGTGGGTGATCATGGGGTCGATCTCGATCTTCTTCTCCATGTACCAGTCGACGATTTTCGGCACATCGGTACGACCGCGCGCGCCGCCGAACGCGGTGCCCTTCCACACGCGGCCGGTGACGAGCTGAAACGGCCGCGTCGCGATTTCGGCCCCGGCGGGCGCGACGCCGATGATGATCGACTGGCCCCATCCGCGGTGGCAGGCTTCCAAGGCCTGCCGCATCACCGTGACATTGCCGGTGCAGTCGAACGTGTAGTCGGCGCCGCCGATCTGGTCGGCGCCGCGTTTGGTGAGATTGACGAGATAGGGCACAAGATCGCCGCCGATCTCCTTCGGGTTGACGAAATGCGTCATGCCGAAGCGCTCTCCCCACGGTTTCTTGTCGTTGTTGAGGTCGACGCCGATGATCATGTCGGCGCCGGCGAGCCGCAGCCCCTGGATCACGTTGAGCCCGATGCCGCCGAGGCCGAACACGACCGCGGTGGCGCCGGCCTCGACCTTCGCGGTGTTGAGTACCGCGCCGACGCCGGTCGTGACGCCGCAGCCGATGTAGCAGACCTTGTCGAACGGCGCGTCCTCGCGGATTTTCGCCACCGCGATCTCGGGCAGCACCGTGAAGTTCGCGAAGGTCGACGTGCCCATGTAATGGTGCAGCTTCTTGCCCTCGAGAGAGAAGCGCGAGGTGCCGTCCGGCATCAGCCCTTGCCCCTGGGTCGAGCGAATTGCGGTGCAGAGGTTGGTTTTGCGCGAGAGGCAGGATGGGCACTGACGGCATTCCGGCGTGTAGAGCGGGATGACGTGGTCGCCTTTCTTCACCGAGGTGACGCCCGGGCCGACCTCGACCACGATGCCGGCGCCCTCGTGTCCGAGGATCGCGGGAAAGAGCCCCTCCGGATCGGCGCCCGAGAGCGTGAACTCGTCGGTGTGGCAGATCCCGGTCGCCTTGATCTCGACCATCACCTCGCCGGCCCGCGGCCCTTCGAGGTGGACGGTGGTCACCTCCAGCGGTTTTCCGGCTGCGGTCGCGACGGCGGCGCGCACGTCCATGGCAATGCTCCCTCGTGATTTACTTGCTTCACTCCGTCATGCCCGGCCTCGCGCCGGGCATCCACATCTTCCTTGCGGCATTTGATAAAGACGTGGATGGCCGGGACAAGCCCGGCCATGAAGCTCTGGTTCGATGTGGGCGCCGACATAATGGGACGGCGACCGCGCTGGCGCAATCGAGGCATCAGCGGGGTGACGCGGCGTGCCCGATCGCCTATACGATGCGCTGGCGTTGCGCTCGTAGCTCAGCTGGATAGAGCATCAGACTTCGAATCTGAGGGTCAGGGGTTCGAATCCCTTCGAGCGCGCCACCCTCCCGGCGATGAAGCACGTTCGTGCCTGCGCCTTCGCGCAAAGCGGTACGTCCTTATTCCTGATCGACCCCGTCGCGACGCCGCGTTTGCGGCCGCGATCACACTTTCATCGCGTTCTCATGATTTTCGAGACGACGTGGGCTGCAATTGAGGATACAGCGATGAACACGACATTGGCCCGTCACCGCGTGCTCGCGACCGTCCTTGCGATGCTGGGCGTGCCGGCGATCGGCGCGCAGGCATCCGAGATCCGACTGGCGCAGGGGCCATCCCCGATGCCGCCGTTCGTCCAGGGCTGCACCAGTGAAAGCGTGGCGATGCCGCAGCGGATCGCGGATTGCACCAAGCTGATCGCCGCTGTTCCGGCCAACTTGCGCGAGAAGGCGTATCTCGCGCGCGGCCATGCCTATCGCGACGGCGGCGATCTCGCGCACGCGATCAACGACTACTCGATGGCGATCAAATTGGCGCCGCAGGACAAGGAAGCGCTCTACTCGCGCGGTTACGTTTTGCATGACAAGCGCGAGTTCGACCGTGCCATCGCCGACTACACGGCGGCGATCGCGATCGACCGCAATGACGCCGACACGTTCTACGGCCGCGCGCTGTCCTTCCAGGCCAAAGGCGATCTCGACCACGCCATCGCCGATTACACCATGGTGATCCGGCTCAAGCCCAATTTCGCCAACGCGTACAACAATCGCGCCGTCGCTTACCGCAAGAAGGGCGATATGGCGGAGGCGAACAATGATGCGGCCGCGTATGCGCGACTGAGCCACAAGGGCGATTAGTGAACGGCTGGACGGCGAGCGGCCGATGACCGGGGTATCATCGATTCCCGCACCCGCGCGCAGGCCGCGGTGCCGCTTCGCGAAGCGGGCCGCCTTGGCCGTCTTGGGGCTGATCGCCCTTGCCGGGGCCGGCTTGTGGCTGAGCGGCCCGCGCGAGGTGCCGCTTGCGGCGCCGTTTTCCGATCCGGCCGTGGCGCAAGCGATCGTCGCCGCCGCGCCGGCCGGTTGGCGGCTGGTTCGCGCCGCGCAGGATCAGGTGCCGGCGGGGCAGCATCTGGATGACGGGTATCGCGGCCACTGGCACGGCGGCGAGGCGCTGACGCTGGCGGGGCCGACGAAGGTCGTCGTTGCCGACCCGCCCCGGAAGATCGATGCGGTCGAGTCGCTGGAAGTCTGGATCCTGCCGAGCACGTATCCGGATGGCGCGGCCGCCATGGCGCTTTTCGCCTGCCAGATGGCCGAGAAGATTTATCGGGACGGCCGCGTGACCATTTACGCGCTCACGTCGCGCGACGACGGAAGCCGCACGCTCGACGGCCTGTGCGGCGATGTCTATTCGGAGACCTCCGTATTGGGACCGCCAAAAAAGAGCCTTCCGATATCCTGGTCGTCGTACGGCAGCGATATCGCGGCGGCGCTCCGACGCATGCGCCGAGTTCAAGTGCCAACGCCATGATCGCCACGTGCGGCGGGACTCGGACGTGCGGGAAATAAGGCTGGGCATATGAGGAAATCGGCGCGCCGCTCGAGGACCGGCTCCCGCGCGGTCCGATGCAGCGGCACGAACGGCCTGCTGACCACGAATGATGCGGGTGCGGGTCGGCATCCAAACGGGCCGGTGCTGCCACGTGATGTACGAGGGCAAGTGCCCGAACTTGTTACCGTGCCGGGCTTGTAATACGCGTAGCTGCGGGTGCGATCGCATGCTCGGGTGGGGGGCGCTGTGGCCAGCAACAGGAAGCGCGTGGTGGTGCCGAGCTCCATGGGCGCGGGCGGCAGGCGGCTGCTCGATGCGCGCGACGACGTCGAGGTCGTTGCTTTCCCGCCCGCCATCTCGGCCGACGATTTTCAGGCACTGTTGCGTACGGGTGATGTCCATGCCACGATCCTCGGACTGACACCATTCGGCGAGACCGAGTGCGCGCTCGCGCACGGATTGGAGGTCGTGGCGCGCATCGGGGTCGGATATGACGCGATCGACGTGCCCGCGCTCACCCGCCGCCGCGTTCCCTTGATGCTGGTGGGGACGGCGAATTCCTCCTCGGTCGCCGAGCACGCGCTGTTCTTCATGCTCACGCTCGCCAAGCGCGGCGCCGATATCGACGCGCTCGTGCGCGCCGGCCGCTGGGCCGATCGACTGACCGCGATGCCGGTCGACCTTTTTGGCAAGACCGTGCTCGTCGTCGGCTTCGGCCGCACCGGCACGCGTGTCGCCACGCGCTGCCTCGCGATGGAAATGACCGTGATCGTCTGCGATCCCTATCTGCCCGCCGATGTCGTGCGGGCGGCCGGATGCGAGCCGGCCGCCGATCTCGATGCCGCGCTCGCGCGGGCGGATTTCGTCACCATCCATTGCCCGCGCAACGCCGAGACGATCGGCATGTTCGGCGCCGCGCGGCTGCGGCGCATGAAGAAGAGCGCTTATCTGGTCAACACCGCGCGCGGCGGCATCGTCGATGAAGCCGCGCTGCATGCGGCGCTGACCGCGGGCACCATCGCGGGCGCCGGTGTCGACGTGTTCGATCCCGAGCCGCCGCCGGCGGATCATCCGCTCCTGCGGCTCGCCAATTTCGTGACGTCGCCGCACATGGCGGGCGTGACGCGCGAGTCGATGGACCGCATGGCGGTGCAGGCCGCCGACAACGTGCTCAGCGTCTTCGACGGCAAGCCGATCCGCGAGAACGCGGTCAATCCGGAAGTGTTCGTCTAGGGCGTTTGCTCATCATCAGAGCATGAGGTCCGCTCTGCGCCGACACGGAGAAGGCGCGCCTCGGCACCATCGTGGCCGAGAACATTGGGGGCGGCGGCAGCACACGGGGAACGACCGCCGCCGCGTGCGCACGGTGCGGCGCGAATAGATGCGACCCGCGTCACGTCGGACGGCAGACCTCGCGCAGGACATGCCTTCTCGCCGACTTCGGGCCATGTCCGGACATTCCGCCGATCCGTAACGGACGGCTTCATTCGGCCTTTATGTTTGCCGCCTTGATGATAGGCCACCACTTGTCAATTTCGGCCTTTTGAAGCGCGCTGAGCGCCGCTGGCGTTTGCTGCTCACGCGGCGGAATCTCCTGCCCCAGCTCGGCGAGCTTCTGGCGCACCGACGGGTCCGAGAGCGCAGCTACCACCGCGGTATTAAGCTTGGCGATCACATCCTTGGGTGTGCCCCTTGGTGCCCACATGCCTGCCCACACTGAAATGTAGAATCCCGGCAAACCGGCTTCATCAACGGTGGGGATGTCGGGCGCCGAGGCCAGGCGCGTATGGGCCGCCACGGCATATGCTTTGATCTCGCCGCCACGCACATGCGGAAGGGAACTTGAGGCTTGGTCGAACATCAGATCGATATGCCCGCCAATCAGATCCTGCACGGCGGGAGCGGCACCGCGATAAGGCACGAACTGAAATTGAGTACCGGTGGCGCGCTGAAAGAAAACGCCGCTGATGTGCTGTGAGCTACCCGCGCCGACGGTCCCCTGCGTCGCCTTGCCGGGGTTCGCCTTCAACCACGCGATCAATTCGTCAAGGTTCTTCGCCGGCATGCTGTTCTTGGCGACAATCAGCTGAGGATTACTCGCAAGGAGAGCGACCGCCTCGAAATCCTTCTGAACGTCATACTGAAGCGTGTAAATCGCGCCGTTCAGAACATGTGTGGGCCAAATCCCGAGGCTCATCGTGTAGCCATCGGGTGCAGAGCGCGCGACGCGGCCGACACCGATGGTCCCTCCGGCGCCGGTGACGTTTTCAATAATGACAGGCTGGCCGAGCGCCTGCCTCATGGGTCCGGCAAGGATACGGGCCAGCGCATCTGTCGGCCCGCCTGCCGAGAATGGCACGACCAACGTGATCGCGCGCGAAGGGTAGACTTGTGCTCCCGCGACGCCGCCCAAACCGGCAGCGAAGGCGAACGATGCCAGAATCAGATTCCGCGCTCGCATGGCGATTCTCGGTTAAGCGGTGTTTCCAGCCGCGACCGCTCTGACGCGGGGCTTGGTTGTGATGCTAAGCAAGACTCGATATACGAGGAATTCCCTGATTGTGGTTACCCCCATACATCTTCATTTATGGCCAGGCAGATCAATTGGGAGCATCAAATCGGCCCGCGCCTCCGGCTGCGGGACCTCCACGTGCTTTACATGGTGGCCGAGCGGGGCAGCATGGCAAAAGCCGCCGCCGAACTTGGAATCTCCCAACCCGCAGTATCGGACGTGATTGCAAACCTGGAACACAGGCTTGGCGTAAGACTTTTCGATCGCAGCCCGCAGGGGGTTGAGCCCACCATGTACGGCGAGGCCCTCGTCAAACGCAGCCTCGCAGCTTTCGATGAGTTGAAGCAGGGTGTGAGGGACATCGAATTCTTGTCCGATCCGACAAGTGGCGAACTGCGGCTTGGATGCGTGGAGACCCTATCGGCCACGCTGGTTCCTCAAATTATTCTACGGTTCTCGGCGCTGTATCCGCGCGTGGTCGTGCACGTGGACGATTGGACCGCGCCTGCTGTCGAGCTACCGGGGTTGCGTGACCGAAAGTACGATCTGATCCTGGTCCGGCTGGTGAAGGCGCTTTCCGACGAGCACTGGGCGGATGATTTGAATGTGGAATGTATTTTTACCGATCAATTGGTCGTGGCAACTGGCGTGCACAATCGATGGGCACGCCGTCGCAGGGTCGATCTCGCCGAACTCATCGATGAACCTTGGATACTCGCGCAGCCCGGTACATGGAACTACGCTGGCGTGGCGGAGGCTTTCAAAGCGCGGGGACTCGGTGTGCCAAAGGCGAGTTTGGTGAGCGTTTCCGTGGCCCTTCGAACCCGGCTCCTCGCCAACGGCCCGTTCATCACGGCATTGCCAAACTCCGTTGTGCAGCTCAACCGGGACCACTATGCGCTTAAGGCTCTCCCTGTCGAGTTACCTGACCGGCCGTGGCCCGTTGTCATCGTGACATTGAGGAATCGCACTTTGAGCCCGGTGGTTGAGCGCTTTATCGGATGTGCACGCGAAGTCGCGAAATCTATGGGCAGGGGCCCGAAGGCGCCGTGAACGTCAACTGGGCGGTAAGCGACAATCGGCTGCGTCTGGAGTGGCGTGAGCGTGGCGGGCCGCCGGTCAAATCGCCGCTCAAACGAGGCTTCGGGACTCAACTGATCGAGCAGACCGTGAGGGGCGAAGGTGGAAGCTCCCACATGATCGTCGAAGCAGACGGCCTGCGCTGGGAGATCACCCTCCCGCTCAATGTCGGCTCGGCGGGTGCGTCAAGACAGCGAAGCAGGCCCGCAAAACAGGTTTCCCCTGGCCCCCGAAGCACATCGCAGGTGGGCGCGCCGGTCGTCGCCCCGAAAGGGCAGACCGCTCGCGCCTGATCAGGGTCCGCTCTGGGCCAACATAGGGACATCCGGCGAGCCGGGGAGCCGGATTCCGCCAGGCGACCCAGCCGACGACAATTGATAGTGTCGCCACGATAAGCGGCGGCACTCCGTGCCCATATTCGCCGTGGAGGGTGACGGTCGCGAGCGCCCCCAACATCACGGTGCAGCCGAGCGCCGAGCCCGACAGCCGCGTTCGTGCCTGCGCCAGCAGAACGGCGGTCGTGAGTTCCAGCGATCCGGTCACGAAATGGAACCAGCGCGGATATCCCCACCGTAGATATTCCTCGTAGATAGATCCAGGGGCGAAGATGTTGCTGAGCGATCCCACGACGAAGAAAGCTGCAAGTGCCAAGGCCGAAACTTGGCGCCAGGAAATCTTTGACATTTGTCCAACCTTCTCTGACGGGGCGCCGCGGAGGACCTGTGTGGTCGCGCCAAGAGACGGCCGGCCGCGGCGCATTCATTCCGAGCGAGATGCGAATTTCCGGAGCAGGTCCGAAAGTCGCATCTCATCGCTGATCCACCGAGCTACGCCGCGGCGGCGTTCTGGGCCGCCGCGAAGACATCGCGGGGAAGCGTTGTGCTGGCGACGTGCTCCGTGCCAGCGACGCCGAGGTCCATCCAGCCCGCGTTGACGGCCTCGAACATCGCTTCCGCCGGTCCGGTTTTGCCCTTCGGGATGCCGAACTGCTCGAACGCTGCCGGCCACTCAGCCCGCGGGACAGCGACGGCCTTGACTTCGCGCTGCATGACATCGCCCAGTTGCGCTGCGACCTCATCCGCGCTGACCATCGAACCGAGTTCGATGACGCGATGCCCCGACCACGCCGGCCCGGTCAGCAGCGTCGCCACCTCGGCACCGATGTCGTTCGTCGCGACCATCGTCGATTTCCGGCTGGTCGGATTGTAGTAAACCGGGAGCGTGCCCCCCTGGGCGACGTGCAGGCCGTAAAGGAAGTTCTCGAAGAAACCACCGGCGCGCACGATAGCGACCGGCGACGCTAAGTCGCGAAAGCCTTGCTCCAGGAGCGACAGGGCGGTGATCATTCCCAGCCCGCTGGTGCGGTTTGCCCCCATCGACGACAGCGCGACCACACGCGGCAGCGCGGCCTTGGTCAGCACCTCGACATAGTTCGCGATGACGCCCTTGGCTTCCTTGAAATCCGGCGAGAGGGCCCAGACCGCCGGCAGCATGAAGAACGCGCCCTCGACGCCGTCGAGCGCCCGCTCGATCGCTGTCGTGTCGTTCCAGTTGCCGTCCACCAGTTCCACGCCTTCGTCGATCCAGTCCGCCGCCTTCTCGCGACTGCGGACCAGCGCGCGTACCTTCTTACCGTGCGCCAACAGATGCCTTGCCGTCGCGCCGCCGACTTTTCCTGTAACTCCCATAACTAGAAACATGCGTACTCTCCTCTATATTCTAGGGTAGCTCTCACATGGAGACCTTGGGGCTGCACCGTAAGGAGGCAGTTTTTTGCAACCAGGAGAGAAAAAGGGAACCGCATGAGAGATGCATTGAGCGCGATTGAGCGATTCAGCCGATATCAATCGGACGACGCCCAGTCAGTGGAACCGGTACACTGCCCGGTGCGCGACGTGCTCGACCGCATCGGCGACAAGTGGAGCATCCTCATGATCATGACCCTCGCGATGCGACCGCAGCGCTTCAGCGAGCTTCACCGAGCCATCCGCGGCATCTCGAAGCGCATGCTCACCCAGACGCTGCGTGATTCGGAGCGCGACGGACTGATCACCCGCCATGTCTTTCCGACAAAGCCGCCGAGCGTTGAATATTGCCTTTCCCCGCTAGGCCAATCCCTGCTGGACCCGATGGCGAGCCTCATCGATTGGGCCGACCGTCGTCGCTCCGATATCCATGCCGCGCGCGCCCGCTTTGACGGAGCACCCTGTGATGTCCGGCGCTAGTGCGCTCGTAATTGCTCCCGCAACTTGCTGAAGATTCCCGCAGATCGATTTTGCGCCGCCGACCTGACGGAGTTCGTTCGCCGGGACGCCGCTTTGACCTCGCTTGCTCCCTCGAAGTCGCAGAACACTTGCCGCTAGCGCGCGCCGAACGCTTCGTCTCAGCGCTCGTCGAGCTAGCTCCCGTCGTTCCGTTTTCAGCGGTCATCCCTGCTTCGGGATGATTCATTTCGTTCGAGCGAAAGCCGAGCATGGCGGAAGCGCGCTCCATTCCGCGAACGTGGATGTCGGCTCCGGGTCGCAATCTGAAATGCTCGGCGCGACCAGATTTTTTCCGCTTCACCCCGGCAGCGGACTCAACAGCGGACATCACCGATGGACCGCTTCAGGCCAGAAACGGACTTCTTCTTCAATTCGGGTACGTCGAGATGACGGCACCGCTGTTCGCGCCCAGTTCGCAGATGATGCTGCTGGGCTTGCGGTCCGTCAGATCGCCGGACGCTGTCCTTGACCCGGATCCGGTCCGGCTGAGCAAGCGTCGTCTCTATATTGCACGCTGTGGGCCGCTCGCACGACGATGCGAGTACGCGCCGGGTTGATCTAAATCAAAAAGTCGGCAACGGACACGTGATCACCTGCGTGTTGTGCGACAAACTGCGACAAACGGAGAGAAGCAATGATTAGGCCGACCGTCGTTGCCCTCGCGCTGACCGTTGTGTCGTCCGCACAAAGTATGCCGTACGTCCCAATCCAGCAGCCGAATGATCTGGTTATTTCGGTTCGCCAAGGATGCGGCCTGGGACGTCAATTGGTCGATGGCATCTGCGTACAGAACTCAAAGGTGCGCGCCGCGGTCCGCAAGTGCCACTCGCGGCGAATGCGCATGGTGAATGGCCGATGCGAGCCGCGCACGCGAACTGCCCCCGCGACCGGCGCGACGCGACCTGCGAGCGCCCCTGCAGCCCAGCAACCCGCAGCCGCTCCTGCCACCCCGCATTGATTGGCGCGTGTACGCATTGAACGCCGCCGATCTTGGCGCTCGCCGCGTCGGAAGCGGCCAGATGTCCGCTTCGGATCACAACCCGACATGCTCGGCGCGAGCGGAAGTTTTCCGCTTCACCGCCGGCAGCGGACTCAACAGCGGATATCACCGATGGGCCGGTTCGGCCCAGGAGCCGACATCGCGACCATAGAGCAGAAGATCTACGTGAACACTTCCACCGTTGCGAACGGTTCGGCGGACCACGGCCGGAAACGGTTCAATGTGAACTTGGTCTTTTGCTCGGGTTGGACATCCACAAGCAGGTAATTGTACTCCTCCTTCGGGGGGCGGCCCCTCCAATAAAGATCGGCCGGATAGTCCTCGGGCACCTTGATGGCCGTGCGGCCTGGAAGAATCGGGTCTTGTTCCGCGCCACCGCCGCCGAGCAGGAGATACTTCACGCCGTCCACATCGTACAGCTCGGTCGTGTGAACATGCCCGTTGAACACGACCAGTTCGAGGTCCTTTGCGTATGATGCGATCACCTTGTGGGGGTTTTGCGGCTCGGGGATTGGACCCATGCCGGATCGGGCGAAGGCCGGAGCGTGGAAGCTGATGAAGACCTTGCGCGTGCCCGCAACCTTGGCCTCATCCAGCCACGTCTTCAACTCCTTCATCTGCGCTTCGAACCGGGGCCGGTCGGCATCCCACGACGATGGCGAGCGATAGTCGTACCTGCCGGTCCACAGGAAGATGAAACGAGCGCCGTTAAAATCGAATTTATAGATGAGCCGTTTGTCGGAAACTCCGAACTGCTTCAGGTATGGAAAAGCCTGCAGCAGGCCCTGGACGTCGGAGTCGTCCCACACTTCATGATTGCCGACGGCGGGGAAAACACGACCAGGCAGGCCGGCCGCGCGCATCTGCCGGTCCGCCGGCGGCAGCTGCTTCAAAACGCTTTCATACACCAGCTTCCAGTACGGGTTCTCGGAAGGTGCAGGGCCTTGCTTGCCCCACCAGACCATGTCTCCCGTGTTGAGTATGAACCTGGCCCGGCCGCTCTGGACATTTTTCACCACCTCGTGGGCGACCCACTCGCCACCCTGCAACCGGAACATCGTGCGGCGTACGCCGGGAAGCAGTTTCAAATCTTCGACGGATGCCTCGGTGACCCAGCCCTTGTCGACCGTCAGTGTGGTCACTTCGCTTTTGCTCTCGAAAGGCATGACGATCTGGACCAGCTCATTGGTCGCCGGGTCATAGGTGAGCTTCACATACTTCTTGACGACTTCCTCGGAGACTTTTTCGGGAAACACCAGCTCAAACATATCGACCATCAGCTTGATCGCTTCCTCCCTCTGGTCCGCCTTGTACGGGAGGTACATCATCGACCGCGAGTCGCCGTACACTGCGAATGAAAAAGGGGAATTGCCGCCCGGTCCGGTTTGCTGGGCGATCGCTGTCTGCGTCCGCAAGGCGGGCAGCAGGGCCAGCGACGAGAGCAGAACCCGGCGGTTGATCATGTTGTCCTCCTCGTCCGGCTGTCGGCGGTGCGAAAGTATGTCGGCGGCTCAGGTTTTGCCGGTGCCGCCGCGAGACCTGGTTGGACCCAAGGTCCCATGCGAGTGTCGGGCGCCTTCGGCACCCGCTCGCTCCGCTAGCAGGCGTCACCCAGCTTGAATTGATCCAAATCAATTTGAACGTGCGCGCGCTGTGTCCGCTCAGGGGACACCCTGAAATGCTTGGCGCGGGCGGATGTTTCCGCTTCACCCCGGCAGCGGACTCAACGGCGGACATCGCCGATGGCCGGTTCGGGCCGGGGGGTGGACATTGAGGCCTTACCGCGTTTGAACCATTTCAGACGGCGTGTTTGGTTTGCGGCGCGGCACGCTTCCGGGTAGCTTTCGTTCAATCGTGCGATCCTTGCTTGCCTCATCTGAAGCAACAGATGGAAAACGCTCAAGCCCCACGCCATGATCACGCCGGGACGTCATCGTCCGCTTGTCCAAGACGCCTGGAATGAATCGGCGGCTCGGATCGCGATCGAAGAAATCGCGGCCGATGCGATCGCCCATTTCCACCCCGATACCTTCTGGCCGGCTCACCCGAGTGACGACGGGGTTGGGGACGGCGATCCTAGCTTTTACAAGGGCGCGGCAGGTGTCATTTGGGCGCTAGATTACCTGCATCGCCTGGGGGCTACGCCTGTCGGCGTAGATTTTCGCTTTGTGCTGCCGAAGCTGATCGAGCGGACAGTCATCGACCACGAGGCCAATTCGCCGATCGGTTACGACAAGCATGGTTCGCTGCTTCGCGGCGACATGGGTGCGGCACTTCTCGCGATGCGCCTCGAGCCGTCATCGAGCTTCGCCGACCTGACTTATCGGCGCGCCGAAGCAAATAATGGACTGCCCATCCGAGAACTCATGTGGGGCATGCCGGGGTCGATGATCGCGGCAGTCCACATGAGCGAGATGACGGAGGAAGCGCGATGGCGCGGCCTCTTCGAAGTGCAGGCAGCGCGGCTGTTGGCCGAACTGGAGGACACTCCGCAAGGCCTCCTTTGGACCCAGGATCTTTACGGCGCCAAAGACCGTTTTCTCGGGCCCGTTCACGGTTTCGCCGGCAATGTCATCCCGTTATTGCTCGGATGGGATTGGTTGACGGCGGCGCAACAAGCGCACGTGGCCGAATTTGTGCCGAAGTCGCTCGAAGCGAATGCGTGGCGGTACGAATTCGGGACAACATGGGGCCCGAGAAGCAAGCGCGAGAAGCGGCTTTTCATATGTCAGCACTGTCACGGTGCGCCGGGAATGGTGACGACTTTTGCCGATGCGCCCTTTGCTACGCCAGAATTCGACGCGCTTCTGTTGGATGGCGGGCGCTTTGCCTGGGCTGCCGGACCGCTGACAAAGGGCTCGAACCTTTGCCACGGCACGGGTGGAAATGGCTACGCGTTCCTCAAGCTCTACCGACGCACAAATGATCCGATTTGGCTGGACCGCGCGCGCCAATTCGCCATGACAGCCATCTTCCAGTATCGCGGTGCTCGGATGGTTGCTGGCCGCAATCGGTATTCGCTTTGGACCGGTGACATCGGTCTTGCCATCTACCTGTGGGATTGCATCACAGGGGACGCTCGGTTCCCCACCATCGACGTGTTTTGACTCTAGCGAGTCGTGTCCGCTTCGGGTCACAGCCTGAAATGCTCGGTGCGAGCGGATGTTTTCCGCTTGACCTCCGGCAGCGGACTCAGCAGCGGACGTCGCCGATGAGCCGCTTTGGACCATGAGGAGATCGCCGTGCCCGCCGTTGTCTTGGGCTGGACCAGGACGTTCATGGCCATCCGACGGCGACGACCAGCATGGCACCGGCGTGAGTCCACAGGTTGAATAGACCGTGCGTAATCATGCTGGCGGTGCTGCTGCCGGTGCGCCAGCGGACCAACCCCAACGTTGGGCCCATGATGGCGACAACGATAATAGCACCGGGGTTTGCGTAATAGACGGGGTGGCTGGCGACGAAGAAAAACGGAAGTCAGCAGCCATGCCCCCCAATTGCCGAGCGGGACGCCGCAAGACCGCGCCAGAGGAAACCACGGAACACCGTCTCCTCCACGATTGGCGCGTAAATCCAGGCGCCATATGAATTCGACAAAAAACCTGATGGGGTGCCGCCGGCGGCGAGGTACTGACGGTATGCGCCGGCATCGACGCCGATCGACGTGCCTTCGTTCAGCACATAGTCTAGGACGCCGATGCCAAAGATGACGACGAGCGCAGCGCCGGCCGCGATGAGCACATCGCGTGGGCGCGGTGCGGTCCAGGCCATGTAAGGGGCGATCGAACGACGGCGGAGCAGCACTGCAATCACGAGCACGACCGGCGCGATGGCCCACGAGAGGAAGACGGGCACAGGGCCCATGCTCTGCGAGTGCACGATCCAAAACGAGAAGAGCAGCCAGAGCGCCGCTGCCGCCACGACCCAGGTGATGCTGGTCCAGGCGCCCCACGGCCTGCCCGAGGCGGCGTCCGCTTGGGGTTCGATGGTCATGCGCGTGTGGGTCACCGTTGATCCGTCAGCCGGCGGCCTCGATCGGCAGGACGAACCGGAATATTGCGCCGCTCTTTCCATCCGACGATGCAGTCAGCTTGCCGCCATGACCTTCGATAACCATGCGGCAGATGGCCAGCCCCAGACCCATGCCCCCCGCCTTTGTGGTCACGAAGACGTCGAAGATTCTTTCGATCTGTTCTGGATCGATTCCGGGGCCGGTGTCCTGGACGGCGAATGCGATTTCGCGGGAGCTGCTGCGCTCCGACCGCAGCCGCAGGGTGCGGGGCTGATACTTGACGGCGTCCATCGCTTCGATGGCGTTGGTGGCGAGGATGAGAAAGACTTGTTGCAGCTGCCGCGTGTCGGCATTCACGACCGGCAGGGCAGAGGCGAGCTCGGTCCTCACCGTCACCCCATGATCGCGCAGCTCGCGGCGCAATGATTGCAAGGCGTCCAGCGCGATCTTGTTCAGGTCGATCGGCTCCCGGTGCTGGGGAAGCCTGCGAAAAAGGGAGTGGATGCTGTCGAAGACGTCGCTGGCCCAATGACTGGCGCGTTCCGTCGTCGCCAGGATCTTCTGTACCTCATCCAGGTCGGGCGGTGCCTGCCGGAGAAATTGCGACGCCGCCCCGATGTTGAACGAGATCGCCGTAAGCGGCTGCTTGAGCTGATGTGCGATCGCCGCAATGACCACGTCGATGTTCAGCAGCTTCTTCTCGCGCTCGCGCTCCAGCATCGTATTGGCGCGGGCGAGGCGCTCCTCGTTCTCCCGCCGCTCGGCGAACAACGCGGCCAGCACGAAAGAACCGAGCGTCACGACCATGATAATGGCCTGGGCCTGCAGAATCCGAGCCGCGGCCGAAAGGCGAAGATCGCCGAAGTGACCGATGCCGAAGATCATGGTCCACACGATTGCAAAGGACACCATGAACGCGCCGGCCGCCGCGAAGACCGGACGGCAACGCGCCGCGAGCCACAGGAGCATCGGAAAGACCAGCGCACCCGGCACCACCGTCTCCCAGGGCTCAGGCGGCAGAGAGATGATGATTCCGGTCATCATGAGCAGCAGCGCAAGCGCGGCGCCGCCCTCGAGGAGCTCCCGGCGCGGCGGCGGCTCGCGCACGGCGGCCGCGATTCCGATTATGAGCGGGGCGAGCAACATGATGCCGAGGGCATCGGATGGGACCCAATGCAGCCAGATGGTCAGCATCGGGGTCGACGGGGTAGCGGACAATCTGTAGGCAACGGCCGCGCCGATGCCCGATATGACGGTTGCGACCACCGCCGCGACCTGGAGGCCAAGCACGTCGCGCAACCTGCTGAGCGTGAAGCTCTTGCCGAAATAGTATTGGATCAATCCGGCAGCGATCAGCGCTTCCGCGGCGTTGCACAGTCCAACCGCCGCGACCGCCGCCCAGCCATTCAGCAGACTGGGCACGACGTCACCTGCCACGGCCCCGACGGCAACCGGCCAGCGGGCGCGGGGCCCCAACGCGATCAGCACACCTGACGTAATGCCTGCTGGAAGCCAGAACACGGCCACGCCTTCGGGCCGCATGAGCAGTCCCAGGCTGAGCCGCGCCGCCAGGAAGTATGCGACACCCATCCCCGCCGCGAGTGCAAAGCCGCCGGCCCATCGCCTGACCGTTTCGCCGGTGGCGAACGGATGGCTCTTGGCGATCTTGGACATGCCGCAAGTTGCCTTGACGACGAAACCGCCGCGAGAGTGAAGATGACTCGACCCGCGGTCAAGACGCTGGCTTGGGCTATGCCTCCTCTGACGCGCAACGCCGAATCGGGTTTCCGCAACGCTGCGTTGTCCCCGATCGAATCGGCTGGCGAAGCGATCTCGCGGACAGGACGTATTTCAGCAGCCGAGAAAGAGAAAAGAGATGTCCGCCTTGCGTCGCAGGCGGAAATGCTCAGCGCGAGCACTTCGGGTCCGGTTCACCATCGGCAGCGGACTCAACAGCGGACATCACCAATGGGCCGCTTCGGGCCAAAAGCAGAGTCGTGTCAGGGTCGCCCGCGGCGCGGCCTCTATGAGATCCGTTTTACGCCCGGCGGTTGCCACGTTGCCTTGTCGTACGGAAAGATCGACGGTGGCGTGGTCCTCGGCCAATAGAGCCGCATCACTAGATAGACGGTATCTTCCGGTGCGGGTAGCCAGTTCGATTCCTTGTCGGCGCCGGGCGATTTGTTCTGGATGTAGATCGTCAGCGATCCATCCGAATCCCTTTTCAAATCGCGTAGCATTGGCGAATTGACCAGATACCGATTGATTGGATTCTTGATCAGAAGCTGCGATTTTCCGTCGTACATAGTAATGGACCAGAAGGCGTTAACCGGCGGCAGCTGATCCGAGGGGAAGGTCAGCTTGTAATCATGCTTGCTGCAGTCGAGTGTCTCGCCCTTCTCGTCGACCCGCGTATAAGGATAGGCCGCCTCCACCGAGTCATTGCCGTAGATGCCCCCCTTGGCGGCCGCCGCGCGCTTCAGCCAAACGCCGTTGTAGAAGGCCGAGTCACCGAAGAGGGAGTTTACCAGCCAGCCATTCATCGGTGTGCCGGCCTTGGTCAGATATTCGTCTATCTTGCGCTCGCCTTCCTTCATGCCAAGTCCAATTTCGAGCTTTTGCTCCAGCGGGAGGTCCTTGAAATTCACGGTCTTGCGCGGCCCGATGCCAATGCGCGCGAGTTGGGCGCGTATGTCGTTCTCGCTCTCTTGGGCCGGCGCGAACTGCAACGCAAAGTCGAGGTAGTCGAAGAAGTTCGTTTTCGCGAGTTCCTTGTCGATTTTCGGAAAGTCGATCGCCGGCGCGGGCGACGGCGGCGGCTGTTTCAGATAGGCGGAAAGCGTCTGCGCCTTGTAGCCGGCCTGCACTTTCTTGACGCCGTCGAGGTCGTCCGCATTGAACAGCTGCGTGCGATACCCGGCCACCGAAAACTGCGTGCTCGACCGGAACACTTTCTTGATGCCGGATGGAGTCGTGCCCTTCCAGTCCGGCCCGACAACCATGTAGTCGCCGGCCTCGCTCCCGGTGGCACGGCTGCCGATGTAGCCATAATTGTAGGTGTTGCCGTCACAGAGCATAACCGAGTAGTAGCGCTTCGGGTCGACGGCCGGCACCGAAAGGACGATCGGCTCTGCCCGCAGGTCCATCCACACGAACGAATAGGGCGTGTCGCTGTTCGGCGTGATGACCGCCGTGTCCTTGTAGGTGAAGACGTTGGGTTCGTTCTTGATCTGGTTGAACGGCGCCTTGAACTGCCCAGAATTGCGATCGACGGCGTACTCGTACATGACGGCGTAGTTCATCACGATGGGCAGGCCGTAGATGAAACCTGCCTCGGCGATGTCCTTTGCGCCGAAGAATCCGGGACGCTCGGCGCTCGTCTGCGCGAGCGCGGGGCTGGACTTCGTTGTCACAACGGCGATTGCACCCAAGGCGGCGGAGCGAAGAAGCGCGCGCTTCGTAATCACCTGAACACTCCTTGTGCTGGATTGCGTTCGGGGCACGTCCAATGCGCGCAGCGAAGTGCAGCGGTGCAAGCCGGCACGCGACGGCCTCCATCCAGGCCGAATTGATCAAGATAAGTTCCTCTGAGCCTACCAGGTGCTGGCCACACACGTAGAAGAGCCGAACGCCACCGGGTCTGATTTGATTTAGATCAAATAGAGCCCTTCAAAGCGCGTGGGCAGCAGGACATCGGGTTGGTGAGGTATTCCTGCCCGCGCCCTCGCAGCGACCCATGAGGGCGAGCATGAGGCTGCACCAAGCGCTGGGCTTGCTGATGTCCGCTTCTGGTCGATACTGTTGAAAAATGATTTTGAGGGGGTCTCAGAGCAACATTGATTCAAGGCGATAGCTGAACGCGCAAGATTGAATCAAGAACTGGTAGCCGGGGCGCCGGCATCCTTTCGCCGACTTTTTCAACAGCATCGGTCACATGCGGAAGAACTCGGGTTGAGCATATCGAGTCTGCTTCTCTCCCGAGATCGGACGTTCAGCGGGCATAGCGACAGGTTCGTGTCGTGCCACGAACGGACATTCGCATAGACCGCAATAGAGGGTATATTTGCTCCTGGGAAGTGCCTGAGGAGACCCTGCCGGACCATTTGGCCGATAGGAAGCGCAGATCGTGTCCCAAGGAGTGGTGTAGCAGGCGTGGTGTGGTGACCACGATTGCCGGCGTTGGCCGGGCTGGTCAGGTGGCCACGGCGGGCAACCCGACGACCGGATCATCGCTCAGAGGAGCCATGGTTTCCAGGGTCATGTAGCGGGCACGCTGGACGGCCCACTCGTCGTTCTGCTCGAGCAGGATCGCACCGACGAGGCGGATGATGGCGGCCTCGTTGGGGAAGATGCCGACGACCTCGGTGCGCCGTTTGATCTCGCCGTTGAGCCGCTCGATCGGGTTGGTCGAGTGCAGCTTGGCGCGATGGGGCGCCGGGAAGCTCATGTAGGCGAGGACATCGGGTTCGGCCTCATCGATCAGGACGGC
>DASXCK010000368.1:0-4212 GCA_036491235.1 Xanthobacteraceae bacterium | reverse complement strand
GCTCACCTCGACGGTCGACATGGGCGCGCCAAAGTTCGGCTGGCGCGACATCCCGCTGGCGGAGGAGTTCCGCGACACCCGCGCGATCGAGCTGCAGATCGGGCCGATCGACGCGCCGATCCTGCACTCGCCCTCGGCGGTTAGCATGGGCAATCCGCATGCGGTGTTCTGGGTCGACGACGTGAACGCCTACGATCTCGCCAAATGCGGGCCGCTTCTGGAGAACCACCCGATCTTTCCCGAGCGCGCCAACATCACGCTCGCGGCGGTCAAGTCGCGCGAGCATTTCATCATCCGCACCTGGGAGCGCGGCGCCGGCCTGACCAAGGCCTGCGGCTCGGCGGCCTGCGCGGCCGCGGTGTGCGCGGCGCGCAAGCGGCTGACCGGCCGCATCGTCACCGTGACGCTGCCGGGCGGCGACCTCCGTATCGAATGGCGCGAAAGCGACGACCATGTGCTGATGACCGGCCCGGTCGCCTACGAGTTCGAAGGGGCGTTCGACCCCGCGCTGTTCGAGAAGGCGGGCGCCGCGTGACGATGCTCGTCAATCCAACCACGTCATGCCCGGCCTTGTGCCGGGCATCCACGTCTTTCTTCCTTAGACGCAAAGACGTGGACGGCCGGGTCAAGCCCGGCCATGACGGAGTGTTTGGAGTGGTCGCGCCATGAGCGTCGAGGTCGTCACCTTCGGCTGCCGGCTCAATGCCTATGAGTCGGAGGTGATCCGCCGCAACGCCGAAGGCGCAGGATTGGCCGACGCCGTCGTGGTCAACACCTGCGCGGTCACGGCCGAGGCTGTGCGCCAGGCGCGCCAGACGATCCGCCGCCTCAAGCGCGAGCGACCGGATGCGCGCATCCTCGTCACCGGCTGCGCGGCGCAGACCGAGCCGGAAACTTTCGCGCAGATGGGCGAGGTCGACCGCGTCATCGGTAATGACGAGAAGATGCGGCCGGATGCCTGGACGGCAACGTACGACGACCTCGCGCGTCCCTTCGGCATCGGCGGTGAGGAAAAAATCGCCGTCAACGACATCATGACGGTGACCGAGACCGCCGCGCATCTGATCGACGGGCTCGACGGCCGCGCCCGCGCGTTCGTGCAAGTGCAGAACGGCTGCGACCACCGCTGCACCTTCTGCATCATCCCGTACGGCCGCGGCAACTCGCGATCGGTGCCGATGGGCGAGGTGGTGACGCAGATCCGCCGCCTGGTCGCCAACGGTTTTCGCGAGGTGGTGCTCACCGGCGTCGACCTCACGAGCTACGGCGGCAACCTGCCGGGCACGCCGCGCCTCGGCGCGCTGGTGAAGCAGATCCTCAAGCACGCGCCCGACCTCGAGCGGCTGCGGCTCTCCTCGATCGACTCGGTCGAGGCCGACCGCGACCTGCTCGATGCGATCGCCGGCGACGCGCGGCTGATGCCGCATTTGCATCTGTCGCTGCAGCACGGTGACGATCTCATCCTCAAGCGCATGAAGCGGCGGCACTCGCGCGCCCAAGCAGTGGCATTCTGCGACGAAGTCCGCCGCCTGCGGCCGGACGTCGTGTTCGGCGGCGACATCATCGCGGGCTTTCCGACCGAGGATGAGGCAATGTTCGCGCGCTCGCTCGAGCTGATCGATGACTGCGGGCTCACGTTCCTGCATGTCTTTCCGTTCTCGCCGCGCCCCGGCACGCCGGCGGCGCGCATGCCGCAGGTTCGCCGCGAGGTCGCCAAGGAGCGCGCGCGGCGGCTGCGGCAGAAGGGCGGGGCGGCGCTCGCGCAGCATCTTGCCGCGCAGGTCGGCACGCGGCGGCGCGTGCTCGCCGAGAGCCCCGAGAGCGGCCGCACCGAGCATTTCACGCCGGTGCGCCTCCAAGCACGCCGCGATGCGCCGATCGAGCCGGGCGTGATCGTCGAGGCGGCCATCATCGGTCATGATGGGCGGCAGCTGATCGCGGCGTAGCGCATGTTCCGGCGAAGTGGATACCGGTTCGCCGGTAAGAACGGGCGCCCAATGTGATGACCAGCGCAGACGCGATTTCGATTCGTCCGCTCGGCTCTCACGACAGCATCGATGCGCTGACCGCGCTTCTGCACCGTGCCTACGCGGCGCTTGCCGCGAAGGGATGGAATTACACCGCCGTCGACCAGAGCGTGGACGTCACGCGCGAGCGGGTCGCCCAGGGAGCGTGTCTCGTGGCGGTCGACGGCCAAAGCCGCATCGTCGGCACGATTACGTATGACCCGCCTGAGATTTCGTACGACGGCTCGCCCTGGCTGTGTCGGCCGGACGTAGCGCATCTCGCTCAGTTCGGGGTCGAACCGCTGCGGCAGGGCGGCGGGATCGGCGCGCGGCTGATGGCCGCCGTCGAGGGGATGGCGCGTACGGACGGCGCCCGCGAGATCGCGCTCGATACGGCGGAGCCCGCCATGCATCTGGTCGAATGGTATGCGCGCTGCGGCTACCGGTTCATCGAGTATGTGCAGTGGCGCGGCAAGCGATATCGGAGCGTGATCATGAGCAAGGCACTGTGAACGTAGGATGGGTTGAGCGCAGCGCAACCCATCCTACGAAGTGGCAACTTTATGCTATAAGGCAAGCACCAGCCGGAGGGCGCCATGGCGTTTACCGATCACCTCGTCACCACGATGGATCAGCTCGAGTCGATGTACGGCGAAGTCTATCCGCCGGCGCGGGTGAAGGAGATCGATCACGTCAACGCCGACTACCGTGCCTTCATCGAGAAGGCGCCGTTCGTCGCGATGGCGACCGGAGGATCCGGCGGGCTCGACTGCTCGCCGCGCGGCGATCCGGTCGGCTTCGTGCGGGTGCACGACGAGAAGACGCTGATGGTCCCGGACCGGCGCGGCAACAACCGCATCGACACGCTGCGCAACCTCGTGGAGGATCCCCGTATCGGGCTGCTCTTTCTCATTCCGGGCTGCAGCGAGACCATCCGGGTCAACGGGCGCGCGCATATCTGCACCGACCCGGAACTGTGCCGAAGCTTCGAGATGCAGGGCAAGGCGCCACGCTGCGTGATCGTCGTCACGGTCGAGCGTGCCTACTTCCAATGCGCCAAGGCGATCGTGCGCTCCAAGCTGTGGGATCCGGCGACGCGGATCGACCGCGCCAGCCTGCCGACCTCGGGCACGATCCTCGCTCGTATCAGCGGCGGCAAGATCGGCGGGGCGGAGCACGACCGCGCCGCGCCGGAGCGCATCAAGGCGACGATCTACTAGATGAAAAGCGGGAGAAGATCATGGATCAGAGCCGACGCAACGTACTGATCGCAGGCACGGCGGCGAGCGCGGTCGCGGCCACGCCGCTCGCCTTCGCGCAACAATCTACCGGACCAGGGGATACCAAGATGTCGTTCTACGAAAGAGGCGCCGTTAAGATCCATTACGAGGAGGCCGGCTCCGGCTTTCCGTTGCTGGTCATTCCGGGCGGCGGATTGAACTCGACGATGGCGTTCATGTCGCACGGCGCGCCGTTCAACCCGATGACCGAGTTCAAGGACGAGTACCGCGTCATCGCGGCGGACCTGCGCAACGCCAAGGGCGGCGAGTCGACCGGCCCGCTCGAGCCCGACCGGCCGTGGGACGCCTACACGGACGACCACCTCGGCCTGATGGACCATCTCGGCATCGACAAGTTCATGGTGCTGGGCTTCTGCATCGGCGGGCCCTTCATCTGGAATCTGATCAAGCGGGCGCCCAACCGCGTGGTCGCCGGCGTGCTGGCACAGCCGAGCGGATCGCGGCCGGAGCATCGCGACTACTTCTACGAAGGCAACATGAAGAACTGGGGCCCCGAGCTGGTGAAGCGCCGCCCCGAGATCACGATGGAGCAGGTCGATAAATTCCTGACCAAGATGTACCGCACCGACGCGGACTTCGTGTTCACGGTGACGCGCGATTTCGTGCGCAACTGCAAGACGCCGGTGCTGATCCTGCCCGACGATATCCCGCCGCATCCCTACGCGATCGCGATGGAAGCCGCGATGCTGGCACCCAACGCGGAAGTGAGCCTGTTTCCGTGGAAGGAGCCGAAGGAGCGCATTCCGCTGGCGGTGCGGCAGATCCACAGCTTCCTACGGGCGCATCGGCCGGTGGCTTAGATCACGATGCCGTCATGCCCGCGCTTGTCGCGGGCATCCGCATCTTCCTTGGCGAGCTTCCGCAACAAAGGCGTGGATGGCCGGGACCTAGGCGAGCGAAGCGAC
>DASXCK010000367.1:0-6819 GCA_036491235.1 Xanthobacteraceae bacterium | reverse complement strand
GATCTGCCCGGCCGCGTGCGGCCCCGAGGCCGCCTGGGCGAGCCCCGACATGGAGATCATCGCGCCGAGCTCGCTGATCCAGCTCGCCAACCACATCAAGGGAACGCAGGTGCTGCTGCGGCCGCAGCCAAAAATCCGCGCCAGCGCCGAGCCGACGCTCGACCTGAAAGACATTCGCGGCCAGGAGAGCGCCAAGCGCGCGCTCGAGATCGCGGCCGCGGGCGGGCACAATCTTTTGATGGTCGGACCGCCGGGTGCCGGCAAGTCGATGCTCGCCGCGCGCCTGCCCTCGATCCTGCCGCCGCTCACGCCCGCCGAGCTGCTCGGTATTAGGTAGCAAGCTCACCAAGCCCATGAATGCCACGAGTCAAAAGTGGATAACCTGGGAAAATCTGGGATAGTCACCCCCAGAACGTCCCATTTCGACCTTTTCGAGTTGCGCGTGTATTTGCCGTGCGCTATATGATTCCCATCGCCGCGGAGCGATGGAGCCAAATATGTCGAACTCAATAGCGATTGAGGCGCTGGAAAAGAGACTTGCTGACCTAGAACGCAAGGGGAACGCGCTTATCGAGGTCATCAACGATATGCGCGAAGAGGATGGCCTGCCGCCTCGCGCTCCGTTTGGGGGCGGCGGCGGTGGCCCTAGAGCATTAGGGGCGGGTTCGTCGCCGACCTCTATCAAGCCCGACACCTTCTACGGCAAAAAGCTTCAGACGGCCGCTCGTGAATATCTGGAAATGCGCTTTGCTGCCGCGCGTGGCACCGACCCGGCGACGCCGCGCCAGATTTACGACGCCATCACGCAGGGCGGCTTCACGTTCGAGGCCAAGGATGCGGAAACGGCGCTCGTTGGTCTTCGCGCGTTGCTGAGAAAGCGCACGGCTTTTTTCCATCGGCTGCCAAACGGCACGTATGGTCTAACTTCTTGGTATCCCGACGCGAAAAAGCCGAAGAACTCCGCGCCAGCCGAGGAGCCGAGCGATCAGGATGAGAGCGAGGATACGGATGCGGAACCAGAGACGGCTGCCAAGAAGGCAGCCGTCAGTTGGTGAGACTCTAACCAAGTGTGGAAGCCCCCTGCCAGGGGCTCGAAAGGTAGGTGGTACATGACAACATGAGGCTGTCACTTAGGGCCGCTGGCCGTGTCGCAAGCACGGTCGGCGGTTCTTCTCGGAGGGCCGGGGCTGGTGCCGCTAGCTGGATTTCCACCCGCGACGCTTGGGTCCAATCCCCAACCGGTCCACCGATTTTATAGCAGACTCACGATTCAGCGTCTAGAACCGCCCGTTTTCCCGTTATCCCCAATGTTTCTCCGTCATCAACGAAGGCGATCCCGGCCGCCTCTAGGGCAGCTTTCATTGCCGCTAGATTATTCCGAGTCGGATCGCGCCGACCGGCTTCGTAGTCACGCACGGTCGAGACGCCGACGCTGGCCGCCTTCGCCAGCGCATCTTGCGACCATTCCAGCCAGGCCCGGGCCGATCGACACTGTTCCCGCGTCATGCCAGGAAAGTAACGATCTAGATTATTTTCGTCAAGGTCAACGATTTGTGTTGACGCCAACGATCTCAGCACTTATCAATGAGGCCAACGGAAAACGTTGGCCTCATGTCGCAACACTTCCTCCTTTCCCGAGCCGCACGGTCGCTGTCTTTAGCGACCGTCGCGCGCATGTCGGATGAGGAAGCCGGCGACGCCTTCCGGCTGATCCGCTGGTCGGACACCAAGGGTGAGCCGGTCTGCCCCCGGTGCGGCTGCTTCGCCCGTCACCGCCGCGGATTTGATCCTGCCGCCGCCGGCGGAGGGCAGCCGCGAGGTCGCGGCCCGCGTCGCGCGCGCCAGACAGATCCAGGCCGAGCGCTACACGGCGCTCGGGCTGCCCAATGTGCGCACGAACGCGGCCGCGCAAGGCGCGACGCTCGACGAGGTCGTCAAGCTCGACCAGGCCTCGCTCGCGCTCATTCACGACGCCGCCGACACCATGCGGCTCACCGCGCGCGGCTATCATCGCGTGCTGCGCGTCGCGCGCACGCTCGCCGACCTCGACGGCAGCGACAAGGTTGGCCGCCTGCATCTCGCCGAAGCGCTGAGCTATCGCGCACTGACGGACGATGTGCGGCGGGCGGCATAAGCCGCGACAGTCATTCCGTGGCCGCGGCGGCGCTCAACCATCGACGACTCCGCGATGGTCCTTCAATGCATGATCACGCCGCACCCGCAGCCGTTGGCAAAGCAGCCGCAGCCCGACGAGGGAACGAACCGGTAGCCGGGCGGGTACCCGCGCTTCCATCCTCCGCCCGGGGAACGTCGGCGCGCCGACGTGCGATGCTCTCGCGGGGAATCGAGTGTCGCCAAATTGTCTTTGGCAGTCTGATCACCGAGGGCTGCCGCTTTTTGGTACCAGCGCCGCGCTTCAACAAGGTCCTTTGGGCCGCCTTCTCCATTTTGGAACGCAGCGCCAAGATCATTCATGCCACGCGCATTTCCCGCGTCTGCCGATTTTTGCCACCAGCGCCGCGCTTCGAAGAGATTCTTCGGACCTCCGTCGCCGCGGTAAAACAAGTTAGCCAGGTTATCCATCGCGGTATTGTTTCCGGCATCTCCCGCTTTCTGGTACCAGCGGCGGGCTTCGGCGACGTCCTTGGCTCCTCCCTGCCCGTTTTCGAGCAAAACACCCAATTCGTTCATGGCATCGGCATATCCGGCATCTGCGCCCTTTTGGTACCAGCGACGCGCCTCGACGAAATTCTTTGGACCTCCCTCGCCGTTCGCCAGCATGTAGCCGACGTTGTACATTGCATCGAAATTTCCGGCCTCCGCCGCCTTTTGCCACAAGCGCCTCGCCTCGGTGAGGTCTTTTGGGCCGCCTTCTCCGACGTAAAGCAGCCAAGCCATATTGGCCGTGGCGGCAACATTTCCGGCACTGGCCGCCTTCTCGGACCACCGTCGGGCTTCGACGAGATCTTTCGGACCGCCGCGGCCGGACAAAAGCATCCTGCCTAGATTAGCCATGCCGACCACGTCGCCGCTCTCGGCCGCCTTTTGGTACCAGCGTCGGGCCTCGGCCAAATCCGCCGGCCCGCCCTGACCGGTCTCGATCGCCCAGCCGAGATCGGTCATCGCGGCAGCGAAGCCGTTGTCGGCGGCCTTCCGCAGCCACTTTCGCGCTTCGACCGGATCTTTAGGTCCGCCCTGTCCCCGAAGAAGCCTTTGACCGAAGGACATCATCGCAAAGCCATTGCCGCGCTCGGCCGCCTTTTGGTACCAGTGCCGCGCTCCCACCAAATCTTTTGGAGAACCAAGCCCATCGTTCAAGGCGGAAGCCAGCAGGGACATCCCGACTGCATCTTCCAGTCCAGCGCTCTTCTCCAGCCATTGCCGACCCGCCGGAATGTCCGCGGCGCCTCCCTGTCCCAGGACGAGCATCTGTGCATAAAGCGCCATCGCGCGAGCGCTTCCGCCATCGGCTCCCTTCTGAAACCATCGTCGTGCCTCGGCAAAATCCTTCGGGCCGCCGTCGCCGTTGTAGAGCATCGTGCCGAATTCCCACATGCCTTGCAGATGTCCGGCTTTGGCCGCCCGTTCGTACCATTGCCGCGCCGCCAGCAAGTCCTTCGGGCCACCCACACCTCTCTCGAGCACGCTCGCATAGTTTCTCATCGCTTGAGCGTTCCGACCCTCCGCCGCCTTTTGGTACCAGCGCCGCGCTTCGACAGGCTCTTTGTCGCCGCCTGTGCCGAATTCAAGCGTGATGGCGTAGTCGGTCATGGCCCCGATGTTTCCGGCCGCGGCTGCTTTTTTCGAACCAGTGCCGCGCTTCGATGTCATTCTTTTCGCCGCCCTCGCCGCTGAGGAGCATTTCGCCATAATCCGTCATTCCCGAGGGTGATCCCGCCTCGGCGGCCTTTTGAAACCAGCGGCGGGCTTCGTCTCTGTTTTTCTCCCCGCCGAGGCCTCCCCAAAAGCAGAGTGCATACCGGCTCATGCTGTCGGGATCGTTGAGCTCGGCGCCTTTCTGAAACCATCTTCGTGCCTCGCTAAGGTCTTTGGCGACGCCGTCCGCCTGGGTGTAACGATAACCAAGCGCATTCATGGCGAGCGGGAGTCCACCATCGGCCGCCCGCCGCACCAGCGCGATGCTGCGCTGAGGATCGACGGGCACACCAAGACCCTCGTGATAAATGGCTGCGAGATTGAACGCCGCGGGCGCAAAACCCGCCGCGTCGGCTCTTTCGTACTGCGCGCGGGCGGACTCGTAGGCCTTCGCCGCAAAATACGCCCGCCCCAACTGATATGCGATGCGCGGATCGTTCGGCGCAGCCTTTACGGCCGCCTCACAGGCCGGGACCGCGATCTTCGTATCGATCTTGTCGGGCGCGACGCCCGCAACACCCGCGGGCCTTGTCGTATCAAAAGGGCTCGCCGCCGCCTGATCGCAAATGCTTGTCAGCGTAGAGCTGTCGTCGGCCCGGGCTACGCCGGACGCGCAGGCGCATATCGCGATAAAAATAAAATGAGATCTCTTCATTACCCCTCCGGCGGTCCGGGCTTATCACGAGAATCGCTTTTCGCCGTCGCTCCCCGGTCCAAATAAATCACGTCCGTGCAACCGAAGCACGTCATCCCTGCGGGGAATCCTGTTGAGTGCTGAAAGAAGCCCCTGATGGCTAGGGCCCGCACCTGATCACATCGCGGGATTTGTAGATGACTTCGCGTCGCCCCTCATGGATGCTTGCGGCGACATGGTCCGGAGGAGATCGTCGTGCCTGCAGACAACAAATGCGTCGCCATCGTCGGATCTGGCCTGATCGGCCGTGCCTGGGCGACCGTGTTCGCGGGCGGCGGCTACGAGGTGGCGTTGTTCGATTCGGTGCCGGGCGCGGCCGAGACGGCGCGCGGGCTCGTCGCCGACGGCCTGCGCGAGCTCGCCGATAACGGGCTCGTCGCCGATCCGGCCGGCGCCGCCCGGCGTGTGCGCGCCGCGCGCGACCTCGCCGATGCGCTCGCCGGCGCCGGCCACGTGCAGGAGAACACGCCGGAGACCGCCGAGATGAAGCGCGCGATCTTTGCCGAGCTCGACCGGCTCGCGGCGCCGGGCGCGATCCTCGCCTCCTCGACTTCGACCATCGTGGCGAGCTTGTTCACCGAGCCGCTGAAAGGGCGCCATCGCTGTCTCGTGGCGCATCCCGTCAACCCGCCGCATCTCGTGCCCGTGGTCGAACTCGTGGGCGCGCCGTGGACCGCGCCGGAGACGATCGCGGCCGCCAAGGCGACCTACGAGGCGGCCGGACAGGTCCCGATCGTGGTGCAGAAGGAGATCGACGGCTTCATCCTCAACCGGCTGCAGGCCGTACTGCTGTCGGAGGCGTTCCGCCTCGTCGAGGGCGGCTACGTGACGCCACAGGACCTCGACAAGACCATCCGGGATGGCCTCGGTATGCGCTGGTCGTTCATGGGCCCGTTCGAGACGATCGAGCTCAACGCGCCGGGCGGCACGCCGGACTATTGCGCGCGCTACGGCCCGAGCCTCGCGCGGCTCAGCGCGGCGGATCCGGCGGTCTACCAGGGCGAACCGCTCGCCCGCCTGCTCGCGCTGTGGGGAAAGACGCCGAGCACGGCCGAGATTGCCGCCCGCATGCGCTGGCGCGACCGCCGGCTCGCGGCGCTCAAGGCCCACAAGCGCGCGCAGGCCAGCGAATGATTTGAAACGCGACCTCTACCGGTCCGCGCGGCCGATCACGTCCATCAGCTCGGCGACCTTGCGACGCTGATCCGCCTTGTTGCCGGCCGCGATCGCGTGCTCGACGCAGTGGCCGACGTGGTCGCGCAGGATCTCCTCTTCGAGGCGGCGCAAAGCGGCGCGCACGGCCGATATCTGCGTCACGACATCGATGCAGTAGCGGTCGTCCTCGACCATGCGGGCGAGGCCGCGCACCTGGCCTTCGATCCGGCCGAGCCGCTTGAGACAGGAGCTCTTGGCGTCGCGCTGCATGTTGCGTACATACCCCTACTGGGTATAGGTGTCAATGTCATGGCCATGGACCACACGCATCATCATCACGTCGCGCGCGCCAGTCCCGCCGGCGACGGCCCCGACGCGCATCGGGCCAAGGACCCGGTATGTGGAATGACGGTCGACCCGGCGACCGCGAAGCACCGTACCGAGCACGGCGGCAACGCTTATTATTTCTGCTGCGCCGGCTGCCGCGCCAAGTTCGAGAGCGATCCCGCAAGGCACCTGGCGCCGTCCCCGCCTCCGGCGCCGGCCGGCGCCATCTACATATGCCCGATGCATCCCGACGTTCGGCAAGTCGGACCGGGAGCCTGCCCGATCTGCGGCATGGGGCTCGAGCCCGAGGTCGCCACCGCCGAGGCCGCGCCGAATCCGGAGCTCGCCGACATGACGCGGCGCTTCTGGATCGGGCTTTTGATCGCGGCGCCCGTCGTCGCCCTCGATATGAGCGCGCATCTCGCCGGCGGCCACGCGTTCCTCAACCCGGCCGTGTCGAACCTCGGGCAATTCGCCCTGGCGACGCCGGTCGTGCTGTGGGCCGGCTGGCCATTCCTCGCACGCGGCGCGCGGTCGCTCGTCACCCGCCACCTCAACATGTTCACGCTGATCGCGCTCGGCACCGGCGTCGCCTACCTCTACAGCGTCGCCGCCGCCTTCGCGCCGGGCGTCTTTCCGGCCGCGTTCCGCGGTCATGATGGGGCGGTCGCGGTCTACTTCGAAGCGGCGGCGGTGATCACCGTGCTGGTGCTGCTCGGACAAGTGCTCGAGCTGCGCGCGCGCGAGCGCACGGCCGGCGCCATCCG
>DASXCK010000366.1:0-16796 GCA_036491235.1 Xanthobacteraceae bacterium | reverse complement strand
GAGCAGCGACGGCAGGTCGGTGATCGGCACCGTGTAGGACATCCGGATCGTCACGATGTCGGCGGCGGACGCCGCGCTGGGCATGGCGGCGCCGGCGAGCACCGCCACGGCTGTCGTCAAAGCGAGCTTTGCGAGACGCATCCTTCCCTCCCCGGGTTTTGTTTTGCTTTACGTCCTTGATCTGCGCCCGGACGCTTCGACTTGCGGCGTTCTCAATCCGCGACCACGACCTCCACCAGCGTCGGCTTGTCGGCGGCGAGCGCCTTGCGCAGGACATCCGCGAGCGCGTCGGGACGCTCGACGCGGCAGGCGTCGATGCCATGACCGGCCGCCAGCGCCACGAAGTCGAGCGCCGGCAGCTTGGTTCCGATCACCTGCGGCAGGCCAAAGTGCCGGCCGAACTCCTCGAGCGCCTCATAGCGGTTGTTGCGGACGATCACGAAGGTGATGGGCAGCCGCAGCTGGCCAGCCGTCCAAAGACCCTGGATCGCGTACATGCTGGAGCCGTCGCCGACGAGGCCGATGACCTTCTCGCCCGGCTTGCCCAGCGCAACGCCGACCGCGCCCGGCACCCCGAAGCCGAGGGCGCCGCTCGCGCAGGTGAAGAACCCTTGCGTGCGATCGATCGGCAGATAGTCGTGCATCGCGCTGCGGCTGCTCGGCGCCTCCTCGACGACGATGCTGTCGGGCGGGCGCACCTCGGCGAGCGTCTGCATGAGAAAGTCGACCGCGATGGCGCTGCCGGGCTTTGCCTGCGGCAGCGCGCGGCGGCCTTCCGGACGTGCGCGGCGCGGCGGCTCAGGCCGCGCCAGGAGGTCGGCGATGCCGAGATCGAGGCTCGTCACGATCGATGTGCCGGTCGGCAACCACGCGGCGCCGTCGGGATCGTCGGTGAGTTGGAAGAGCCGCCCGCCCGCCGGCAAAAACGGACCGGCCCCTTCCGTGTGATAGGTGAAGAGCCGCGCGCCGAGCGCGAGCACCAGGTCGTGCCCGTCGAGACGCTGCACGATCTTCTCCTTGCTGGCGGGAAGGAAGCCGGCGAACAGCGGATGGCTTTCCGGAAAACTGCAGCGGCCGGACATCGGGCTCACCCACACCAGCGCGTTGTGGCGCTCGGCGAGCCGGATGCCGAGATCCCAGGCGCCGTCGCCGTCGAGGCCGTCGCCGACGACGAAGACGGGTCGCTTGGCGGCGTCGAGCGCGTCGCCGAGGGTCGCCATGAGGTCGGGCGCGGCGCGCAGCGCCGTGCTCACCTGCCGCGCCTCGACGGGATCGGTCATGCGCTCCCAGTCGTCGACCGGGATCGACACGAAGGTCGGGCCGCGCGGCGGCTGCATCGCGACATAGTAGGCGCGCGCGATCGCGGCCGGCACGTCTTCGGCGCGCGCCGGCTCGACGGCCCATTTGACGTAGGGTTTCGGCAGCTCGGTCGCCTGCATGGAATAGAGGAACGGCTCGGTCGGCAGGATCGAGCGCGCCTGTTGGCCCGCGATGACGACCAGTGGCGCGCGATTGCGGAACGCCGTGAAGATGCCGCTCATCCCGTGGCCGACCCCAGCCGCCGAATGGAGGCTGACGATCGCGGCGTTGCGGGTCGCCTGGGCATAGCCGTCGGCCATGCCGACCACCGAGGCTTCATGCAGCCCGACGACGTAGCGGAAGTCGTTGGGGAACGAGCGATACATCGGCAGCTCGGTCGAGCCCGGATTGGCGAAGATCGTGGTGGTGCCGAACTGGCGAAGGAGGTTGAAGACGGCCTCGCGCACCGTCGTGGCGGATCGGTTCTGGCTCATGGGAGCGCATCCCATCGAACGCGCCGGCTATCCCGTGACATCAACATTGCTGCGCTAATAATTGAAAACACTGGCACTTTCCTGATTGGGTTCAATCTGCCATTTTGCCTTGCGGCCGCCCGACCTTCCATGTCCCGGCATGCCGCAATCCGTACCCTCCCCTGAAAATGCTCGACTTTCTAGCTTTGTTTTGCTCGGCCGATACAGGACCGCGGCACAAGCAGTTGGCTCTCATTCCGGTGGCACGACCCCGAATGCGTTCCCCGTTGGGCTCATTCGGGCGCTTTGGGTTGTTCGAGCGCTTTGGGTCCGTTCGCTCAAGTTGGCTTCAGCCGGTGCCTCGATGAGCCAGCATGGCGATGGGAGGGGACGTTGCCTTCGCCAAAGCGTGAGCACCGCGCCCTCTGAGTTGAGGCAATTGCAGAAGCGGGGCAAGCACGTTTTGCTTTTTCCCGACTTCATGCACCCAATCAAAGAGAAGCGCTCGCGCCTGCGCATCGCGCTACATCAAGAACGGGACGGTCGAGTTCCCGCGGAAGGGTGCGAGTTGCCGATTCGGCAGCCACTCGGCTTCCGCATCGCTCCCCCGATCGGCCGCAACGCCCTGCGCTCTATTGCGCCCCGAGCTTGTAGTTGACGCCGAGTCGGAAGATGTGATCGTGGATTCCGCTGCTGAAGCCGCTGTTCTGCGAGATGTTGACGTTAAAAGGATTGACGTTGAGGGGAATGACTGTTTGCGGAGCGACGACGGTGCCGCTCACCGTGCCGAGGTCGACATAGAGGTACTCGGCCTTGGCGGTCCAGTTGCCGTACATGTGGACTTCGGCACCGGCGCCCGCGGTCCATCCCACGTTGGTCTCGCCGAAGCTTGCCGCTGTCGTCACTCCGGTCAGGAACGGAATCGTGTCCACCCGCTCATCCGTCCGAACGTGTCCGTAGGCGAGACCACCCGTCGCGTAATAGAGGACCGGACCCTCGGTCCAGCCGAAGCGCCCGCGCAACGTGCCGAACCAATCGATCCGTTGCGTCAGGGTGGTCCCAAGCGATCCGGAGGTCCCGCCACCCGTAATGGCACCGCAGTTGATGCAGGCCGTGTCCTGCTGGCTGGTGCCCTGGAAATCCCCTCGGCGCCCAGGACCCAATGCCGCGCCGCCTGCCAGTCGTAGCCGACCTGACCTCCGCCGACCACGCCGAGCGGAGCGAGGGTGAATTGCTCGGCATTATTGAGGCCGGCGCTGGTGCCCGCCGTGTTGTTGAAGAAACTCACGGGCGTCGATGTATCGTTGCGGGCGATGCCGATCCCGAGATTGGCGCCGACATGGAAACCGGTCCAATCATATGCACTGAGCGGCGGCGCCTTCGTGAACATCGCATAGGCATCGCCGGCCGCCGACGCAAAGACCGGGTCGCCGAATTTATAGTTGACCCCGAAGCGGACGATGTGGTCGTGGAAGTCGCCGTTGAATTGCGTTATTTGGGATTCAATCGGGGTAAACACCGCCGTGAAACCGCCGTTGGAGACATTGCCGAGATCGACATAGAGATATTCGAGCTTGCCGGTCCAGTTGCCGACGATCTGCATCTCTGCGCCAAAGCCGGCAGTCCAGCCGACTTTCATCGTCTCGATGTGTGCCGAACCGCTCGCCGGCGTGCCGAAATTGAAATCGGAAAACGCGGCGTCGGTCGTCACGTGACCGTAGGCAAGGCCGCCCGTCGCGTAGATCAAGGCCGGACCGTTAGTCCATCCGAAGCGGGCGCGCGCGGTGCCGAACCAGTCGAGCCGCTGTTCGATCGTCAAGTTGCGATTGAAGCCGGCGGCCGGCAGGCTGCATAGGTACACGCAATCGGACGCCGCCTGCCCGCTCCCCTGAAGATCGGCCTCGAGGCCCGCCACCCAGTTCGGTGCGAACTGCCAATTGTAGCCGAGTTGCGCGCCGCCGACCGCGCCGAACGGCGACTGGTTGAACGTGTCGGAGAGTACGTTCGGATCGCCGACGAACTGACTCCGCCGCACCGTCGGGCTCTGGCCGATCGACAAGCCGAGATTCGCGCCGACGTAGAGGCCAGTCCACGATCCGCTACCGGCAGGCGGCGCGGCCGCATAGGCGGCGCCCGCAGGCGCCGCGACCGCCGCCGCGTAGGGGCTGGGGTCGGGACGCATCGGCGCCGGCTGGGCAGAGGCGGGCTGCGCCAGCACGCGCGGCTGATCGCGCTTGGCCTGACGCCGCCGCAATGCCTCGTTTTCCTCGCGCAGAGTCTTGAGCTGCGTCTGCAGCGCCTCAACGCGCGCCGAAAGCTCAGCCTTTGTTTCGGCCGACGCCGGCGGCACCATCATCGTGAGTTGAATAAAAAAAATGGCGGCAGTCGTAGATATTAGGTGATGTCGCACAGCTTGCCCCCAAGATCGGCTTCACCTGATCATAGGAAGCCCTTGAAGGGAGCTGGATGTCAACGGACCGCAGCCCCGCCAATGACGCCAGGTCCGGCAATCGGAGAATATCTCACCCGATTCCGTAGCTATGTTGCCAAAATACCACTTCCGCGTATCGGCAACGGCTCGATTCGGCCTCGCCAGTGCGAGCATCGCCGCTGGCGGCGAGCAGCGCCCCGACGCTACGCCGCCGGCAGCACCAGCTCCACCCGCAGCCCGCCGATCGGCGCGTTCGACGGCGCAAGGCGGCCGCCGTAGAGCGCCGCAAGCTCGAGCACGATGGAGAGGCCGAGGCCGGAGCCGGGCTTGCTCTCGTCAAGCCGCTGGCCGCGCCGCGCCACCTGCACGCGCTCGGCGGTCGTGAGCCCCGGGCCGTCGTCGACGACGACGACGCGGATCACCGCATTCTCCGGCGAGGGCCCGACGCGCTCGGACGTCACCTCGACGCTCACCCGCGCCTGCGCCCACTTGCAGGCATTGTCCACCAGGTTGCCGAGCATCTCCTCGAGGTCCTGGCGCTCGCCGCGGAAGCGCGACCGTCTCAACAGGGATCGCGATTGTCCCGCGGGATATAAGTTCCTCTCAAGGTAACCCGCGAAGGCCTGGTGTTTTCGTGTGGCTACGCCATCGCGTGATCATCCGCCCACGCGCAATCCATGCAAAATGTTCCGCAGGCTGTGCGCCCCGGATTTGCTAGCTTGTCCCGCGCCGGCTTTTGGATTCACGTGGCCCGGCCGGTGCCACATTGGAGCTGTCTCATGGCCAAATATGCGCTCGCTGCACTTGCTCTTCTGATGGCGATGCAATTTGCGTTGCCCGCGATGGCAGCCCAGGGCGGCGGCCGGGCGAAGAGCTGTCGCGAGCAATGCGACAAACAGCCATGCCAGGCGTCTCGCGCGGTGTGTCAGCAAATGCGCAATAGCTGCCTCGCCGGCTGCAAAGACTAAGCTTGTTCGCATGAGGCCCGGAGGCGCCGTTCATTTCACCCGACGGAGGAATGAATGGCCGATTCGCGATTGGGCGTTTCGCGATTGGTCGATTCGCGACGCTGGGCGGCGGACTGCGGCGGTTCTACTTCGAGAAGACATTCGTCTGCCGGGTCACGACGTGCGATCGCGCGAAGCCTTCATGCACGCGGCGGCGCGAACGCGCGATAGAGCCCAAGCGGCGCCGCATCCGGCCATCGCTTGCACAGTCCGGCCAGCCACGCGTGCGCGGTGGCGCGGAAGCCCGGCAACGCATGCGCTGCTTCCGTCATCTCGATGACGGCTTCGAGATACCAGAGCAGCCGCCCTCGCACCGACCACGTGCCCCAGCGTTCATCTTCCTCCAGTGCACGGTCGAGACGCCAGGACAGGCTTCTGATGAGCCAGATCGCCGCCACATGGGCGATCTCGGTGCGATACGCGGCCTCATCGCACGCCGCCGGCATCGCGCGGACGATTTCGGCCCGATAGGCGCGGTCGACACGGCGCGCGACGTCGTCCGGGATGCGGCCCGCGCACCAGCAGGTCGGGAATCCGATCCGCCAATAAATGCCGTCGAGCAACGCATGCGCCGGCCGCGCGAACTCGTAGTCGACCAGACGAATGCGGTCGTCGACGATCAGCGCGTTGTCGGGGCATGGATCGCCGTGGGTTAGCGACTGCCAGCCCGGATCGTCGAGGCGCGCCGAGAGCTGCGCCAGCTCGCGCGCCGGCGGCGTGCCGCCGAGCTTGCGCGCGATCGCGCTGACCGAATCCTCCATGCTCGACCACATCGAGCCGCTCGGCTCGCCGCCCCCGAAGATGGACTGGAATCTCGCACGATGCCCCTCGGCGCAGGCGACCGTGTCGGCGTGCAGCCGCCCCAGCGCCGTTGCGTAGTGCGTCAAGGCGCGCTCGGCCTCCGCGGCGGGGCCTTCGAGCAGGACATGATCGAGCGAGCGTAGGCCGGTGCCGAGGTCCTCGAAGACGATGAGGCCGCGCGCCACGTCGCCACCGAGCAGCGCCGGCGAGTGTCCGCGGCCGGGCGCGCAAGCGTCGATGAACGCGGTCGCGGACCACTCGCGTATCAGGCCGAAATTCGCGAACGCCTTCTCGGCGGCCGGATCGTAATGCGGCGAGCGCGTCATCTTCACGATGACGGAGCGGGTTTGGCCATCGGGGCGGCATGCACGGGCGCGGGCGATGAAATTGCGCCGCCGCTCGCCGCTGATCGGCTGAGCCTGGTCGAGCGCAACGGGGTCGCCGGACGCACGCGCGAGCGCCGGACGCCGCGCAGGCCATGACCTCATCGATGTTGACGGACTTGAGCTCGTCCATGCCGATCACCAGCCGCGAGCGCCGCGTGCGCTCGATCTCCTCGGAGCGCATGATATGGTGACATCATGACGACGAACGGACGACCTTCGACAGCAGGCTACGTATTCGGCGGGCTCTCCTTCATCCCGGCCGTCGGGGTTATTTTCGCCATCGTCGCCATTGTCATCGGCGCGGTCAAACGCGACAACAAGGTCGCCTTTCTCGGCGTCGGCGGAATTGCTTTCAGCGTGGTCTTGTATACGGCCCTGTTCTATTTCGGGTTCGTCGCGACGGTCGGCCCCTATGCGGCCCTCAAGATCAAGCTCGCCGAACGGCTCATGCGGGACGATGCCGGACGGATCGCCCTCTACAAGCTGCGGCACGGACATCTTCCCGCGACGCTCGCCGAGATTCCGGAAGGCAGGGACAACGCCTTCTTGGCGTTCGATCCGTGGCTCAAGCCTCTCGCCTACAGGGTGAACCCCGACGGCTCGTTCGAGCTGCGCAGCGCCGGTCCCGACGGCAAGTTCAATACAGCGGACGACATCGTCCAAACCTACTGACCGGCGCCACGAGATTCGTTCAATTCGAATTGACGATCACACCGCCGGCAGCATCAGCTCCGCCCGCAATCCCCCGATCGGCGCATTCGACAGCGCAAGGCTGCCGCCGTAGAGCGCCGCAAGCTCGAGCACGATGGAGAGGCCGAGGCCGGAGCCGGGCTTGCTCTCGTCAAGCCGCTGGCCGCGCCGCGCCACCTGCTCGCGCTCGGCGGCCGTGAGCCCGGGCCCATCGTCGTCGACGACGACGCGGATCACCGCATTCTCCGGCGAGGCCCCGACGCGTTCGGACGTCACCTCGACGCTCACCCGCGCCTGCGCCCACTTGCAGGCATTGTCCACCAGGTTGCCGAGCATCTCCTCGAGGTCCTGGCGCTCGCCGCGGAAGCGCGCCCCGTCGGGCGCCTGCACGTCGATCGCGACGCCGCGCGGATGGTAGATCTTCTCCATCGTGCGGGTGAGGCCGGTGACCACCGGCACGACGTCGGTGACGCTGCCGACCACGGTCGCGCGCGCCGCGATGCGCGCGCGCTCGAGGTGGCGGGCGACCTGGTCGCGCATGATCCCGATCTGCTCGCGCACCTTGCCGGCGAGCGGGTCGTCGGGACGCGCCGCGGTCTCGTTCATCACCACCGAGATCGGGGTCTTGAGCGCATGCGCGAGGTTGCCGACATGGGTGCGGGCGCGCTCGACGACCTCGCGGTTGGCGTCGATCAGCGCATTGGTCTCGCGCGCCAGCGGCTCGATCTCGACCGGAAACCTGCCGGCGAGCCGCTCGGCGGTGCCGGCACGGATGGCGGCGAGGCGCTGCGAGATGCGTCCGAGCGGCGCGAGGCCGAAGCGCACCTGGAACATGGTGGTCAGGACGAGCACGGCGGCGAGCAGCATGAAGGTCATGATGATGGCGCGGTCGAACGAATGGGTCTCGTCGTCGATCTCCTGCGAATCGCCCGCGACCGCGACCAAAAAGCGCCCTTCGTCGCCGAGGTCGACGGTGCGCTCGATCATGCGCAGCCGTTGGTCCTCCGGACCCGGCACATAGGCGCGGCGCACGCCGTCGTCGCCCGGCGCCACGCCCTTGTCGGCGAGGTGCGGCAGGCCCGAATCCCACAACGAGCGCGACGAGCGCACCTCGGGCTTGTCGACGTTGAGCTTGGTGACCTGCCAGTACCAGCCCGACAGCGGCAGGTCGAACTGCGGCTCGCCGAGCGATTGCGAGGTGCGCTCGGTCTGCTCCTCGGGCGAATCGACCTCGGCGACCAGGGTGCGCAGGAAGACGGTGAGCCGCCGGTCGAACGAGCGCTCGACCGCATCGCGATAGAGCGAGGACAGTACGAAGCCGGTGACCACGAGAATCACCACCGTCCAGGCGGTCGCCGAAACGAAGAGACGCAGCGCGAGCGAGTTAGCGCGCATCGCTCGGCGGGGTGAGCAGATAGCCGAGCCCACGCACGGTCTGGATCACGTCGACGCCGAGCTTCTTGCGGATGCGGCCGACGAACACCTCGATGGTGTTCGAGTCGCGGTCGAAATCCTGATCGTAGAGGTGCTCGACCAGCTCGGTGCGCGAGACGACGCGGCCGGTGTGATGCATCAGGTACGCGAGCAGGCGATACTCGTGCGATGTGAGCTTGATCGGCGTGCCGTCGACGGTGACGCGGCCGGTACGCGAGTCGAGCCGCACCGGCCCGCACAGGAACTCGCTCTTGGCGTGGCCGACCGAGCGGCGCAGCAGCGCGCGGATACGGGCGAGCACCTCCTCGAGGTGGAAGGGTTTTGCCACGTAGTCGTCGGCGCCGGCGTCGAAGCCCTGCACCTTGTCGCTCCAGCGGTCGCGCGCGGTGAGCATCAGCACCGGCATGGCGCGGCCGGTGCGCCGCCAGGCTTCGAGCACCGAGATGCCGTCCATCTTGGGCAGGCCGATATCGAGGATGACGGCGTCGTAGGGCTCCGACTCGCCGAGGAAATGGCCCTCCTCGCCGTCAAAGGCGCGGTCGACCACGTAGCCCGCGTCGGTCAACGCGGTCGCGAGCTGCCGGTTGAGGTCGGGATCATCTTCGATAACGAGCAGGCGCATGCCTGATTTTCCTTGGCCTTCCGGGGTCCGACGCGTCGCTTACTTCGGCGCCTTCTCGACGTCTTGGTCCTTGGTGTCCTTGTCTTTGACGTCCTTGTCTTTGACGTCTCTATCCTTCGAGCTTCTATCCCTAGCGTCTTTGTCCTTGGCGTCTTTGTCCTTGGCGTCTTTGTCCTTGGCGTCCTTGTCCTTGGCGTCCTTGTCCTTGACGTCCTTGTCCTTCACGACCTTGGCGGCCTTGTCCTTCCTGTCATACGCATGAGCCCCGACAGGCATCCCGCTCGCCGCATCGACGCTCGCCAGCGCCACCTTGCCGTCACCCTCGAGCACGGTCAGCAGATAGACCAGATGTCCGCTGTGCTCGCACAGCCGGGCGTGGATCACCTCCCCGCGCTTGTGCACCGCGCGCATCGCGCGCGACAGCGGCACGACCGCATGTGCAGCGGCGCGCGCCCGCTGCTCCGCGCGGCTGAGACAACGGTCGGCAGCGACGGCCGCCGAAGCCGTTCCGACCGCGAGGGAAGCGGTCAACAAAATACGTCCCAGGATCATCGAGCCCCCGGCACGGCCATGAAAATAACCTATGCGCTCAGTTGGTCGAGACTGCGGCATAGCCTAACCCGAAAACCCGCGAAAGGTGGCGAATTCATCGACGCCCGCCCGCGGGGCACGCCACTGGTTGATGGCCGCGCCCTCGTCGCAGAAGCCGAGGGCGATGCCGCAGAACAAGATGTGGTCGGCCGGCAGGTCGAGAAAGGGCGGCACCGTCTTGTGCCAGTGGGTCCAGGCCTCCTGGGCACAGCCATGCAGGCCATGCGCGCGGGCGAGGAGCAGGATGGTCTGGACGAAGCCGCCGAGGTCGGACCATTGCGGCGGGCCCATGCTGCGGTCGATCGAGACGAACAGACCGACCGGCGCCCCGAAGAACTCGTAGTTCCTGGCATATTGGGCGAGGCGCGCCGGGCGGTCCTCGCGCGGGATGCCGAGGGCGGCATAGAGCAGCGCGCCGACCTCGCGGCGGCGCCCGTAATAGGGCTCCTTCAGCGGCTCGGGATAGATTCGATATTCGGCGCCTTCCCCGCGCGGCAGCTCGGCGTGCCGCGGGCGGATCAACGCCTTGACGGCTTCGAGCGGCGCGCCGCTGAGCGCGTCGACACGCCAGGCCTGCAGGTTGCCGCCGGAGGGCGCGCGCGCCGCACGATCGAGAATATCGCGCACCACGGCAAGCGGCACCGGAGCCGGCAGGAAAGCGCGGCAACTGAACCGCGTTGCGACGGCCTCGCGCACGTCCATGAACCTCTCCCCTCCGGACCGAGCCACCGCGCGCGCCCAGGCGATTCCATTCTCGTATCGTCGATCGGCGACCGTCATACGGAACCCAGCCACGATGAACCGCACATGAACATCCGGCTGCTGCACCTGCCTGAAGGACGGCCGTGCTCGCCCGCGCAAGCGACGCGCAAGCAAGCGATCAGCACGCCGCAGCGTTCTCGTGGGGCACGCCCGCCGTTCAATGCATGTCCCGTGAGCACCGGATTGCCCGCTTGCACCGGCAATGACGCCGTATGTGAGGCGCCGCCCATGGCTCATTGACAAAGGGTGCGGCCTGCGGCTCAACCCAGCGCATGCGCCGCCTTCCCGCCTTCGCCGCCGTGATCACCACGCTCGCGTTGCCGCTCGCCGCCAACGCCATGGTGGGCGGCGCGCCGCCCGCCGATCCGGCGCTCGCGCGTCACGTGGTGCTCATCGTCGGCTCGCACGGCACCTTCTGCACGGGCGTCGCGATCGCGCGCGATCTCGTGCTCACGGCGGCGCACTGCACGCAGCCCGGCGCCGACTACAAGCTGATGGAGTTCGACGCCGCCCATCATCCGCTGCTGCGCGACGTGACGCAGGTCGCCCACCATCCGCAGTTCGATCTCAAGCTGCTGCTCGCGCATCGCGCGACCGCGGACGTATCGCTCCTGCGGCTCGCGGCGCCGCTCGGCGCGGCTTTTGCGCCGGCCCCGCTCGCCGTGCCGGCGCCGGCGGTCGTGCCCGGCGACGCCTTCACGGTCGCGGGCTTCGGCGTCGCCGTGCGCGGCGACGGCAAGACCAGCGGCACGCTGCGCGCCGCCACGCTGGTCGCGACCGGCCATCCCGGCACGCTGCAGATCCGCCTGATGGATGCGCGCGCGCAGGACGACCGCGCCGGTCTCGGCGCCTGCACGGGGGATTCGGGCGCGCCAGTGTTCGTCGCGCAGGGCGGCCGGCTTGCCGTCGCCGGCGTGGTGAGCTGGTCGACCGGGCCGAAGCTCGCGGCCGGCTGCGGCGGACTGACCGGCGTCACGCCGCTGGTGCGCTACCGCGACTGGATCGTCGAGACCGCGCAACGGATGGGGTCTCGACTCGCGCCATGATCGCCACGCCGGCCGCGACGGCCTTGCGGCGGACAGCGAACGGGCCGACACTCCCCCGGTTCGGTGCAAATCGTTCGTTGCCATCCGCTTCGCAGGCTCGACGGGAGGACGCAATGACCAAGACCGTACTCATGCTCGCCACCGCCGGATTGATCGCGCTGGGCGCGCCTGCCGCCGTCCACGAGGCGCACGCGCAGCAGCTCGGCGCCGTCCATTTTCCGACCTCCTGCAACGAGGAGGCGCAGCGCCGCTTCGACCGTGCCATGCGCTACCAGCATTCGTTCTGGTACCAGCAGTCGAAGGAGATCTATGAGGAGGCGCTCAAGGCCGACGAGAACTGCGCCATCGCGTATTGGGGCATCGCGCTCAGCCTGTGGAACAACCCGCACGGCCAGCCGCCCGCGCCGAACCTCGCGCCGGCATTCGCCGCGATCGAGAAGGCCAAGGCGATCGCCGCCAAGGGGACGGGCGCGAAGACGGCGCGCGAGCGTGACTATATCGATGCGCTGGCACTGCTCTATACGGACTACGACAAGACCGACTATCGCGTCCGCCTGCAGAAGTACCTCAAGGCGATGGAGGCGCTCGCCGCCAGGTATCCCGACGACGACGAGGCGCAGATCTTCTACGCGATCACCCTCAACGTCTCGGCATCGCCCGCCGACAAGACCTATGCGCAGCAGATCAAGGGTGCCGCGATCCTCGAGCCGATCTTCAAGCGCCAGCCGCAGCATCCCGGCGTCGCGCACTACCTGATCCATCTCTACGACTATCCGTCGATCGCCGCGAAAGGACTCCCGGCCGCGATGCGCTACGCCGCGATCGCACCGGCGGCCCCGCACGCCCAGCACATGCCGTCGCACATCTTCACGCGCGTCGGCTACTGGAAGGAGTCGGTCGCCTCGAACACCGCGTCGGTGAAGGCCGCCAAGGCGACCAAGGAGAACAACGAGGCGCTGCACGCCAGCGACTACATGGTCTACGCCTATCTGCAGCTTGCCCGCGACGACGCGGCGCGCGCAATCGTCAACGACATGACGACGGTGACGAATTTCAATCCGAGTGTCATGGGCGCGCCGTTCGCGCTCGCCGCCTCGCCGGCGCGCTACGCGGTCGAACGCGGCGATTGGGCGGCTGCCGCCGCCCTCGAGGTGCGCCCGAGCAAATTCCCCCATGTCATGGCGATCAGCCATTTCGCCCGCGCGGTCGGCGCGGCGCGCAGCGGCAACCCGCAGGCCGCGCGCCTCGACATCGCCAAGCTCGCCGAGCTGCGCGAGAAGCTCCGCACCGCCAAAGACGCCTATTGGGCGAACCAGGTCGACATCGAGCTGCAGATCGCCACCGCGTGGATGCTGCAGGCCGAGGGCAAGTCGGACGAGGCGCTCGCCGCCATGCTGGCGGCCGCCGACGCCGAGGACAAGACCGAGAAGTCGCCGGTGACGCCCGGCCCGCTCGCGCCCGCACGCGAGCTTCTGGGCGAGATGCTGCTCGCGCGCGGCGACGCGAAGGATGCGCTCGCCGCCTTCGAGGCGACGCTCGCGAAGGAGCCGAACCGCTTCAACGCGACCGCCGGCGCCGCGGCCGCCGCCGAAAAGCTCGGCGACAAGACCAAGGCAGCCGCCTATTACGAAAAGCTCGTCGCGCTCGCCGCCGGATCCGACGCGCCGCGGCCGGCGCTCGCGCGCGCCAAGCAATACCTGGCGAAGAACTGAAACGGACATCCCTCCATGCGGCGGGCGATCCCAAGCGGCGGAACATGAAACGACCCCTCGTCCTCGCGTGCGCGATCGGCCTCGTCGTCGCGGCGACCAGCGCGGCGCTGCTGGCGCGCGCCCACTCGGTCTCGGCGCGCACCACAAGCCAGGCCTTGGTGATTGCAAGCGCCGCAATGCCGGCGTTCAGCGAGGAGAAGTGGCCGTTCCTGATGGATCAATGGGGGCTCGGCCGCGCCTTCCATTGCGACGCCGCCCATTGCGGGGTCGCGGTCGACGTCTATGTCCGCCCCAAGATCGGCTTCTGCAACTGCACGACCGGCGTCTCCGACGACGACGAGCTGGAGCGGGTCGGCGACGTGGAGCTGATCGGCGAGAAATACAAGCCGGCGAGCGCCGGGCATCCGATCGCGGTCGCGTGGATGAAGGGCCGCAGCCGGCCGTATGACGTCGCCGGCCGCGCGGCGGGCACGACACTCGCGCTCGCCTTCAACGACCGGTGCGACGTGATCGTCGCGACCGCCGTGGTCCCGAACGGAGCGGCCGCGCGGATCGAGCCGGCGGTGCTCGCGTTCCTCAACAGCGACACCTTGATGAAGTGGGCGAAGGAGCAGCTCGGGCTTTAACGCGTCATCGCGCGCCGTGCGTCTATTCGAAAACTTGCGCGAGCTCGCCGCTTGCCGGCTTTCCCGGTACGGAACCGGCCACGATCAAAAGCACGACATTCACGGGTACGGAGACCAGACCGGCCAGCGAGATCGACGCCATGACGTCGGGCGCGTGGTTTGCGATCGCATAGCCAAGAACGAGAACCGGCAGGCCGAGCATCGTGCCGAGCAGAATGGTCGGCCCAATCCACACCGGCCATCCAATGTCGCGGAAGCGCCAGGCCAGCGCCATGGCCAGAGAGATGATGATGCCGTTATCGACCCATCCAAGCGCCCTGGGGATGCCGCCATTGGTGAGCAACAGGCTCAAGACGACATGCCCCGCCACGAGCGGAACAGCCCACTTCCAGAACGAAGGCCGGTCTAATCGTCTTGGTGTTTTGTCCATCGCCCGCCCCGCGCCGATCCGGGCCGCAACCTTAGCGAGTTCGCGTTGCGCGTGGAAGCTGGCGCCAGTGGATATCCCGCACGGCCACCGGCGCGCCCGGGCCTAGCCCCCTGGCTTCCCCGACCCGCCGCGCAGCGGGCGCTCCGGCAGGCGGATCAGCGCGACGACCCCGATGGCGAGAAATGCCGCGGCCGCCGCGAACACCCAGCGGAAGACGTTCGCCGCATCGCCATCCGCGACGCCCGCCGTCATCAGCGCCTCGGCGCCGCTGCCGTGACCGCCCGCGACACCAAAGCCCGCGAGCATGATTGCGCCCATGATGGCGACGGCGAGCGAGGCCGTGAGTGCGCGGAAGAAGTTCATGACGCCGGTCGCGGTACCCATCTCGTGCGGCTGCACCGAATTCTGGATGCACACGGTAGAAAGCGGATAGACCGAGCCGACGCCGGTGCCGATGAGCGCGAGCGCCACCATCACGAACCAGGGCGAGGTCTGCGGCCGCCAGGCGAGATACGCGGTGGCGAGCATTCCGAGCGTCACCCAGACCAGCGTGAGGCGCTTGTAGTGGGTCATGTACATCATGGCGCGACCCGCCATGATCGCGCCGGGCGTCGTCATCAGGGCAAGCGGGATCAGCGCGAGGCCGGAATTGGTGACCGAGAGCTTGTGCACGAGCTGGTAGTAGAACGGGACGAACACCGTGAGCCCGATCGCGACGCCCATCGCGCAGGCACTCGAGGCGGCGCCCATGCGCACCACCGGATTGCGCAGGATCGGCAGCGGCAGATACGGCTCCTTGGCGACGCCGATGCGCCAGCGGAATGCCAGCGCGAAAAGAACCGCGAGCACGAACAGGCCGACGATCTCCGGCGATGCCCAGGGATAGCGCGTGCCGCCCCAAGTGAGCGCGAGCAGCGCCGACACGGCGCCGAGCATCATCAGGCCGGCGCCGACGATGTCGAGCTCGTGCCAGCGCTCGTTGCGCGGCAGGCGCTTGAGCGACCGGTTGACCAGGTAGGCCGCCGCGAAGCCGAGCGGCAGGTTGATCCAGAAGATCAGCGTCCAGCTCAGGTGCTGGGCGATGAACCCGCCCACCACCGGACCGCCGACGCCGGCACCGATCCATACCGCGCCGAGATAGGCCTGGTAGCGGCCGCGCTCGCGCGGCGCACTGACGTCGGCGACGATCACCTGGGCGAGCGGCATGATCCCGCCGCCGCCGAGCCCCTGCAGGGCGCGGCCGAGCACGAGGACGAGCATGCTGGGCGCGAGCGCGCAGATTACGGAGCCGGCAATGAAGATGCCGATCGCGGTGAGCATCATGGCGCGGCGGCCATGGATGTCGCTGAGCTTGCCGTAGAGCGAAGCGACGACCGTCGAGGTCAGCAGATAGGCCGTGACGGTCCACGACAGGTTGGTGACGTCGTCGAGATCGCGGCCGATGGTCGGGAGCGCGGTCGCGATGATGGTCTGGTCGAGCGCGGCGAGAAACATCGCGAGCAGGATGCCCAGGATGACGCGGCGCGCTTCGGTGAAAGGCAGATACGCCGCCGGCGCCCGCTCGGTCGTGGCGTCCATCAGCCTTCGCCTCGTCCGCGCAGCGGCCGCTCTTCCACCACGAGCATGGCCAGGAACGCGAGACTGAGGAAGACGGCGGCGGCGACGAACACCCAGCGGAACGCGGCGGCGAATTCGGGGGCCGCCTGGCCGTTGCCGGAGAGGGTCGCGAGCGTCGCGGTCTCGCCGGCAGCGCCGAGCACGATCGCGCCGAACAACGCGACGATGATCGAGCCGCCGAGCTGGCGGAAGAAGTTGAGCGCGCCGGTCGCGGTGCCGGTGTGATGCGGCGCCACCACGTTCTGGATCAGCACGGTCGTCGTCGGGTACATCGGCCCGAGCCCGACGCCGGCGACGAGCAGAAGCACGCAGACGCCGGCGAGCGAATGGCCGGCCGGATAAACCCCGAGCCAGGCCAGCACCGCGATCGCGAGCGCGAGGCCCGCGATCGGCACGCGCTTGTAGTGCTTCAGGTGCGCGATCGCGCGCCCGGCCCCCATGGCGCCGATCGTAGTGCCGACCACGAGGGCGATCAGCGCCAGGCTCGACCGGCTGGCGTCGAGCCCGAGCACCAGGCCGAGGTAGAGCGGCGTCATGATCGTGAGCCCGATGATCGAGCCGATGGAGAAGAAGCCGGTGACGACGATCGCCGACACCACGCGGTCGCGCAGCACGGCGGTCGGGATGAACGGTTCCGGCGCACGCGCGAGCCGCAACGCGAACAGACCCCACAGCACTACGGAGCCGGCGAGAAGGCCGAAGATCTGCGGCGAGACCCAGGGGTAGCGCCGCCCGCCCCAGGCGAGCGCGATCATCAGCACCAGCGCGGCCGCGACCATCAGGGCGGCGCCGAGGAAATCGAGCCGGTGCGGCCGCTCATGGCGCGGCAGCTTGCGCAGCGCGCGATCGGTCATCACCAGCGCGATGGC
>DASXCK010000365.1:0-4165 GCA_036491235.1 Xanthobacteraceae bacterium | reverse complement strand
GCGTCCAGAGCAGCGTCAAAACGCTGCTCTCATTCGTTCGCCTCGTGGCACAAAATCTCATGCATCGGCGGCCCATCGGCCACCTGCTCGAACCGCCCCCACTCATCCTTTACGATCCCCGCCAGTTGAGCCTCAACCTAGGCCAAGCTTGAACCGGACACCCGTGGCCTTGTGCCGGGCATCCATGTCTTTGCTGGCGGTCTGAAGGGAAGATGTGGATGATCGGGACAAGCCCGATCATGACGATCGTCGACGCAACGCGACCGCGTGACGTCATGCCCGGCCTTGTGCCGGGCATCCACGTCTTACTGGCGGTCCTGAGGGAAGATGTGGATGACCGGGACAAGCCCGGTCATGACGATCGTCGACGTGATTGGACCTCAAAGCCATGACCCGCACCCACAAAACCACAAAGCCGCAGCCGGCGGCGGGCGCAAAATCCGGCGACAGCTTTCTCGACGACTTCCGTGCCGACTGGCAGGCGCACGGCAAGAAGGCGATCGAGCTGCTGCGCGCCGAGAAGCCGTCCGACTATGTGCGCATCGCGGCCTCGGTGCTGGCGAAAGAGGCGAACCACGCCGGCGATCCGCTCGATGACCTCAACGACGCCGAGCTTGCCGATCGTATTGCGAAAATTGCTGCGAGCATCGGCCTTGAGCTCCGACCGCTCGCGCTGGCTCGCGGAGCAGGCGAAGCGGACGCGGACGGCCCGGCTGGGCGCTGACAGCGCCCTCTGCCCCTTCGGCGACGCCGATGGACCCGGGGATCGTCAAAGACCCGGAAAGCATGTTCCCGCCGTATTTCCCTTACATCTCGCGACGATTCCGCTAGGCGGCTTGCCGAGAGCGCAGTTTGGCGGACTAGCTCGCCGCAGCGTGGAGCAAGCGTCGAGGGGCGCGGCATGTATCGATCGAATTTCAAGCCGGTGACCGCAATCGCGCGATTGGCATTGGCGTGTGCCGCTCTCGTCGCATCGTTGGTCCCGGGCTACGCGGGCTGCAGCCGGGACGAGCAGCAATTCATCGTCGGCGCGCATATCGTCAACCGCGGGCGTCCGCCGGCGGACCGCAGTTTCCCACTGATGGCGTGCAACCTGATCCCGAATCAGGATATTCGCGTCACGTCGATCTTGTGGATCGGCGATACCTATTACGCCTCCAGGCTCGAGTTTCATGTCAGCGACGACGAGCTCGACACCGCCAGGCTCGCGCCGACGCGCGGTTCGTATGCGGGCATCCAACCCGACGGCTATTTGTGGTCGATGCGGCCGGACTTCGATCCGCCCGCGGATCTGCAGCGGCAGGCCAATCGCGATCCGGGAATGCTCGTGGGGAGGTCGAGACCGCGAAGGGGCAACGCATTCTTGCGCAAATCGAGCGGAATTTCGCGGCCGCCTATCAGCGCGGCATCGAGACGGACGGACTCAACGGACGGCTGTTCTATCCGATGCCGCAGGCGCAAGGGCGTGACGTCGTTCTGCTTCTCCCGGACACGCACGGCCCGACGATCGACGACCGCATGGCCTCGCTGCTCGCGAGCCGCGGCCATGTGGTGTTCGAGCTCGCGATCCCGGATGGCGGCGAGCGGCCGGCGCAGCGCAACCCGGTCCCGATCGAATACTTTTCGCGCGCCGTGGATTTTCTGCGCCGCGAATATGCGGGTCCCGGGGGCCGGATCGACGTGGTGGCGTTCGGCCGCGCGACTGAAGCGGCCGCCATTCTGGCGCTCACGCGCGGCGATATCGCGCGCATGGTCCTCGTGTCGCCGAGCAGCGTGACCAACGCGGCCGAGGCGCGCGGACTTCCGACTGACCGGCCGGCGTGGACGCTGCGTGGCGCGCCGCTGGCATTCGTGCATCGGGTCGCGGACGAGGAGCAGGTGCTCCAGCGCCAGCGCCCGCCTTACGCGACGCGCCCGCTCTACGACCTGCGTCTCGCCGCGGCGGCCGGCGACGGGCGCGCGCGTATTCCCTTCGACCAGATCACGAGCGACCGCGTCCTGGTCGCCTGCGACCAGGACGCGGTCTGGCCGGCCGACCGGATGGCACAGGATGTCCGCGCTCTGGCGAGCCACGGGCGCGCCAGCGTCACGGCGCATATCCTGTCGGACTGCGGGCATGATCTCGTCGCGCCGATCGCACCGACGACCCGGCGCGACTTCGCCGCGCGGGACGGCGTGCGCTATGCGCTCGGCGGGACGCCGCAGGCGGTCTGGGAGGGCCAGCGCGCGGCGTGGGACATCATCCGGCACGCGATCGGCGCCGCGGGCGGCGAGCCGTAACCGCAATCCTTGTCGCCGGGTAACGCGGGCCTCCTCGTGCACAAGGCAGATCACGAGGACGAACCGCTCGATGACCTCACCGACGCCGCGCTTGCCGACCGCATTGCGAGAATTGCTGCGGGCATCGGCCTTGAGCTCCGAGCTCTCGCGTGGGCTCGCGGAGCGGGCGAAGCGGATGCGGACGGCCCAGTTGATCGCTGATTTGCCGGCCTACGCCGCCGTGTGCCTCACCATCCGCAGCAAGACCGGCGAATTTCTTCCGCTTGTCTTCAACCGCGCGCAACAACACATCCATGGCGCGCTCGAGCGCCAGCGCGATGAGACCGGCAAGGTGCGCGCGCTGATCCTCAAGGGCCGCCAGCAGGGCTGCAGCACATATGTGGGCGGACGCTTCTATCACCGCGCGACGCATATGCGCGGCGTGCGCGTGTTCATCCTCACCCACGAGGATGCGGCGACGCAAAACCTGTTCGAGATGGTCGAGCGCTTCCACGCGCACTGCCCGGACGATCAGCGGCCGCTGACCGGCGCCGCCAATGCGCGCGCGCTCGAGTTCGCCACGCTCGATTCCGGCTACAAAATCGGCACCGCCGGCACCAAGGGGGTGGGGCGCTCGTCGACCATCCAGCTCTTCCACGGCTCCGAGGTCGCGTTCTGGCCGCACGCCGAGACGCATGCGGCGGGCGTGCTGCAGGCGGTGCCCGACATGGCGGACACCGAGGTGATCCTGGAGTCGACCGCCAACGGGTTCGGCAATTTCTTCCATCAGACCTGGAGCGACGCCGAGGCGGGCGCGAACGACTTCGTGCCGGTCTTCGTGCCGTGGTACTGGCAGGAGGAATATCGCGCGCGCGTGCCGAAGGATTTTGCGCCGAGCGCGGAGGAGCGCGAATACGCCGCGCTCTATGGCCTCGACGACGCGCAGGTCGCCTGGCGGCGCGCAAAGATCGCGCAGCTCAAGGATCCGGCGCTGTTTCGCCAAGAGTATCCCGCGAGCGCCGCGGAAGCGTTCCAGCAATCGGGCCACGACAGCTTCATCGCGGCGGCGCTGGTCGCGCGCGCCCGCAAGGCGACATGCGAGGCAAGCGGCCCGCTGGTGATCGGCTTCGACCCGGCCTGGCTCGGCGAGGATCGCCACGCCATGGCGTGGCGGCGCGGGCGGCGCATCGAGAAGATCGAGGCGCGCGCCAAGCTCGACACCATGGCGGCGGCCGGCTGGCTCAAGCAGGTGATCGAGAAGGACAAGCCGAAGCGTGCGTTCATCGATGTCGGTGGCGTCGGCGCCGGCATATTTGACCGCCTGCGCGAGATGGGTTTCGGCGACATCGTGCGCGCGGTGAATTTCGGCTCGGGCCCGCTCGAGCCGCCGCCCCTCGACGAGCACGGCAGCCCGTCGGGCGGCCCACTCAACCGCCGCGCCGAGATGTGGCTGAAATCGCGCGAGTGGCTGGAGGATCCCGCCGGCGCCGCGATCCCGGACCGCGACAGCCTGCAGGCCGACGCGTGCGGGCCGACCTATACCTACGACAGCAACTCGCGGCTCAAGCTCGAGAGCAAGGACCACATGCGCGCGCGTGGGGTGAGGTCGCCGGACGAGTGGGACGCGGTGGCGCTGACGTTCGCCGAGCCGGTGGGGGCGGGGGCGGGGTTCGGGCGCAAGATTGTGTATCCGGCGTCGGGGGTGGCGTGAAGACGACACCCCCTCGCGCCGTTGCGGGCGTTCGCCGCACGTAAGACCGTCACCCTTGTAAGTCACGAATCGCCAAATCGGCTAGGCTTGCCGATGCGGTGGCGGACGGGAGACCGGATCATCCTAGGGCTTTGAAGCCCGCGCCTCAGCTTGGGCCTCCGTCCGCCGTTCCATCGAACCCGAACAGTCGCTTGG
>DASXCK010000364.1:0-11310 GCA_036491235.1 Xanthobacteraceae bacterium | reverse complement strand
GGAGGCAAATCCCGGCAGCGTCTCGGCGATGGTCGGCACGTCGGGCAGCGCGCTCATCCGCTTCTCGGTGCCGACCGCGATGAGCTTGAGCTGTCCGCTCCGCACCAGCGCGAGCGACACGCCGAGATTGTCGAACATGATATCGACGTCGCCGGCGAGCAAGCCCTGCAGCGCCGGCGCCGAGCCGCGATACGGCACGTGGGTGAACTTCACGGCCGCCATCATCTGGAAGAGCTCGGCAGTGAGATGCGAGGTCGTGCCGTTGCCCTGGGTCGCGTCCGCGACCTTGCCGGGATGCGCCTTGGCGTAGGCGATGAACTCCGCGACCGTCGTGGCGGTGATCTTCTTCGGGTTGACCACCAGCGCATTGGGCACGATCCCCATGATGGAGATCGGCACGAACCGCGTCGGATCGAACGGCAGGTTCGGATAGAGGTTCTGGTTGATGACGAGCGGGGGCGGTGGCGAGGAGAGCAACGTGTAGCCGTCCGGATCGGCCTTGAACGCCGCCTCGGCGCCGATGTTGCCGGCCGCGCCAGTCTTGTTCTCGATCACCACCGGCTGTCCCCATTTGCGCGAAAGCCAGTCGGCGACGACCCGCGGCATCACATCGGCGGTGCCGCCGGCCGGGAACGGCACGATGATCCGCACGGCCCGGGTCGGGAAGGTCTGCGCCGACGCGGCTGAAGGCGACAGGATGGCAAGCGCGGCGACGGCAATGCCGGCGAGCACACGAAGGGACAATAGGGGGCGGACGCGCATCTTGTTCGTTCCCTCAGCAAGCGAGGCACTGCTGTTGCTGGTTTCTCGTCGGCGCCCCGGGGCGCGACGCCATGCAAGGATGACCACGGCATCCGGCACGTCAAGACAGGTGCGCCGGTCAAATCAAGTCACCGAGCAGCGTGGCGCGAACCGCCGACCACCTGCGACATTGTGTCGAGCACTGCGCCGCGGGGTCCGAATGGGCGGTTGTGCACGAGACCAGCGAGCATGTGACCGTCGAGCGTGCGCGCATTGGCGCGCCAAAGCTGATAGCTTTTTCGCCGGAGCGACCGAATAACGTTGGGACAAGGTTCCGCGCTTTGACGAAGGTGGTATCTCGCTGGAGATACGGCGGTATATAGCTAGACATACTGACCAGCAGATTAGGAATACATTAGGCTTGCGCTTGTATCTCCTTCGGGGGGAGTCAACCTGACGCTTGTAACGCGACCATGGCGCGACGCCTCCGCGGACGGCGAGGCTTTAGCGAGGGAAGATCCATGTTCTCCTCCGAAGTGCGCGAACTGAGGGCGAAGCTCGAAGCGCTCGACAAGTCCCAGGCCATGATCGAATTCAAGATGGATGGCACCATCATCACGGCCAACCAGCAATTCCTCGGCACCATGGGCTACGCGCTGGAGGAGATCAAAGGTCGCCACCACAGCATGTTCGTCGAGCCCGCCGACAAGGCGAGCGCGGCCTATCGCGCTTTCTGGGAGGCGCTCAACCGCGGGGAGTACCAGGCGGCGGAGTACAGGCGCCTCGGCAAGGGCGGCAAGGAAATCTGGATCCAGGCGAGCTACAACCCGATCCTCGGCCGCAGCGGCAAGCCCTACAAGGTCGTCAAGTTCGCGACGGATGTGACCGAGCGCAAGCGACGGACCGCCGACTACGAGGGCCAGATCGCGGCCATCAACAAGTCGCAGGCGGTGATCGAGTTCGGCATGGACGGGACGATCATCACGGCCAATGAGAACTTCCTCGGCGCGCTGGGTTATACGCTCGACGAGGTAAAGGGCCGCCACCACAGCATGTTCGTGCAGCAGTCCGACCGGCAAAGCCCGGCCTACCGCGCGTTCTGGGAAGCGCTCAACCGCGGCGAATATCAGATCGCCGAGTACAAGCGGCTCTCCAAGACCGGCAAGGACGTCTGGATCCAGGCGAGCTACAACCCGATCCTCGATCTCAACGGCAAGCCGTTCAAGGTGGTCAAGTTCGCAACCGACATCACCAAGCAGGTCGAGGACCGTCAGCGGCGCGCCGCGATCCACAAGGCGCTCGACGCCGATCTCGGCGACGTCATCGGCTCGATCACGACCGCTACCGAACAGGCGGCGGGTGCGGCCGCGGCCTCGACGCAGACCTCCAATAACGTCCAGGCGGTGGCCTCGGGCTCCGAGCAGCTCGCGGCGTCGGTCGGCGAGATCGGCCGGCGGGTGCAGGAAGCCTCGGAGATTTCGCGGCGCGCCGTCGACCAGAGCGCCCGCACCAACGAAACCGCGGCGGGGCTCACCTCGGCGGTGGGGCGGATCGGCGAGGTCGTGGGACTGATCAACACGATCGCGAGCCAGACCAACCTGCTGGCGCTGAACGCGACCATCGAGGCGGCGCGCGCCGGCGAGGCCGGCAAGGGATTTGCCGTCGTCGCATCCGAGGTGAAGGCGCTCGCCAACCAGACCACCAAGGCGACCGACGAGATCTCCGGCCAGATCGCCGCCGTGCAGAACGCCACCGGCGGGGTCGTATCGGCGCTGGGCGACATCACGACGACGATCAACACGATCAACGAAATATCCTCGGCCATCGCGGCCGCCGTCGAGGAGCAGGCCGCGGTCACGCGCGACATGTCCTCCAACATGCAGGCGGCGGCATCGGGCGTCGACAGCATCTCGCAGAGCGTCAACCACATCGCGGAAGCGACCAGGGTCGCGAGCGACTCGACGCGCAAGGTCAAGGAATCGTCGCAAGCACTGGTCGCGTGACAGCGCGGGCTTCTTCCGCCAAGCGCCTGCCGCCCCGCTGCCGGACATCGGCGCGGCACGACCCCAAGCCGCCGTGCGCCCCCTCGCCGGCGTCCGCGCCGATTGCCCAAGGAACCCGTAAAGTTCCCAGGCGTTGCCATCCGTATCCCCCCAACGGAGCGCGACGGACCTGTCACATGGCGAAACCGAGTACCGACCACGACGCACCCCTGATCACCCGCGAGAGGCTTGCCGAACTGCTCAACGAGGATCTTTCGCGCGAATACCAGGCCATCATCGCCTACGTGGTCTATTCGCAGGTGCTCAAGGGCGCGGCCTACATGAGCATCGCGGACCAGCTTCAGCAGCACGCTCAGGAGGAGCTGACGCACGCGCTGACCATCTCACGGCAGATCGATTATCTGGGCGCGATGCCGACCGTGGTGCCGAAGCCCGTGAAATTGTCCGAGAAGGCGGAGGACATGCTCCGCTTCGACCTGCAAAACGAGGAAGATACGATCCGCAACTATCGCGAACGCGTGCGCCAGTGCGAGGCATTGGGCGAGTTCGCGATCGCCGAGCACATCCGCGAGATCCTGCTCCAGGAGCAGGACCATCTCATCGACCTCGCGACCGCCTTGGGCGAGGATGTGCCCGATGTGAGCAAGCCGGGGTGATTTGAATACACCGTCACGCCCCAGCCTTGTGCTGGGCATCCCTAGCGACCCGGCAAGCGAGACGTGGATGGCCGGGACAAGCCCGCCCATGACGGATATGCGCTACGTCGCGTAATCGGGCTCGCGCCGGTCGAGGAGGCGCTTCAACGCATCGAAGTGGCGTTGCGCCGGTGTCGGTCCCTGGTAGAGGCTCGGCCCGCCGATGTCCTGCATGGTCTTCTCGACCACGGCGGCGGGAAGCTGCTTCAGCGGCTGCCCGGTCCACATCGCATAGATCTGCACCTGCGCGGCGCGTTCGAGATAATAGAGCCGGTCGTACGCATCCGCGATCGTCTCGCCGACGGTGGTGATGCCGTGGTTTGCCATGAACAGGATGGTCTTGTCGCCCAGCACCTTGGCGAGACGCACGCCCTCCTCCGGCGCGAGCGCCGGACCCGCGTAGTCGTCGTCGTACGCGATGCCGCCCATCATGCCGACCTCGGTCTGGCCGATCTCCTTGATGCGCGGATCGGCGAGCCGCGTCAGCGCGCTCGAGAATGGCATGTGCGTGTGAAAGACGGCGCGCGCCTGCGGCAGCGCCTTGTGCATCGGCGCATGGATGCAATAGCAGGAGCGCTCGACCTCACCCTCGCCGCGCTTGACCTCGGCGTCGTCGATACCGACTTCCATCAGGCACGACGCCGTCACCTCGGACCAATGCGTGCCGAACGGAATCTGGTAGTAGCGGTCGCGACGGCCCGGCAGCAAAAAGGTCAGGTGGTTGAAGATGCCCTCGCTGAAGCCGTGCATGTAGGCCAGCCGATGCGCGGCCGCGAGGTCGACGCGCGCCTGCCACTCGGCGTCGGTGTATCCATGGGCCGCGGCCGGTGACGTCCTGAGCTGCATGGCGCTTTCTCCTGCCTGCGCGCCCGCATGGGCGCCTGCCCGCACGGAGCGCTGTGCAGGTTACACCCGGGCAACAGCTGTTGACCATCGGCCTCGCTATCGGTGCAGGCACTCGTAGGCGCGGATCAGGTCACGGCTCGCCGCCGGGATCGCGAGATCGGCCTTCGCGTCCGCGGTGGCGCGCGCGCAGCCGATCCAGAAATAGCCTGAGGTCGGGTCGACCACGAGCCGGTTTGGCACAAGGCCGGGCGCGAGCAGCACCGACAAGTAGGGTGTCGTGGTCTGCCATTTCAGGCGGTTGAGGTCGGGATCGATGCGGTCGGTCGAGACGAAGCGCGGATCGCCGAGCGCCGGGTCGGACACCGACCCCGCCGCGAGCGCACGCACCTCGGCCTCGTAACCGCGCCACGCGGCGACGAACTTCGCGGTCTCGACCGCGTGTACCAGCGTGAGCGTCAGGAGCGCGCCCACGATGGCGGGCGCCGCCGGCCGGCGCGCGAGCGCCACGAGGTGGTCGGCGAGCGCGTCGGCAAGGCGCGCCAGGAAGGCGGTCGGCACGCGCAGGCTGCCTTCGGCGCGCAGCGCGACGAGCGCCGCGAGCGCACCCGCGACGGGCGTCACGAGGAAGATCGCGGTGCGCACGTAGTAGCGGTTCTGCGTGTGCAGCGAATGGTCGAAATGCAGCCAGTAGACCGCGAGCGCCGCCGCGACGATCGCGATCGCATAGACGTGCGCCCGCTGCGGCGCCGCCAATCGCACGACCAGGACGACGATCGCATAGGCGGCGATTGAGCCGAACAGCAGCATCACGAAGGGGCTGCCGACGAGATTGTCGACGTCGATGAAGTTGAACGCCGCGGCCGCAATGATGCTCGCGTAGTATTGGTCGGGCGGGATTCCGATTTTCACGGCAGCCCATACGGCGAGCGCAGCCGCAAGCGCGCCGCCGGCGCGCCAAAGCATAGGATCGCGCAAGCCGCGCAGCGCGACCGTGGCGACGATCGCGACCGCGCACACCGCCCCGCCCTCGTGCGTGAGCGCGAGCGCGAGAAGCGCGGAAAAGACCGCAAACGTGCCGCCGATGCCGCGGCCCGCATAATGGCAGAGCGCGAGCGCCGGCCAGAACAGCGCATGCGCGACCCACATCTCGGTCGGAAAGCCGAACACCAGCGGACACAGACACGCCGTGGAGAGGCACGCGCAGGCGAAGATCGTCCGCCCCGGCGAGCGGTCGGCCGCGAACGTCAGCGCGAGCCCGATCAGCGGCGCCGCGAAGAACAGGAGGCCGTAGAGCGCGATGCCGCCGCGCGCGTCGTGCATCAGCCCGACATAGATCTCCGCCGGCAGGTGCGCGAAGACGTAGACGAACAGTCGGTCGGCGATGTCATGGAAGTGGTAGGCCCAGCCCGCTCGCACCGCGACCGAGTAGGAGAAGATCGAGCCGTCGCCGTAAAGCTGCAGCCGGTAGCCGACGCCCACCAGCACGAACAGGAAGGACCAGATGAGCCCGAGCGCGATCGCAACACCGCGCAACCGGCATCTAGCCGGCCGGGTCTCCTGGCTCGCGGCGAGATCCGCCGCGACGGCCGTGCGCGGCAGGTCGGCATTCACGTCTGTCATCTCCACCCCGGGGCGCGTTGAGTCTAGCGGCTCGGCCGTGGCGATTGCCAGGAAGTTGCGCCGCGGCACGGCGCCCCAGGCGACGGATGAGGGTATCGCACATGATTGGCACAACGACGTCCGCCATTGATTTGCCGACGCGTTCGATGATGTAGTCGCTCGTCTGTGGGAGAAATGCCATGCCCAATACGATCGAAAGCGAATCCTTCGATTACGTCATCGTCGGCGCGGGCAGCGCCGGTTGCGTGCTGGCCAATCGCCTCACCGCGGACGGACGCCATCGCGTGCTGCTGCTCGAGGCAGGCGGCCACGACCGGCATTTCTGGATCCACGTGCCGCTCGGCTACGGCAAGCTGTTCAATGACGCACGCGTCAACTGGCTCTACTCGTCGGAGCCCGAGGCCGAACTCGACAACCGGCGCATCATCCAGCCGCGCGGAAAAGTGCTGGGCGGATCGAGCTCGATCAACGGGCTTCTCTATATCCGCGGCCAGCACGACGATTACGACCGCTGGCGCCAGCTCGGCAATGCGGGCTGGAGCTTCGACGACGTGCTGCCCTATTTCCGCCACGCCGAGGACCAGGAGCGCGGTGCCGACGCCATGCACGGGGCCGGCGGTCCCCTCTCGGTCTCCGACGTGTGCGAGCCGCATCCGCTGTGCGAGGCCTTCATCGAGGCCGTGCAACAGGCCGGCCATCCGCGCAACGACGACTTCAACGGGGCCGCGCAGGAAGGCGCCGGCTATTTCCAGTATACGGCGCGCAGAGGCCTGCGGCGCTCGACCGCGGCCGGCTATCTGCGCCAGGCGCGTCAGCGGGGAAACCTCAAGGTCGTCACCCATGCGCTCGCGACCCGCATCCTGCTCGACGGGCGGCGCGCGACCGGCATCGAGTATCGCCGCGGCGGTGAAACGCACCTCGCCAAGGCGAATGTCGAGGTGATCCTGTCGGGCGGCGCCTTCAACTCGCCTCAGCTCATGCAGCTTTCCGGCCTCGGCCCGGCCGCGCTGCTCCAGCAGCACGGCATCGCGGTCGCGGCCGATATTCCGGGTGTCGGCGCCGACCTCCAGGACCATCTCCAGGTACGCTTCCAGTATCGCTGCACCGACCCGATCACCATGAACGACGTGGTGCACAACTGGCGCCATCGGATGCTCGCGGGCCTGCGCTATTTCACGACACGCAAGGGCATGCTGGCGATCGGCGCCGGATATGCGGGCGCGTTCCTGCGCACGAGCCCGCATCTCGCGTCGCCCGACGTGCAGCTGCATTTCCTCATCTTCAGCACCGACACCGCGGGCGCCGCGCTGCACACATTCCCCGGCTTCATCGTCTCGGTGTGCCAGCTCCGCCCCGAGAGCCGTGGCTACGTGCGGATCAAGTCGGCGGATCCGACCGAGCCGCCCGCGATCCAGCCGCGCTATCTCAGCAGCCAGTTCGACCGCGATACGCTCCTCGCCGGCATGCGGCAGCTCCAAGGGATCATGCGCCAGCCCGCCATGCGCCGCTACGTCGCCGAGGAGTTCAAGCCGGCACCGAGCGTCACCAGCGATGCCGACCTGATGGCTTATGCGCGTGCGACCTCCACCACCGTCTTTCACCCGACCAGCACGTGCCGCATGGGGAGCGACCCGACCGCGGTGGTCGACGAGCGCCTGCGCGTGCGCGGCATCGACAGCCTGCGCGTCGTCGACGCCTCGATCATGCCGGCGCTGGTCTCGGGCAATACCAATGCCGGCACCGTGATGATCGCCGAAAAGGGATCGGATATGATCTTGCAGGACGCGCGCGGCGCCTTGACGCCGTCGCCGGCGCTCGCGCCGGCGTAGCGCGCTTCGCCTACAGCACCGTATCGGTCGGCGGATCGATCAGGTGCATGTGCTCGACGTTGGCCGAAAGGCGCATCTGTTCGCCGGGGCCGCGCGCGGCACCCGGATCGACGCGGGCGCAGATCTCCTGGCCGTTCACCGAGAAGTACACCATCGTCTCCATGCCGAGCGGCTCGACCACGTCGAGGGTGACCGAGAACTCGCTGCCGTCGCCGGCGCCGCCATTGCGGCGCGGCTCGGTGAGATGCTCGGGACGCAGGCCGAGCAACAGGTCGCGCCCGACCGCCGAGCGGCAGCGCGGCTCCTGAGTGGCGGGCACCGGCAAGATGATCTGATCGGTGACGCGCACTTTCAGGCCCGAGCCGTTTTGCTCCAGCCGGCACGGAATGAAGTTCATCGCCGGCGAGCCGATGAATCCGGCGACGAAGCGCGTCTTGGGGTGATGATAGAGCTCGTGCGGCGTACCGACCTGGTCGATCTTGCCGTTGTTCATCACCACCACGCGGTCGGCGAGCGTCATCGCCTCGACCTGATCGTGGGTGACGTAGACGGTCGTGGTCTTCACCTTCTGATGCACGCGCTTGATCTCGGTGCGCATCTGCACGCGCAGCTTGGCGTCGAGGTTCGACAGCGGCTCGTCGAACAAAAAGACTTTCGGGTTGCGCACGATCGCGCGGCCCATGGCGACGCGCTGGCGCTGGCCGCCCGACAGCGCCTTCGGCCGCCGCTCGAGCAGCTCGGTGATGTCGAGGATGCGCGCGGCGTTCTCGACCCGCTGACGGATCTCGGCCTTGGAGAACTTGCGCAGCTTGAGGCCGAACGCCATGTTCTCGTACGCCGTCATGTGTGGATAGAGCGCATAGTTCTGAAAGACCATCGCGATGTCGCGGTCTTTCGGCGGCAAATCGTTGACGACCTCGCCGCCGATGTAGATCTCGCCCGAGGTGATCTCCTCGAGGCCCGCGATCATCCGCAGGGTCGTGCTCTTGCCGCAGCCCGAGGGCCCGACCAGCACCACGAACTCGTTGTTGGGAATGTCGAGATCGATCGAGCGCACCGCCTCGACCGCATCATAGCGTTTCACCACGCTGCGCAGCGCGACTTCGGCCATCGGTCACCCCTTGGTGGCGCCGGCCGTGAGGCCTGCGATGTAATAGTCCATGAGGAATGCGTAGATCACGAGCGGCGGCGTCGCCGCCGTGAGCGCGCCTGCCATCAGCATGCCCCACTTGTAGACGTCGGCGCGGATCAGGCTCGTCACGGTGCCCACGGTGAGCACCTGCTGGTCGGACGAATAGAGGAAGGCCATCGGATAGACGAAGGCCGCCCACGACACCGTGAAGGCGAAGATGGTCGCCGCGATGATGCCGGGCAGCGCGACCGGAATGAAGATCTTCCACAGCATCTGCATGTGGCCGGCGCCATCGATCAGCGCGGCCTCGTCGAGCTCCTTCGGGATCGACTGGAAGTAACCGATCATGATCCAGGTGCAGAACGGCACGGTGAGCGTCGGATAGACCAGCACCATGCCCCAATAGGAATTGAGCAGGCCGAGGGCGCGCACGATCTGGAACAGCGGGATGAACAGGAGCGTGTCGGGCACCAGATAGGTGAGGAAGATGCCGGCCGCGAGCATGCCCGAACCCCAGAACTTCATGCGGCCGAGCGAGAAGGCCGCGAGCACGCTCACCACCATGGTGATCGCGACGACGCAGACCGTCACGATCACGGTGTTCTTGAAGTAGATGAGGAAGTCGGTCTGCGTGAACAGGATCTTGAACTGTTCGAGCGTCACGCCGTCGGCGATGATCCACGGATTGGTCGCCATGCGGGCGACCTCCGCGTCGCTCTTGAGCGACGTGACGATCATGTAATAGGGCGGAATGAGGAAGAAGATCGCGAACAGGACGAGGAAGAAGTAGGACGCGAACAGTGCCCAGCGGCGGTTGCGCTTGAGGCTCGAGAGGGCGCGCCGTGGCGCAGTGCCGGCCGTAACCGTTGCGGCAGTCATCCGATTTCCTTCCCGCGCTTGCGCACGCCGCGCAGAACGAACACCGCTGCGACCGCGAGCAACGGCAGCATGAACAGCGACACCGAGGCGCCGAGCGGGATGTCGCCGGAGCGGATGCCGAGCATAAAGGCGTAGGTCGCGAACACATGCGTCATGTTGCGCGGCCCGCCCGCCGTCATGATCTGCACGATGTCGAAATTGGCGAAGGTGACGATGAGCGAGAACAGCACCGTGATCGCGATGATGTTGCGCATCATCGGCAGGGTGATGTGGCGAAACTTCTGCCACGCGCTGGCGCCGTCGATTGCGGCGGCCTCATACAGTTGCTCCGGCACCGACTTGAGCGCCGCCAGATACATGATCAGGAAGAACGGCGAACCATACCAGATGTTGACCAGAATGACCGAGAAGCGCGCCCAGTAGGGATTGCTGAGCCAGGGCACCTCGCTGCCGCCGAACGCCTCGATGACATAGTTGAACGCCGAGTGGGTCGGATCGAACAACCACCACCAGCCGAGCGAGGAGAGCGCGAGCGGGATCACCCAGGGCACCAGCAGCATCCCGCGCCACTTGCGCTGTCCTTTGGCGGGCAGGTTGTTGATGAGGTGCGCCGTGACCAGCCCGATCAGCGCTTTGAAGAGGACCGCGAAACCCGTGAAGATCACCGCCTGCTGGAGCACCATCCAGAACACGTCACGGGTGAGCAGGAAACGAAAGTTGCCGAGCCCGATGAAGCGCGTCTGCGACTTATTGAGCATCGACAGGTAGATCGCGTAGACCGCCGGATAGGCGACGAGCCCCACGATGATCACGAGCAGCGGAAGGCACATGAGGAACGCGACGGTCGAGCGCTGGCGCATGAAGTGGCGCATGCCGCGGCGCGGCGCGGCGCGTGCGCCGGCCATGCCCGGCATCCAGGTTCGCTGTACCGCGTCGACCATCACGTCGCCCTTCGGTTGGCTGCAAGAAACCGCGTGCCGCCAATGGCGGCACGCGGAATGACGTCAACGCGCGATCAGACCCGCAGCGTGCCCTCGAGCTCGTTCGCGGCCCACTTGATGACCTCGTCGAGCTTCTCATTGCCCTGCGTGAACTTCGCCACCATCACGGTGTTGATCGCCTGGTTGTAGATCTGGGCGCCGACCTCCGGCCGCGAGGGGCGGCCGGCGATCGAGGTGAGCTCGTCGCCGCGCGGCGGGTACGAATACGCGGTGCCGAGCGGCGGCTCGACCTTCTTCCACGTCTCGAAGTCGTACATGCTCTTGAACGACGGCAGGTCGTAGCCGTACGAGGCCTCGACCAGCTGGGCGGCCGACTCGCGCCGCGAGATGTAGGCGAGCAGATCCTTGCCAGCCGATTTGTTCTTGGAGAACTGCCAGAGACCGTAGAACTGCGGCAGCTGGCCGACGAAGCGCCCCTTCGGGCCCTTCGGCATGCCGTGATGCCAGATCTTCTCGGCGACCTTCGGGTTGTCGCGCTTGGCCACCGCCCACGAGCTCGGCGGGTTCATGATGCCCGAGCCCTTGCCCGAGATGATCCAGCGGTTGTTGCCGGCGTCGTCCCAG
>DASXCK010000363.1:0-3772 GCA_036491235.1 Xanthobacteraceae bacterium | reverse complement strand
CCTTGTAATCTTCCGGCTTGACGCTGCCGATCTTCTTCACGAACGCCGTGATGGCCCAGATATCCTTGTCGTTGACGCCGGCCTTCTCGAAGCTCGGCATGCCGGTCATGTTGATGCCGTTCTTGATCACCCAGAAGATGTTGCGCGCCGGGAGATCGGCGACATCCTTGAGATCGGGCGGATCGGGATGCAGGCCCTCGGAGAACTTTGCCCAGGTGACGCCCGGCCCGCCGTGGCAATTGGCGCAACCGGCCTTGGCGTACGCGCGCGCGCCATCCTGGACGACCGCCTGATCGTCGAGCGACATCGGCGGCGCGAGGCCGGCGGAATGACGGTCGATCGAGGCGTTGCGCACCGTCGGGAGCGCCCAGGTCACGATCACGGGATCGTCGATAGCGGCCGCGATGTTGTAATAGCCGAGGAAGAAAAATCCTCCCGCCGCGATGCCGCCGATGATCGCCAGCGCGCCGATGAGTATAAGAAGGGCCTTCATCACGTGATCTCCGGGTGACTGAAAACAGGACCACCAGCCGGACGCGGTTATTCCCGGCGGCAGCGGGTCGACCAAAACAGGCCAACCGCGAGTGCAATCAGAACGCGCGGCATCTTAGCATGGTTTCCTTCGTCGTCAGGCGACCAGGAAGGTTTTCTACAGGGGGCCTCACCCCGGTAAGCCGTTGATCATTGGCACACCTCGCCGCTTCCGGACGGCAGCGATTTCGGCGCACCGAAGAGGTAAATCTGTGGGCGTGTCCGGCGGGCATTGCGGCCGCCGCCATGCAGCCATTCAATGCCAAAGACTTTGAAACGTTTTACCACCGGCCGGGGTTGCCTTTGAGCACCCGAACGCAAGCTCGATTCATGGGCAAAGAAGTCGAACTGAAGCTCGAAGTCCCGCCGCGGGCCATCGGCCGGTTAAAGCGCCTGCGCACGCTCCATCGCGGTGGACGCGCGCAGGAGAAGGACCTCGTGTCGGTGTATTTCGACACCGCCAAGCACAAGCTGCGCAAGCACGGGATGTCGCTGCGCGTGCGCCACATCGGCGACAAGCGCGTGCAGACCGTGAAGGCGAACGGACGCTCCGCGGCCGGCCTGTTCAGCCGCAACGAATGGGAAAGGCGCATCGACCGCGATACGCCCGACCTCGACGCGGCGCGTGGCACCGCACTCAACAGCCTGATGAGCAAGAAGCTCGCGCACGCGCTCAAGCCGGTGTTCGAGACGCAGGTGCATCGCACGGTGCTGCCGCTCAACGGCGGCACCAGCCGCATCGAGCTCACCCTCGACCAGGGCCAGGTGCGGCTCGGCCGCAAGTCGGCGCCGATCAGCGAGGTCGAGCTCGAGCTCAAGCGCGGGCGACCGGCCGATCTTTTCGCGGTCGCTCGCAAGCTCGCCAAAGAGGTGCCGGCGCGCTTTGCAGTGCGCAGTAAGGCGGATCGCGGCTACGCGCTCGTCGGCGGCGAGCCGGTCGCGGCCGTGCGCGCGCCGCAGATCAGGCTCGATGCAAAAATGTCGACCGGCGCAGCGTTCGAGGCGATCGCGAACGGCTGCCTGCACCATCTCGCCGCCAACGAGCCGGCCGTGCGCGCGCTCGACGCCGAAGGCGTGCATCAGATGCGCGTCGGCCTGCGCCGGCTGCGCGCCGCGATCGCGGTGTTCTCCGACCTGCTCGACGACGAGGAGACCACGCGCATCAAGTCCGCGCTCAAATGGCTCGCCGGCGAGCTCGGTCCGGCGCGCGACCTCGACGTCTACGTCACCGGCAACATCAAGCCGCTGCAACGCACGCTGCCGGACAAGCGCGGGCTGGAAAGCCTGCAAAGAGATCTCGACACCCGACGCTCGAATGCCTTCGCGCGCGCGCGCAAGGCTGTCGAGTCGGCGCGCTACCGGGCCCTGCTGCTCGACACGCTCGGCTGGATCGAGGGCGGCGAGTGGACGACGACAAATGACGAGCTGATCAAGGCGCGGCGGCGCCGCAACGCCGCCGATTTCGCCCGCGACGAGTTGGCGCGGCGGCTCAAGAAGGTGGGCAAGAAAGCGAAGCGGCTCGCCCGGCTCGATTCCCGCCGACGCCACAAGCTGCGCATCGGCATCAAGAAGCTGCGCTACGCCGGCGACTTCTTCGCCTCGCTGTTCGCCGGCCGCAAGGCGCAAAAGCGGCTGCGCCGCTTCGAGCAGGGACTCAAGCGGCTGCAGGACCGGCTCGGCGCGCTCAACGACATCGCGGTGCATCAGAAGCTGGCGGGCAAATACGTCGGCCGGCGCGGTCGGCGGCGGCAGCGCGCGTTCGCGATCGGCGTCGTCTCGGGCCGCGAGCAGATCCGCATCGATCCGCTGCGCGAGGCCGCCGAGAAGGCGGCGGTGCGTTTCGCGCAGGCGCGCCCGTTCTGGGCGTGATGCGCGAGAGAGCGTCGTCGGTAGCCCGGATGGGCCAAAGCGACATCCGGGAGCCGCGTCCCCGCATATCGCGGCGCCGGTCCTCCTGCGGGCGATACCTTCGCGCGGCATTACCCGCGAAATATCTGCGCGCTTTTCGGACGCGGGCCTACGCCGTGTGTCCGGGCTCGAAATCGTCCGGCGTCTTCTTCTTTCGCTGCGGCGTCATCTTCGCCGGCTTGAGCTCCGGCGCGCCGCGCGGCCCGCCGAGACGTGCCTGCGCGATATCGTCCTCGGTCGGACGTGGATCATCGCGCTCACGCTGTTGGCTCTTGGTTTCTTCGGTCATCGGGCGGCTCATCGGTTCGTTGCCCTACGCCGGCTCAACAGCTCGACCGGCGCGCCGGTTCCGGCGGGCAGCGACGCCCGGCTACCAGCGACCTTTGCGCTTGTTCCACGCGTAGAGAAGATCGGCGAAGCGGTCGTAAACGAAGCGCGCGAATGGCCGCACCACCGCGCTGCCGGCGAGCGCGCCGAGCCAGCCCTCGCCCGGCGTGAGCCGCCACACCGCGATCGCAACATCGGCACCGACCAGCAGGCGGCCCTGTGCATCGGTTGCGTGCAGGCGCCGCCGCACATCGTCGAGCGACGCGCCATAGGCGGCGAGCGCCTCCGGCTCGCGATTGATGTCGCGAAACGCGATCGTGCCGGCCCGCACGGCGGCGAGCAGCGTATTGCGCTGGCGATCGATGCCGGCGTCGCAGACCGGACAGCGCGTGTTGTACCAGACGGTGATCTCGGGCGCGGACATCGGTGAATTCACGCAAGTCCGTGACGCGCCAAACGGCCCGCCGACAAGCTGGCCTGCATCACGCGATTTGATATTCTGCGATGCCACCGACAACATGCAATCCCCTGAAATGGAGACCGCCATGCCCAAAGCCTACTGGGTGTCATGCTATCGCTCGATCTCGAACCCGGAGGCGGTCGCGGCCTACGCGAAGCTCGCCGGACCGGCGCTCGCCGCTGCGGGTGCGCGCTTCCTCGCGCGCGGCACGCCCGCGCAGGTGTACGAGGCGGGCCTCAAGGAGCGCATGGTGATCGCCGAGTTCGACAGCGTCGCCGCCGCGATCGCGTGCCATGACGGCGCGGGCTACCAGGCCGCCCTCAAGGTGTTCAACAAGGCGGCCGAGCGCGACTTCCGCATCATCGAGGCGCTGGAGTGAGCCGGAAGCAGGAGGCCGATTCCGGCCGTTGAAATCATTAGACTTTCTGGCTTTGTTTTGTTCGGGGCGGTCGCCGGGTGACCCGTTCGGGGAGCGTGGCGGCCGCTCGTGACGTTGTGACGTCGTGCCGTTGGTTGGGTCGAGCGGCAGCGAGACCCCACAAATGG
>DASXCK010000362.1:0-12676 GCA_036491235.1 Xanthobacteraceae bacterium | reverse complement strand
CATCGGGGCGAGCCGGCTCGAGAGCCGCGCCAGCGACTTCGCCTCGATGCGTGCCGCGATCTTGATCAGCACGTCGTCGAAGACGTCGATCTGCTCCTCGGAATAACTTTCGGCGCCGATCACGAACAGGTCGGTGATGCGCGCAAGCGTATGGATGCGCTGGTCGCTCGTTCCGGAGGCGAGGGTGTTCTCCAGCTCGTCGATGAGTGACGCTCGATTTGCCATTAGAAGCTGCGCCGATCCGCGCACACGCCTTTGGCGCGCACTGTTGATTTCGTTGGAGAATTATGGCCCAGCAACCGTGAACAAACGATTGCCGAACGAAGGGATAATTCAACCCGCTGAAATTCCCAGGATTTTTCCGGAAATTGATTCCGGGGGAGGTGTTGGGCGGTGGCCTCCCGGGCCGGGTCGGCCGGCTCGTCAGCCCTGTGGCGGGACCGCCCCCATCCGGGCGTGGACCTCGCGCGGCACTTTATACATGCGCACCACCATGGCGGTGTCGCGCAGCCCGCACGCCTCCCGCTGCACGATGAATTGCCACAGCGCATGGGCGGCTGCGGCGACCAGGGAGCGCCGCCGGGTCCGCCCGGCCGGATCGTCCGGGCCTTCCGCCGCATCGAAATCGGCCAGTGCCTTCAGGGCCGCCTCGAGCGCGCGCCCCTGCCGGCCGAGCGCCGAGGCGGTCTCCTGGGCGATCTCGTAATCGAGCACGCCGGCCGGGCTTTTCTTCCATAGGTCGGCGGCCGGCTTGCCGGGTAGGCGCAGCGTCATGGGAAAGCTCCGCCGCCTGCTTACCGTGCGGGCGGAGGGCTCGCAATCGTGGGCGGCGCGCCTAGAACACCGCGAGATATTTCAGCAGGGACAAAATGCCGATGATGATGACGATGACGCGCACGATCTGCCGCGCGCGGCCGTCGATCGGCAGCATGTTGACCAGATACAGCACCAGAATGATGACGACGAAGGTGATGAGAACGCTGATGAGCGTCGACATGGCGCAAAACCCCAGCCTCGTTGACGGGCAGGATCAAGAACGCGCCATCATGGAACCGGTTCCATCGCGTCGGAACCGGTGCCGCAGCACTGGTCGTAGGTCGTAGAGCTACGCCGCCTGGACCAGCCAAGCATCGCGCACCGGCCACTCGTGCGTTTCACCGCACACGGGGCAGTGCGCGCGCACCATGCGCGAACGAATACGCAAGAGCGTGCCAATCTCGGTTGTGACGCCGATATCGACTTGTTGTCCGGTCTTCGGACAAGCGAACAGGAGCTTTTCCATGGGGCAAATGCGGATAAATCCGCTCAACTGGCTCGTCTGGACTAATAAACCGGCGGCAGATGGATTGTTCCCTGAGGGGGGAGCTGCCCCGGGCCCATTTGGGCCGGTTGCCCGGCGAAATGACCGTCTGCTATAGGGGGCGGCGGTCCCTCTTTGTTCGAGGCCTCATGTCCGTCGATGCCCAAACCGTCCGACGCATTGCGCACCTTGCGCGCATCGCGGTTGCCGACGCGGAGGTCGAACACCTGCGCAGCGAGCTCAATGCGATCCTCGCCTTCGTCGAGCAGCTATCCGAGGTCGATATCGCGGGCGTGGAGCCAATGACCTCGGTGACGCCGATGGCCCTCAAGCAGCGCCGCGACGAGGTCACCGACGGCGGAATCGCGGACGACATCGTCAAGAATGCGCCGGCGCGGGAAGACCATTTCTTCGTCGTGCCGCGCGTGGTTGAATGACGCGCCAACCGCGATCCGCCGACGACTGCGAGAGCCGCCTGATGTGCGACGAATGCGAAGAGATCGAGCCGCTGACCGTCGCGTATTACGGCAAGGCGGAGCGCAAGGGCTGGCGCCCGCCGGCTTCCGCGAAGACCGAGCCGATCCACGACGACCGGCTCTTGTCCGGGCGCCCCTACGCCATCGGCTATGCGAGCATGGCGCCGCGTTTCGTTTGCGAGGCGCAGGGCTCGCGTGAGGTGGACTGATGTGCCTCGCGTGCCAGATGGGAGAGGAAGACCTGTGGTTCGCCTATCTGGACCAGATGGCGCAAAAGGCCGCCACGCGGCAAGCGACGTCGCCGGCGAGCGATGCTGCCGCCAGCGCTGAGGCGGCGCCGGCGAAGGATCTCGAGTCCGCCTCGCCGTTCGTGTGCGAAGAGCTGCCGCCCGAATGACCGATCCGACCGCGTTGACGCTCGCGCAGGCGCGCGACCTGCTGCGTCAGAAGAAGATTTCCGCCGTCGAGCTCGCCGATGCGCATATCGCGGCGATCGAGCGAGCGCGCGTGCTCAACGCGTTCGTTCTCGAGACGCCCGCGCAGGCGCGCGCCATGGCGCAGCAGGCCGACGCGGCGCTGGCGAAAGGCGAGGGCGGCCCGCTTGCCGGCGTCCCGCTCGGCATCAAGGACCTGTTCGCCACCAAAGGTGAGCGCACCACGGCTGGGTCGCACATTCTCGGCGACTTCGTGCCGACCTACGAGTCGACCGTCACGGCCAATTTCTGGCGCGACGGCGCCGTGATGCTCGGCAAGCTCAACTGCGACGAGTTCGCCATGGGCTCGTCGAACGAGACCTCGTATTTCGGGCCGGTGGTGTCGCCGTGGCGGCGCCAGAATTCTGACGCGAAGCTCGTCCCGGGCGGCTCGTCGGGCGGCTCGGCCGCCGCGGTCGCGGCCGGTCTCTGCCTCGGCGCGGCCGGCACCGACACGGGCGGCTCGATCCGCCAGCCGGCGGCATTCACCGGCATTGTGGGCATCAAGCCGACTTACGGCCGCTGCTCGCGCTGGGGCATCGTGGCGTTCGCGTCCTCGCTCGATCAAGCGGGCCCGTTCGCGCGCAATGTGCGCGATTGCGCGATCCTGCTGCGCGCGATGGCCGGGCACGATGCGAAGGACACCACCTCGGTCGATCGCCCGGTGCCGGACTACGAGGCGGCGATCGGCAAATCGATCAAAGGGATGAAAATCGGCCTGCCGAAGGAATATCGCGTGCCCGGCATGGCGGCCGAGATCGAGAAGCTGTGGCGGCGCGGCGCCGAATGGCTGAAGGCCGCAGGTGCCGAGGTCGTCGAGGTGTCGCTGCCGCACACCAAGTATGCCTTGCCGGCCTACTACATCGTGGCGCCGGCGGAAGCCTCGTCCAACCTCGCGCGCTACGACGGCGTGCGCTACGGCCTGCGCGCCAACGGGGGCGACATCACCGACATGTACGAGCGCACGCGGGCCGAAGGTTTCGGCGGCGAGGTGCGCCGGCGCGTGATGATCGGCACCTATGTGCTCTCCGCCGGCTACTACGACGCCTACTATTTGCGCGCGCAGAAGGTGCGCACGCTGATCAAGCGTGATTTCGAGGCGTGCTTTGCGACGGGCATCGACGCGATGCTTACCCCCGCGACGCCCTCGGCGGCTTTCGCAATCGGCGAGCAGGGCAAGGCCGACCCGATCGAGATGTACTTGAACGACGTGTTCACCGTGACGGTGAACATGGCGGGCTTGCCGGGCATTTCGGTGCCGGCCGGACTCGACGCGCAGGGCCTTCCGCTTGGCCTGCAACTCATCGGAAGGCCGTTCGACGAGGAGACCCTGTTCTCGCTCGGCGAGGTGATCGAGCAGGCGGCAGGCCATTTTTCGCCGACCCGCTGGTGGGGGGCCTGACGCGCTTTCAGGTTCTAAGCAGCGTCAGCACGGCTTCCGCCACGACATCAGGCGCTTCCGACGGCAGGTTGTGCCCGACGCGCGGAATCCTGCGCTCCTCGACCAGCTTGGGAAATTTGGGTCTTTGCCGCGCCGACAACGGCGGCGTGACGCCATTGGCTTCGCCATAGAGGACGATAGTCGGCACCGAAATGGCCGGCTGCGCCGCGAGCACCTGCTCGATCGGCTCGAGCGCCGGATCGCCGGGCGCATTGCCGTAGCGATGGCGATACGACTGGATCGTCACGTCGACGAAGTCCGGATTGTCCCACGCAGTCGCCGCTTGTGTAAAAGTCTCCTCGGAAAACGACCAATGCGGCGACCACAGCTGCCACAACAGGCGCACGATGTCGCGCCGGTTCGCCGCAAGTCCGGCGCGGCCGCGCTCCAGGTGAAAATAATACTGGTACCACTGGCGCAGCTCCTGTTCGGGCGCCGCCGGCTTGGCGGAGTTCGGAATGTCCTGGATGTTATATCCGTTGCCGGTGACGAGCCCGCGCACGCGGTCGGGCCACAGCGCCGCAACGATGCAGGCGGCGCGCCCGCCCCAGTCATAGCCGACGAGGATCGCTTGGCTGACGTCGAGCGCATCCGTCAATTGCCGCAGGTCGTTGCCGAGCGCCGCCTGCTGTCCCGACCGCGGCGTGCTCGCGGAGAGAAAGCGGGTCGGCCCGAAGCCGCGGAGATACGGAACGATAGCCCGGCATCCGGCCTCGACGAGCCGCCGCACGACTTGGTCGTAGACGCGCGGACCGTACGGCCAGCCGTGCAGGAGGAAGACAGGGGCGCCGTGCTCGGGTCCGCTGTCCTCATAGACGATATCGAGGACCGAGGTCCGGGCGTGCCGGGCGGCTGCGGACATGTCGTCGGCTCCCATGGGCAGGCGACGCGCGTCGGCCTAGGATGATGGTGCCATGACATTTGCGGAATTTGAGCAAAGCCTCAAGACCAAAGCGCCGCCGGGCGGTCTTGCGCCGGCGCTCGCGGCGCTGTGGTGGGCGCAGAAAGACGATTGGGACCGGGCGCACGCCATCGTCATGAACGAGGACAGCCGCGAGGCCGCCTGGGTGCACGCCTATCTGCATCGCATCGAGGGCGACGCCGGCAATGCGGCCTACTGGTACGGTCAAGCGAAGCGGCCGGTCGCCGCCGGCGCGCTGTCGGCGGAATGGCGGGCGATCGCGACGGCGCTGCTCGGCGAAGCCTGAGCGGGGCGGGCCGCCCAACGGTTGCCGCAGCCGGTCTGCTATTCTATCTCCACCGGCGAGATAGCCGCGGGAACTGTCATGGACGCATCCGCAAAATCATCGAAGCTGCTCCGAGGCGCGACCGGCGACTGGGAAGTCGTCATCGGCATGGAAGTGCATGCCCAAGTCACGTCGAAGGCCAAGCTCTTCTCGGGGGCGTCGACCGCGTTCGGCGGAGAGCCGAATTCACACGTCTCGCTCGTCGATGCCGCCATGCCGGGCATGCTGCCGGTGATCAATGCGGAATGCATCGCGCAGGCCGTGCGCACCGGGCTCGGGCTCAATGCCAAGATCAACCTGCGCTCGGTGTTCGACCGCAAGAACTATTTCTATCCGGACCTGCCGCAGGGCTATCAGATCAGTCAGTACAAGTCCCCGGTCGTGGGCGAGGGCGCGGTCGTGATCGACATGCCGGACGGCGAGACCGTGCGGGTCGGCATCGAACGCCTGCATCTCGAGCAGGACGCCGGCAAATCGGTGCACGACCAGCACCCTTCTGTGTCGCTCGTCGACCTCAATCGCTCCGGCGTCGCCCTCATGGAGATCGTATCGAAGCCGGACATCCGCTCGGCCGACGAGGCGAAGGTCTATGTCGCCAAGCTGCGCAGCATCCTGCGCTATCTCGGCACCTGCGACGGCGACATGGAGAAGGGCAGCCTGCGCGCCGACGTGAACGTGTCGGTGCGGCGGCCGGGCGAAGCGCTCGGCACGCGCTGCGAGATCAAGAACGTGAACTCGATCCGCTTCATCGGCCAGGCGATCGAGCACGAGGCGCGCCGGCAGATCGATGTCATCGAGGACGGCGGCAAGATCGAGCAGGAGACGCGGCTGTTCGATCCCAACAAGGGTATCACCCGCCCGATGCGCACCAAGGAAGAGGCGCACGACTATCGCTATTTTCCCGATCCCGACCTGCTGCCGCTGGAATTGACCCAAGAGTATGTAAACGGACTCAAGCGGGACCTGCCGGAGCTGCCCGATGCCAAGAAGGCGCGCTTCATGCGCGAGTTCGCGCTCGCCGGCTATGATGCGGACGTGCTCGTCGCCGAGCGGGCGAGCGCCGACTACTTCGAAGCCGTCGTCGGCAAGGCGGGTGAGGCGCGCCGCGACGCGAAAACCGCGGCCAATTGGGTGATCAACGAGCTGTTCGGACGCCTCAATAAGGAGGGGCGCGAGATCGACGCCTCGCCGGTCTCGTCCGCGCAGCTCGGCGTGATCCTCGATCTGATCGCGCAGGGAACCATTTCGGGCAAGATCGCCAAGGATCTATTCGAGATCGTATGGGCCGAAGGGGGCGATCCGCAGGCGATCGTCGCGGCGCGGGGCATGAAGCAGGTGACCGACCTCGGCGCGATTGAGCGGATCGTCGACGACATCGTCGCCCAAAACCCCGACAAGGTCAGCGACGCGAAGTCCAATCCGAAGGCGATCGGCTGGTTCGTCGGCCAGGTGATGAAGGCGTCGGGCGGCAAAGCGAACCCGCAGGCCGTCAACGACCTGCTCAAGCGCAAGCTCGGCATCGCCTGATAAGGCACATCCGTCCGCGCGCAATGCCTCGATCGGCCGCCGGCGTCGACGGTAGCGCATCGAACATGACGGGCGGCATCTGATCGCGTCACGCACGTGCGCGCCGATGTCTCGACGCCGCTTCGCAGTCGCGAACGAGGCTCTCGGTCTCTCACAGCAGGCGACTCGATCGCGTTTTCGGTCGCTCGGATCCCAAGCGAGCGTCGCAAGCGACGATGCGCAAGCGAATCGGGTAGCTCCGATTCGCTCGATTCCGATCACCGAGAGGTCGATCGAGGTGCGATTCAACGACGATATCCAAAATTATTTTTCCGCATCGATTCCCGTCACTCGCAACGCGATTCCGGGATGTCAACGCAATGATATGCATGCGTGTGATCGCGTCGATTTGTGTTCGCGCGCGCGCGCGTCGTGCATGCATGATAGCTCGTGTTTTATAGGGTTTTTGTGCATCGCGGGTTGGCGCGCGATGAAAGGTGGAGAGTAGCGAAATAGTTTGCGCGACTTGACAAAGAGTTTGCGCCGAGACGCGACGCGCTCATCGTGCTTGTCCCCATGCGTCAACGCTTCTTTAACGCGACTGAGTGTTTTTTTCACTGCGTTGTAGTAGACGCAATGAAGTGCACGGGCGAATCGAACGTGCACTTACATCGAAAGTCGCCACCACTCATAGGCTAGGAGAGCAGCATGGCGAAGAAAGCAAAGAAGGCCAAGAAGGCGAAGAAGGCGAAGAAGAAGCTCTGATTCGTCTCCTCAGGAGTCTTCGACCTCGTGTCGAAGGCTTCTTCGGCTGATCCCGCCTTGAGGCATCCTGATCGCGTAGCGGTCGCGATGTGAAGGATGGATCGGATCGAATATCGAGGGCGTTGGCGAGACCGAGGTTTGAACATCCCGCGCGCTAGCCGTTCAACGGGGCGAGTGGGGACGGAGGGTGGAAGAGATTCCGCACCCGCCATTGGCAGATTCATCTGCCGAATGGGTTCATGCCCCGGCTCGCCGACGCCCTCAACATTTTGGATCGGCGATTGTTTTGAATCCGACGTTGTCGGATTGACGGCGCGCTTTCTCTCTATCCGGCGGACGACCTTGATAGGTGATGTCGGATTGGTGGTGATTGACGAAGGTCAAGAACCGCCGCTGGCGGCGCGGTTGTGCATCTTGCGGCGCGAGATCGGCGTCCGGCGGCCATCCTTGCGCCATTCGACGGCGGCGCTTGCATGAAGCTCGAACGGTGACGCGAGACGCAACTTGCGCAGGTTGCCTTTGGGAACGATCGGCGCATGTGCGGAAGCGTCGAGGGCATCCACCAGCCAATTGAGATCTTCGCCGGCCGTGACCCACCTCTTGGGCGAATAGCGCGTCAGGTCGAACGGCCTGGAGAAGAAACGCAGCGATTTGCGTCCGTCCCACATGTAGTATTCGTGGAAATAAGATGCCGCGAGGCCGCGCAGCGAATCGTGGATCGCGTCGCGATAGCGAAGGCCCGGATGGTTGGTCTTGCTGATCGCGCCCCAGTGGCCGTTCTGGCAGAACAGCGCCACCACGTGATCCTCGTCGTCATAGGCACTCTGGAAATCGAGCAGCAGCGGGCGCTCGCCGTGAAACGCCAGCGCCGCCGCCGCCAGCAGCGCGCCTTCGAGGCAGTGGGCGCGGCCGGTCGCGAGCGTGCGACGCGGCGACATATAGGTGCTCCCATCGAGTTCCCTGTTGACCGGAAGCGCATCGATGAAGTCCTGGATGCGGGCCGGCGAGTTGAGCTTGCGCAATATCCGCGTCTCGCTCGGCGTGAGGAGCGCGCGGACGTGCTTGGCATAGCCTACTGGCTTGGCATACCTCACCGGCATCGTGGCGTCGTACCGTTGGTCGATTTGAGATGAACCGCGCGAATCGCGGGCGCCGCCATTTTAGGGCAGATCGGCGCACGGTCTAAGCTCGCCCGTCGCTGTGGCGGGACCCTCCACCGGATTTGGCGGCGATGCTGGTCGTGCTCTGTCGCCGAGGGCGCATCGTTGCCGATGGTTAGCGGCGATGAAATCGCGACGGTTAGCGATACGTTGAGGATCGTAGAAACCCGCGCCAAATGGGCACTTTTCGCATTTGACGCACCCTTGATGCACGGACGCGACGGCGACGCGTTCACGTTCGATTCATCGCATCGCTTAAAGCGAGATTCAAACTTTATGCGCACAAATACGCCCGCTCGGTTGCAAGCCGGGCAGGGGAAAAAGCTGCGTTGGATTGCGTCGTCCGGTGCGGGGAAATTGGGGAGGCCACAATGGCGCGCTACGAAGTCATCGATAGCGATAATGCTACGCTCGGCGAGGCGAACGCCTCGGGCGACGTGCTGTTTCAACTCGGCATGATGTACTCGACCGGCAGCAGCGTGCCGACCGACTACGTCACGGCGCACAAGTGGTTCAACCTTGCGGCCATGCGCGGCAACAAGGATGCGATCCGGCTGCGCCGCGAGGTCGCCGAGCAGATGTCGGAAGGCGAGATCGCGACCGCGCAGCGCGCGGCGCGCGATTGGCTCCGCCACTGAGGCCGAGCGCAATCACGGCGAGCGCCGACGACGTGGTCGTCGGCCAGTCATTCGGCGCAAGCCAGCCGGTTCCACCGAGCGTCCGCTTGCCGTGGATGCTTCCGCCCGTGGCCATTTTCGGCGACCGGCGCAGGAGCTGCAATTTCCCGCTCAATCGGATGATGCCGCCCTATATGCGGTCGCGTCCCAAATGTCCGGGCCGCGCAATGGGTTGCACGGGTGCGACCGGTCGCCTATTTCGGCGACCGCGCCCGCGGGCGCCAGGGGCGGCGCAGTCGCAGGTCCGGTTTGACCCGAAATGCGAGAGTCTGTAGTGCTTTCGGCCGTCGGAGAGGTGGCCGAGTGGCTGAAGGCGGCGGTTTGCTAAACCGTTATACGCTCAAAAGGCGTATCATGGGTTCGAATCCCATCCTCTCCGCCAGATTTCCGCGCCGGCCGGGTGTCCGTCGTGCTCATTGGCCGTCTCATTATATGTGGGATATGGGGGTCATTCGACCTGCCTGTTGGGCCGGGGAGACATGATGCCGGCCTCCCGGGTCCGATCCGCATGGTGGTGCTGGCTTGCCGGTGGGCGGGGTGGCCGGTGGGCGCAGAATGCCGCGCATGACCGGTGGTCGCATGGCTAATCTTCCTGACGCGATCAACGAAATCATGCGGTTCCATGCGGCGGGCCGCTATGCCGACATGGAGGCGCGCGCTCGCGATCTGGTTCGGATAGCGGGCGCAAAGCCGATCGCCGACGAATTGCTCGGCATCGCGCTGTGCGCGCAAGGCAGGTTCGTCGACGCGCTCGCGCCGCTGCATCGGGCGGTGCGAAGTGTGCCGGGCGACCCGCAGTTCCTGGAAAATCTCGCGCTCTGCCAACGCCAGCTCGGCGACCTTGCCGCGGCTGAGAACAGCTTGCGGGCGTCGCTGAAGCTGCGGCCGAATTCCGCCGAGGCGCACGCCGCGCTGGCGAGCGTCCTGCGCGCGCTTGGGCGCCTCGACGATGCCGAGGCCGAGTTGCGTGCCGCGCTCGTGCTGCAGCCGCGCAAGGCCGCGTTTCACTTCAACCTCGGCAATGTCCTCGGCGACGCAGGCCGCTACCGCGACGCTGAGGCGAGCTTCCGCGCCGCGATCGCGCTCGAGCCCGCAAATCCGACCGCGCGCGCGAACCTCGGTCTGCTGCTCGCCGATCTCGGGCGGCTCGGCGAGGCGCAGGCGATCGCGCAGGAGACGCTCACGCGCATTGGCCCGATCAACGATGCCACGCCCGCAATCGCCCGCGACGTCGCCGACGTGGCGGCCGGCGTTCTGGGTCGCGCCGGGCAATCAGGCGCGGCGGCGCGCGTCTACCGCGCGACCGGCGGCTATCGACGCTCGCCGGCGCGGCTGCTCGGCGCCTATTCGGCGGCGCGCCGCGCTTGCGATTGGGATTTCTCCGCGACCATCGAGGCCACGCTGCGCAACGTCGGCGCCGATTTCTGGCAGGCGGAGCCTGGCTCGCCCTTCGCGCTTCTGATGATGGCAAACGCAAGCGCCGAGCAGCAGCTCGTCTGCGCGCGTAGCTATTCGGCGCAGTTCCGCGCGATGCCGGCCGTTACACCTGCGCGCCGCACCGGGCCGGACGGGCGGTTGCGCATCGGCTACCTGTCCGGGGATTTTTGCGACCATGCGATCACGCACCTCGTTGCCGGCACGATCGAGGCGCATGATCGCAGCCGGTTCGAGATCATCGCCTACGACTATACGCCGGGCGGCGACGACGCCTATCGTGACCGGATCAAGGGCGCGTTCGACGCATTCGTGACCATCCACGAGCTGTCAAACCGCCATGCGGCCGAACGCATCGCCGATGACGGCTGCGATGTCGTGATCGACCTCAAAGGCTGGACCGCCGGAACGCGCGGAACGCTGCTCGCGGCGCGGCCCGCGCATGTCCAAGTCCAGTGGCTCGGCTATCCGGGCACGCTCGGCGCGCCGTGGATCGACTATGTGGTCGCGGACGGCGTACTGGTCGAGCCCGGAGAGGAGCACTTGTTCGCCGAGAAGATCATGCGGCTGCCCGGCACCTATCAGTGCACCGACAATCGCCGACCGCTGACGCCGCCGCGGCCGCGCGCCGACTATGGGCTGCCCGAGGACGGCTTCGTGTTCTGCTCGTTCAACCAGCCTTTCAAGATCATCCCCGAACTGTTCGACGTGTGGATGCGGCTACTCAAGGCGGTCGACGGATCAGTGCTCTGGCTGATGGAGCGCAATGCCGACGCAACATCCGCGCTGCAGCGTCGTGCCGTCGAGCAGGGCGTCGATGCCGGGCGCATCGTTTTTGCGCCATGGATGAACAACCCGGATCACCTGGCACGCATCGCGGCGGCCGATCTCGCGCTCGACTGCTATCCCTACGGTTCGCACACCACGGCGAGCGATGCCTTGTGGGCCGGCGTGCCGCTCGTTGCGCTCAAGGGGCCGAGCTTCGTGTCGCGGGTGTCGGCGAGCATCCTGGAGGCGGCCGGATTCGGCGACCTGACGGCGACCTCGCTCGATCAATACTTCGATCTCGCGTGCGGTCTCGCGTGCGACGCGGCGGCCATGCAAGGCCTCAAGGCGCGGGTCGCGCAGTGCCGGACGTCGGCCCTGTTCGACACCGCCGGCTTCACGCGCGGCCTCGAGGCCGCACTTGCGACGGCGGTTGCGCGCCATCGCGACGGGCTGCCGCCCGACCATATCGACATCGCACGCGAGCCGACGGCGACATCGAGGCCCTGAGTTCCGGGCTCGCGCGGCATCGCGCGGGAACCTCGCAGGGCGCGCGCCGTGTTTCCGCCGGGCATTGCGCCGGATCGCGCCGCCTGAGGAGTGCGAAGTCGCGCTGCGCCCTTCGGCGCAAGCCTGCGAGCCAATACAACCGCGTTCGATATGCGGCGCGCCTCGTGCCACGGGCGCGGCAGTAGTCTGCATGCGAATGCGGAGCGGCGTTGCGGCGGCCAGTCTGTGGAGTTCTTCCCTCGATCCGGTCACCCGATCGGCGCCCGTCAACAGCGCTTGAGCGATTCGCCATTGGGCTTGCTCGCTGCAGACCAGTCCCGATCGGCCCATCGGTCCCTGGAGAAGCGGGTCGCTTGTCACGACAATTGCGGCATTTCTGATAATCCATTGTTTGATAATAGCTTTCCGGCGATACCCCTGTCACAAATCGGCGAAAAGGCAGGCCCTCCGGTGAGTGCTGTTTGTGCAACACCCGGCCGAAAAGCGTCTATTGGCGCTGTGCGTGGGGCGGTTCTTGATTGCTTGTAGAGGCACTTCTTCTAATCTTCCGCTGTGCGACGGAGGGGGCATCCCCGGGTCGCTCTTGTCCGGTGTTGTTAAGTGCATCAAACGGCAGGCGCCGTCGATGCAGTCAAGGCGCCGGGCGGCTAGGGGGATCAAGGGGACCTTTTCCGGGTGCAGGCGCACTCACGGGACCCTCCCAAGGAAGCTAACTGGAGGTTGAGATGAAGATGGTGAAAAGCCTTCTCCTCGGCTCAGCGGCGGGTCTCGTCGCTGTGGTGGGGGCGCAGGCCGCCGATCTTCCCGTAAAGGCCAAGCCGGTCGAATACGTGAGGGTCTGCAGTCTGTATGGGGCTGGCTTCTGGTACGTGCCGGGGACGGACACGTGCTTGAAGATCGGCTCGTATGTCCGTGAGCAGGT
>DASXCK010000361.1:0-4162 GCA_036491235.1 Xanthobacteraceae bacterium | reverse complement strand
GCGGCGTTTCGCGTCGCCGCATGGTGAATCTCTTTCAGGGTTACGTAGACGTTTATTCAATTTTGCACACTTCATAAAGAATACGGATTCAACCAAACTTCAGCATAGCGCCAGAACATCCTTATTGTTCACCGATTCAATACTGCCGCGGTTTCTATAGTCGTCCCGACGAACCCCGCAAAAGCGGGAACAACTTCAGGGATGTGCTCGTGCGCAGCAGCACCATCATCATGATCGCCGTGGCGGCCGTCTTCGGTCTGCTCGCGGTCTATGTGGCGCAGTCCTGGCTCAACGCGCAGGCGGAGGCGCGCTTGCGCAGCTTCCAAGCGCAGAAGCCCCAGCCCACCGCGACGATGACGCTGGTGGTGGCGAGCCGCCAGCTGCGTTTCGGCAACGAGCTTTCGCCGTCGGTGTTGCGCGAGATGCCGTGGCCGGCGGATGCGATTCCTCAGGGCGGCTTCCACACCATCAAGGATGTGCTCGCACACGGCAAGCGCGTCGTGCTCACCGCGATCGAGGCGAACGAGCCCGTGCTCTCCTCCAAGATCACCGGGGAGGGCAGCCGTGCGACGCTCTCGGCGATGATCGACGAGGGCCACAAAGCGATGACCATCCGGGTCAACGATGTGGACGGCGTCGCCGGCTTCGTGCTGCCGGGCGACCGCGTCGACGTGATGCTCAGCCGCACCGTCGACAAGGGTACGGCCACCAACGATGTGGTGCTCAAGAATCTGAAAGTGCTGGCGATCGACCAGCTCGCCGACGAGCGCGCCGACAAGCCGTCGGTCGCCAAGGCGGTGACGCTCGAGGTCGATATCGCGGGCGCGCAGAAGCTCGCCCTGGCGGGCCAGATCGGCACGCTCGCGCTCGCGCTGCGCAAGGCCGGCGATGCCGAGCCGACGCCGTCGCGCCCGATCACGATCGCGGATCTGATGGGCGTGCACGCGGCCGACGACGCCAAGGACCGCAACAAGTTCGCGACCATCACGATCACGCGCGCCCTGAGCCAGACGATGATCTACAGCGTGCCGAAGGATGACGTCGGCACGCGTGCGGTCGCGACCGTAGGACAAGGGACGACGAATTGATGCAGCCGGCGGGCGAATGGGGATTCGTCGACGGATGCAACGATCACAAGGCGGGGAGGCCGATGTGAATAACGACAAGCACCAACACGCCGCGGTGTCGCGGCACATGGTCGGGAATCCGGACAGGAACTCGGAGCACAGGGCGCCGGGGCGCCGGCATATCGTCTGGCGGTCGCTGCTCGTATCGGTAGCGACGGGGCTCGTCGTCTCGTCGGCAGCCGGCTTGCCGGGCTTCACGGGCACCGCAATGGCGCAGCGCATGATCCAGGTCGGCGCCACCAACCGCACCGCTTCGTTGGTCGTGCCGGTCGGCAAGTCGGACGACGTGCGCACCGACCAGCCGTTCGTCGATATCATGATCGGCAATCCGGAGATCGCCGACGTCAACGCGCTGACCGACCATACGCTGTCGATCCTCGGCAAGAAGATCGGCACCACGCGCGTCTCGATCTACGGCGCCGAAAAGCAGCTGATCGGCGTGTTCGACGTGGAAGTCTCCTACGACACCTCGGCGCTCGCCGCCGAGCTCACGCGCCGCTTTCCGCACAACCGTCTGCACCTGTCGACCGTCAACGGGCGCATCCTGCTCACGGGCACGGCGACCGACGGCGTCTCGCTCGACGAGGCGATCCAGGTCGCCAAGCAGTTCGGCCCCGAGATCATCAACTCGGTCCAGGTCGCGCAGCCCCAGCAGGTCATGCTCGAGGTGCGCTTCGTCGAGGCCTCGCGCGAGGCCGACCGCGAACTGGGCGTGCAATGGAACATCGGGCCGCAGCCCGGACACCAGGGCAACTTCATCGCCAACATCGGCTCGGGCCAGCCGGCCGCTACGCTCCCGATCACGGCGGCGTCGGCGACCTCGCCGATCAGCTCGCTCGTCAATGCGGGCGGCTTCGTGCCGGGCGCGGCGGGCGTCATCGGCACCGCGACCGCGCCGTTCGGCTTCATCGCCGCCAACATGGTCGCCAAGGGCCTGCAGATCGAGCCGATGCTCAATGCGCTCGAGCAGCGTGGCCTCGCGCGCCGGCTTGCCGAGCCCAATCTGGTCGCGCTCTCGGGCGAGACCGCGAACTTCCTCGCCGGCGGCGAATACCCGATTCCGGTGCCGGGCCTCGGCGCCGGGCAGATCACGGTCGAGTACAAGCAATACGGCGTCAGCCTCGCGTTCACGCCGACGGTGCTCAACGGCAGCCTGATCAACCTCAAGATCATTCCCGAGGTGAGCCAGCTCGATCCGGCCAACAGCGTCTCGGTCGGCAACGGCATCGTCGTGCCGGCGCTCACGGTCCGGCGCGCGACCACCACGCTCGAGCTCAAGGATGGCCAGAGCTTCGTGCTCGCCGGCCTCCTGCAAAACAACCTGTCGACCGCGCAGCAGCAGCTGCCGTGGCTCGGCGACGTGCCGGTGCTCGGCGCGCTGTTCTCCAGCAAGTCCTATCAGAAGAATGAGACCGACTTGATCATCGTCGTTACGCCGCACCTGGTGAACCCGACGCGGCCGGGCGACGACGTGCGCACGCCGCTCGACAATGCGCTGCCGGCGAACGATGTCGATTTCTTCCTCAAGAACACGCCCGAGGTACTGCGCACCGAAGTGCGCGGCGGCGGCGCGATGGTCGAGCGCGGCCCGATCGGACACATGCTCGAACTGCCGAAGGAGAGCTTCAATGCTGCGGCGCGGTGACATGACGAGGATCGGTGCGGGCGTGATGCTCGCCGCCATGCTCGCGGGCTGCTCGGACACCTACTACGACCGGCGCGACACCGTGTCGTTCGGCGCGGCTGACTCGGTCGCGACTGCGCTGGCGGCGCAGACCATCGACCCGTGGCCGCGTGAGAGCGCGAACCGCAACATCGCCGCCAACGGCGTCGTCGTGCAGAGCGCGGTCGAGCGTTACCGCACCTGCCAGGTGATCATGCCGAAGGGCACGAGCTCGAGCGGCACCGGCGGATATGGCAATGCACCGCAGATGGTGCAGCCGGGATGCACGCCGGGGCCGGCAGGCGCCGCGAGCGCGACGTCGTCGAACGGAGGGGTCAAGTAGCGTGCGGGCGACCTGACGTTCGTCCAGCCGAGACGTAGAACCGACATGCGCAACAGCCGTTCCAAGCCATCTGCGAGCAAGACCAAGGTGCTGGTCGTCACGGCCGACGCCGCGTTCGAGGATTCGGTGCGGGCGACCCTTGCTACCGCGGCGCAGATCGAGCTTGCGGTGCTCGGCGGACCGCTTTCTGTCCACGAATCCAAGATCGCCGGCGAGGATCTCACCGTCGTCGTCGTCGATCTCGACCCTGCCCAGGAGCCCGAGCTTGCCGCGCTGACGCGCCTGATGGGGCGTCTCGGCAGCTGGCCGCCCGTGGTGGTGGTCACGCCGACCTTCGACAAGGAGACAGCGCGCCAGCTGCTGCAGATGCGGGTCGCGGATTTCCTGGTGAAGCCGGTGCAGCCGGCCGAGCTGATACGGACCTGCGCGCGCGTCGTCCAGACACCGGGGCCCGCCGCGGCGGAGCAGACCGAGGCGCAGATCTTCACCTATCTGCCTGCGGTCGGCGGTGCCGGCGTCACCACGATCGCGATCCAGACCGCGCTCCTGCTGCTCAATACCGGGCCCGGCAAGACCCGCCCGGCAACCTGCCTCGTCGACCTCAATTTCCAGAACGGCACCTGCGCCGACTATCTCGACCTCGAGCCGCGCCTCGAGCTCAAGGAGATCGAACATCGTCCCGAGCGGCTCGATCGCCAGCTACTCGAGGTGATGACCGCCTATCACGGCTCCGGCCTCGCCGTCATCGCGGCGCCGAACCGGCCGGCCGAGATGCGCACGTTCGACCCCGACATGGTGACGCGGCTGCTCGATCTCGTCTCGTCGCACTTCAACTACGTCGTGATCGACATGCCGCGCACCTGGTTCGCCTGGACCGACAGCGTGCTGCTCGGCTCCAACCGCCTGTTCATCGTCAGCGAGATGACGGTGCCGGGCCTCAAGCAAGCCAAGCAGCTTGTCGCCGCGATCGGCGAGCGACTGGGCGAGACGCAGCGTCCGCAGGTGATCATCAACCGTTTCGAGCAGCGC
>DASXCK010000360.1:0-4735 GCA_036491235.1 Xanthobacteraceae bacterium | reverse complement strand
GTCGCGCTCGCCCTCGCCGATCACGATGGTACCCTCGATCGGCAACTTGTTCATCTCGCGCCGCATGGCGTCGACGGCCGCCTGGTCGGCCTCCTTCTCGTTGCCGCGGCCGCGCAGGTGCGCCGCACAGACGGCCGCCCGCTCGGTCACGCGCACGATCTCGATCGACAGGATACGGTCGAGGACCGTGGATTTCGCCGCCGCGGGCTTCTGGCTCGACGCCATATGGTTACGCTCCTTATTCTCGGTTCCGGCCGGCTCTTTTCACTTGGCGCATGTTCTTATCGGCGAACCGGCGTCCATTTCGCCGGAACATGCGCCAGACGCTCAGTTCTTCTCGATGCGGATGACCTGCGGCGTGCCCGCAATGACACCCTTTTTCCGGATCGCCTTCAAGGCGCGCCGTACCGCATCCTCGCTGGTCGCATAAGTAATGAGGATGACCGGCGCGGGCGCGGCCGGGCTTTTTGGGTCGTCGCCACCATGCGGCTGCTTGCCGTGATGCCGTTGCATGATCGATTCAAGCGAGATGTTCTCGTTGGCCAGGAGCTTGGCAATCGCCGCGAAGGTACCCGGACGATCCAGCGCCGCGAGCCTTATATAATATCCGCCTTCGTGACGCTGCATCGGCGCCTGTTTGACGGCGGCAAGACGCGCGCAGGGACGACCGAACGGCGCCGTGCGCACCCCGCGCGCAATATCCCCGATGTCGGCGACCACCGCGGACGCGGTCGCATGACCGCCGGCGCCGGGACCGACCAGAGTGATCGGCGCAAAGCCGTCGGCGTCGATCGAGACCGCATTGGTCACGCCCATCACCTGCGCGATGGCGCCGTCCTTGGGGATCATGGTCGGGTGCACGCGCTGCTCGATGCCCTTCTCGGTGCGCACCGCGACGCCCAGCAGCTTTACCCGGTAACCGAGCTCATCGGCGGCTGCGAGGTCCTCGGGCGCGATCGACGAAATGCCTTCGACGAAAACGGCGCTCTCGTCGACCTTGGTGCCGAACGCGATGCTCGCCAGGATCGCGAGCTTCTGCGCCGTGTCATGGCCCTCGACGTCGAAGGTCGGATCGGCCTCCGCATAGCCAAGCTTCTGCGCATCCGCGAGACAGTCCGCGAACGAGAGCTTCTCGCGCTCCATGCGGGTGAGGATGTAGTTGCAGGTGCCGTTGAGGATGCCGGAAATGCGCGCGAAGGCGTTGCCGGCGAGCCCCTCGCGCAGCGTCTTCACCACCGGGATCGCGCCGCCGACCGCCGCCTCGAAATTGAGCGCCACGTGCTGCTTCTCGGCAAGCGCGGCGAGCGCGAGCCCATGCTTCGCGAGCAGCGCCTTGTTGGCGGTGACGACCGATTTGCCGGCCGCGAGCGCCGCCTCGATCGCACCTTTGGCCGGATCGCCGGCACCGCCGATCAACTCGACGAACACGTCGATGTCCGGATCGGTCGCCAGGGCGAGCGGATCGCGCACCCATTTGAACTTGCTGACGTTGACGGCCCGCTTTTTGGCCTTGGAACGCGCCGTGACCGCCACGACGTCGATCGCGCGGCCGCAGCGCGCCGCGAGCGCCGAGCGCTCGCGGTCGATCAGATCGATGACGGCGGCGCCGACCGTGCCGAGCCCGGCAAGACCCACTTTGAGCGGGGCAACCATAACAGTGGGTGACCTGACGATGGCCGCCGCCGAGAAACTCAGCGGCGTTTGGCGAGGGGAACGACGTTGTGCAACTTTTCCGGCGCGGATTCAAGGAACCGGCGGACGTTGCGGGCGGCCTGGCGGATGCGCTGCTCGTTCTCGACCAGCGCGATGCGCACGTAGCCCTCGCCGTACTCGCCGAAGCCGATGCCAGGCGACACCGCGACCTCGGCCTTCTCGACCAGCAGGGTCGCGAACTCGATGCTGCCGAGGGTGCGGAACCCCTCCGGCATCGGCGCCCAGGCGAACATCGAGGCGCGCGGCGGCGGGATGTCCCAGCCGGCGCGGCCGAAAGTCTCCACCAGCACGTCGCGGCGGCGCTGGTAGGTCTCGCGCATCTCGACGATGCAGTCGTCCGGGCCGTTCAGGGCGGCGGTCGCGGCCACCTGGATCGGCGTGAAGGCGCCGTAGTCGAGGTAGGATTTGACGCGCGTGAGAGCCGAGATGATGCGTTCGTTGCCGACCGCAAAACCGATGCGCCAGCCGGGCATCGAATAGGTCTTCGACATCGAGGTGAACTCGACCGCGACATCCATCGCGCCCGGCACCTGCAGGATCGAGGGCGGCGGGTTGTTGTCGAAGTACACTTCCGCGTAGGCGAGGTCGGACAGCACGATCAGATTGTGCTTCTTCGCGAACGCGATCACGTCGCGATAGAAGTCGAGATCGGCCACATAGGCGGTCGGGTTCGCCGGATAGCAGACCACGAGCGCGAGCGGTTTCGGGATCGAATGGATGCAGGCGCGCTCGAGTGCCTCGAAGAACTGCGGTGTCGGATCGGACGGAACCGAGCGGATCACGCCGCCTGCCATCAGGAACCCGAAGGCGTGGATCGGATAGCTCGGGTTGGGCACCAGCACCACATCGCCCGGCGCGGTGATCGCCTGCGCGACGTTGGCGAAGCCCTCTTTCGACCCGAGCGTGGTGACGACCTGCGTGTCCGGATTGAGCTTCACGCCGAAACGGCGTGCATAATACGCGGCCTGGGCGCGGCGCAGCCCCAGAATACCCTTCGAAGCGGAATAGCGGTCGGTGCGCGGCTTGCCGATGGTGTCGCGCATCTTCTCGATTACGTGGGCGGGCGTCGGGAGATCAGGATTGCCCATGCCGAGGTCGATGATATCGGCCCCGGCATTGCGCGCCACGGCCTTGGCCCGGTTCACGGTCTCGAAAACGTAGGGCGGCAGGCGGCGGATGCGATGAAACTCTTCCATGGTCCCGATTTCCTAGGGCTCGCTGCGGTGCTGCGACTCTTCTGTGGGCGACGCAGCGGCCGCTTTGTACCGTGGCGGGTCGATTTCCTCGACCCTGCCGACTTGCCGCGATCCCGTTATTTTATTGATTCCTCGCATCAATTGGCTGATCGGTCTTGATAATCTGGTTGGCCTTGTCGAGGGCGGTGCCTTCCTTCTCCTGGCGTTCTCGCAGCGCCATCAGCTCGTCTTCCGCCTTCTTCTGTTCCTCTTTGGTCATCGTCACGTCATTGCGCGGCGGCGGCATGTCGTGCACGGCCGGATAGCCGACGGGCGCCGCGGGCTGCGGAGTACCTGCCGGCAAGCCGCCAAGCTGGGTCGGCATGCTGCCCAGGGTGGACGAGCAGGCACCTAAACCGAGGGCCAATACGAAGGCGAGCAAGGGCTTGCGCCCGGCCTTCGCGGCTGCAGCAACGATTTCGCTCGCGCGGCTGCGGCCCGTTCGCGACTTCGACACCATATTCATCCAATATGCGGTTTCCCGACCGGCCCCGGGTGACCGGAACCCCTAAACCTCCAATATGTCCAAACCGGGACTTGGCGATTCATACGATGCAAAGGTTAACACCGAGGCCCGGGACCGACACCCCGGCCACACCCGCCCCCAAGAAACCCCGTAAGCCCAAGGCACCGCGCCATGCGGCTGCCGAGACGCAGGCGCCCGAGCCGCCGAAGGCCCACCGCCAACCGCCGCCGGGCGCAGACGCCCCCCCATCTTCCGCAACTCCGGCCTTCGACATCGAGGCGTTCTCCCGCAACATCGCTCGCATGGTCGAGCACGGCGGGCGGGCGCTCGCCGCCTATATGAAACCGCGCGAACAAGGCGGCCATCTCGATCGGGAGAACTCGGACCTCGTTGCCGACGCGAGCAAGACGCTCGGTCAGGTGATGCAATACTGGCTCACCGATCCGCAGCGCTCGACGCAGATGCAGACCGCGCTCGGCAAGTCGTATCTCGATCTGTGGGCGAGCGTCGCCAAGCGCATGACGGGCGAGCCGGCGGCGCCGGTCGCGGCGCCAGATCCGCGCGACAAGCGGTTCAACGATGCCGAGTGGTCGTCAAATCAATTCTTCGATTTCGTCAAGCAGGGCTACCTGCTCACCACCGACTGGGCGAACCGGCTGGTGCGCGATGCGGAGGGCCTCGACGCGCACACGCGGCAGAAGGCCGAGTTCTACGTGCGGCAGATCGCCAACGCGGTCGCGCCGTCGAATTTCTTGCTGACCAACCCGGAACTGCTGCGCACCACGCTCGCCTCCAATGCCGAGAACCTGGTCGATGGCATGCGCATGCTGGCCGAGGACATCGTGGCGGGTCAGGGATCGCTCAGGATCCGCCAGTCGGACGCCTCGATGTTCGAGGTCGGGCGCAACCTCGGCGTCACGCCCGGCAAGGTGATCTACCAGAATGACCTGATGCAGCTCATCCAGTACGCGCCGACGACCCCCCAGGTGCTCAAGCGCCCGCTGCTGATCGTGCCGCCGTGGATCAACAAGTTCTACATCCTCGATCTCACCCCGGAGAAATCCTTCATCAAGTGGTGCGTCGAGCAGGGCCTCACGGTGTTCGTCATCTCGTGGGTCAATCCCAACGAGCGCCAGCAGCACAAGGATTTCTCCGACTACATGCGGGAGGGCCCGCTCGAGGCGCTCGATGTCATCAAGCGGGCGACCGGCGAGAGCGACGTGACGGCGATCGGCTACTGCGTCGGCGGCACCCTGCTCGCACTGACGCTGGCCTATATGGCCGCTAAGGGCGACCGGCGCATCACGTCCGCGACGCTCTT
>DASXCK010000359.1:0-5992 GCA_036491235.1 Xanthobacteraceae bacterium | reverse complement strand
AAACGTCGTGAGCCAGGTGCGGATCGCGAGGTCGTAGACCGGGCGCTCGGCGAAATGGGCGGCGCGCTGCTTGGCGCCCGGCATCTCCATGCGGGCATGGCCGCGGGTGGTCCAGCGGCACATCATGGCGTGGGTGACCTCGGCGTGAAACTGGATCGCGAAGGCCGTGCCGTAGCGGATCGCCTGGATCGGAAAGATGTCGCCCTCGGCCAAAAGCTCGGCACCATGCGGCAGCCCAAAACCCTCGCGATGCCACTGATAGACCACGTCCGGCCAGTTGCCGCACACCTTGCGCGCCGCATCGCTGACGCGGATCGGGTAGTAGCCGACCTCGGCCTTGCCCTCGGCGTGATAGGCGACGCGCGCGCCGAGGTGCCGCGCCATCATCTGGGCGCCGAGGCAGATGCCGAGAAACGGCTTCTTCTCGGCGAGCGGCACCGCGATCCAATCGATCTCGCGGCGGATGAAATCGTCGGTGTCGTTTGAGCTCTGCGGGCCGCCGAAAATGACCGCTCCGGCGTGCTCGGCCAGCGTCTCGGGCAGCGGATCGCCGAAGCGCGGGCGGCGGATGTCGAGCGGCACGCCCATCTTGGTCAGGTAATGCCCGACCCGACCGGGGGTCGACAGCTCCTGGTGCAGGACAAGCAATACCGGCCGCCGTGCGGCCGGCGTCGAGCCCTGAGGAATCAATGGCGCGTGCATGACCGCCCGAATTCCTACTCGCTTGCCACCGGTTTGCAAGTCCCGGCCGTTCGGGCCCTGCATGCGGCCGGGCGATGCCTAGCGTCCGGCGTCGTCCACTTGCTGCGCCGCGGCGACGCGTTCGCGCAACGTGACGCGGTCGCGCGTCGACACCGCCAGCAGGTCGGCCACCCGCCACATCACGTTTGCCTCGAACTCGCTGACCTTGCCGTCTGCATAGACCATCTCCCACAGCATCTCGACGATCCGCAGGCGGCCGGCCTCGTCGAGCGTGCGCATGAGCAGGCTGGTGAAATGATAGAAGTCGACCGCCTCGCGGTCGTCGGCGGAAGCTTCCGCTATCAGGTCGTCGGTCGCGGCGGCGTCGAGCGCATACGCGCGCTCGAGGATAGCGTGCAGCTTGCGGCGCTTGACCTCGTCGAGGTCGCCATCGAGCGTCGCGATATGGACAAGCAGCGCCGCGGCGGCGCGCCGGTAGTCGGTCTCGGCGAACTGGTCCTGAGGTTTCTCCCCACCGGTCAACTCGGCGAAAAAGCGTTTGAGGTCGTTCAGCATCACGGTCCCTGGCGAATCCCTGCGTGGCACAACGCACGAGAACGGCCCGGCGAGCCGTAATGCGCTAACGCACGGCCTTGTGGGTCCGGATGCTCTCGGCGAGCAAAGCGATATTGTTGGCTATATAGGGGTTCTTCGGGTCTTTTGTCTGCGCCTCGAGCAACGTCGCGCGGGCGTGCGCGTAATCGCCGCGCAGCATGTAGGAATAGCCCTGGTTGTTGAGCAGCTCGGGCGTGCGTCCCACCATGGCGAAAAGCTGCTTGTAGGCGCGGTCGGCGAGATCAAAGCGCCTGAGCCGGTCATAGGAGGCGGCAAGACCGAGCCATGCGTCCGCGTCGCGCGGACCCGCTTCCACGGCCTTGCGGAAGTAGCGCTCGGCGAGCCCGTAGTTCCCCTCGCGGAAATTCTCCCGGCCGAGGCTGAGGTCGTCGTTCGGCTTGCTCGGCGTCGCGGGGGGCAGCGGCTCAGCCGCCGGGCCCTTGTCGCCGATGTCGTGCGGACCGATCGAGGCGGTCGTGTCGGCGGGCGGGGCGGGCGTCGAGGTGAGGAAGTCGGGGGCCTTGAGCGACGTGGTCTCGCAGCCGGACAGCCAGAGCAGGCCCGTGATCGCGACGAGGACGCTACGCTTGACGCCAACGCTCATACGCTGCGCCCCCCGGGCGCGGGAGAAGACTCTTGGGCCGCAGGCACCCGGATTCGCGGGCACCACGGGTCGGAAGGCGCCGGCGCACGCGACGTGTGCGGCGGCAACCGCGTAGGGAAAACTAGGGGACGCTGGTTAAGATTTCCTCGCGGGCGGCCTAAGCCGCCATCCGGCCACGGCATTTGGCCCGCTGAAACGCCGGATCGGGCACCGTGGCGTCAGTAAGCGCCCATCTTGATGCGCACGAAGACCGGCAGCAGGATCACCACGAACAGCACCGGAAAGACGCAGACCATCAGCGGGATCGCGAGCTTGGACGGCAGCGCGTAGGCCTTCTCCTCGGCGGTCGACAGGCGGCGGTGCCGCATGTCCTCGCTGTAGACCCGCAGCGCGTCCGTGATGCTCGACCCGAGCTCGTCCGACTGCTGGATCAGCGTCGCAAACGAGCGGACCTCGGCGAGGCCGAGACGGTCGCCGAAATGCTCGAGCGCCTCGCTCATGCTCCGGCCGGCGCGGACCTCGAGGTTCGCCATGTGGATGTTGGCGGAGAGATTGGGATAGGAGTCGCCGAGCTCGCGGCCGACCCGCTCGAACGCCGACGACATGCCGAGACCGGCGTCGGCGCACACCACCAGGAGATCCATCATGTCGGGAAAGCCCGACCGGTATTCCAGCCGGCGCGACGCCACCATGCGGTCGAGCACGATGCTCGGCGCGAGATACCCGAGCAGGCCGCCCATGCCGACCAGCGGCCACTGCAGGCTGTTGCGCACGAGCAGCGGCGCCAGCGCGAAAGCGATGCCGCCGAGCCCTACCGCCAGGATGCCGCGGGTGAGAAAGAAGAAGCCCACCGCCCGCGGATTGAAGATGCCGGCCTGCACCAGGCGCTGACGCAGCAGCTTCATGCCCTTGTTGTCCATCGACGAGTAGTGCTTGGTGGTGCGGTCGATCAGCCGCTGCGCCGCCTTCATGCCGGAATTGCGCAGCGAATTGCTGCCGCCGGCCGACATCAGCTCGTCGCTCGCGATCCCGGCCGCGCGGCGTCGCACGGTGCCGCGCACCCGCACCGCCCGCATGACGAAGAAGGCGATCAGCGCTGTCGGCATGAAGACGCACGCCATCACCACCAGGTTGGCGACGCCGCTATTCATCGGGATCATGTCGAGCAGCGATTGCATGGCGTTAGATTTTAAAGTTGACCAGCTTGTACATCGCGAGATTTCCGACCAGCATCCAGCCGACGGCGGCGCCGAGCACCATCTTGGTCAGCTCGTATCGCCAAACGCTGCCGTAGAAATCGGGTGCCACCACCTGCACGACGCCGAACATCAGGATCGGCAGCGACGACAGAATGAGCGCCGACGCGCGGCCCTCGGCGGCGAGCGCGCGCACCTTGCGTCGCATCTTGAAGCGCTGGCGGATGACCGACGACAGGTTCTCCAGGATCTCGCCGAGATTGCCGCCGGTCGATCCCTGGATCGCGACCGCGGTCACGAATAGCGGAAGGTCGTCCTGACCGACCCGCGAATAGAGGTTGCGCATCGCGGTTTCGAGATCGGCGCCATAGGTGATCTCATCGGCGACGAGGCCGAACTCGCTGCCGATCGGATCGGGCAACTCGCGCGCCACCATGTTGACGGCGATCGGCACCGGGTGGCCGGCGCGCAGGCTGCGCACGATGATGTCGATGGCGTCGGGAAACTGCGAGCCGAACTTCTTCTGCCGACGGGCACGCAGCACGCGCAGCGAGAAATACGGCAGGAACAACCCGCTGAACAGCGCGCCGAGCAGCCCCTCGACGATGCTGCCGCGCACCACGACGAGCCCGGCTAGCGTGATCACGGCCGCAATGGCGGCGAGGAACGCGATACGTGAGAGGCCGATCGAGACGCCCGACTGCACGATCAGACGGTTGAGCGAAAGCACCGGCAAGCGGAAGTCGCCCGCCGTGGTGAGCCCGCGCTCGCGGCGAAGCTGGACCAGGATGCCCTGGCGGTCGACCGTGTCGCTGAGCAATGCCAGGCGCCGGTTGACGCGGGTGCGGTATGATGCCGCCGAGAAGAACAGCAGGTAGACGCCTTCGCCGAACAAGATCGCCGAGACCGCCGCGAAAGCGTAGACCGCATATGTCGGATCGATGTTGAACGGCATGGCTTAGCGCTTTTGCCCGAGCATGATCTTCGGGATCATGCTCAGAGCGGTTGGCTCGGATCGAAGTAGTTCGCCGGGATCTTGATTCCCTTGGCGGAGAGGTCGGCGAGGAAGCGCGGCCGGATACCGGTCGCCTGGAAATGGCCCTGCACGGTGCCGTCCTCGAGCGTTGCGGTGCGCACGTATTTGTAGATTTCCTGCATCTGGATGATGTCGCCCTCCATGCCGGTGATCTCGGCGATGCTCATCACACGGCGCTTGCCGTCGGATAGGCGCGAGAGCTGAACGATGACGCGAACGGCGGCCGCGATCTGGCCGCGGATGCTCGCGACCGTCATCGGCAGGCCGGCCATGCCGATCATCTGCTCGAGGCGCGAGATCGCGTCGCGCGGCGTATTGGCGTGGACGGTCGCCATCGAGCCCTCGTGGCCCGTGTTCATGGCCTGAAGCATGTCGAAGGCTTCCTCGCCGCGGCACTCGCCCAGGATCACGCGGTCGGGGCGCATGCGCAGCGCGTTCTTGACGAGGTCGCGCTGGCGGATCTCGCCCTTGCCCTCGATGTTCGGCGGGCGCGTCTCCATGCGGCCGACGTGCGGCTGCTGGAGCTGCAGCTCGGCCGCGTCCTCGATGGTGACGAGACGCTCCTTGTCGGAGATGAAGGCAGAGAGCGCGTTGAGCATCGTGGTCTTGCCCGAGCCGGTACCGCCCGAGATGATGGTGGTGACGCGCGCCTTGACGGCGGCGGCCAGGAGCTCGGCCATCGGCGACTTCAGCGCCCCGATGTCGACGAGCTTGTTGAGGTTGAACGGCCGCTTGGAGAACTTGCGGATCGAGACCAGCGGGCCGTCGACCGCGACCGGGCGGACCGCGACGTTGACGCGCGAGCCGTCGAGCAGGCGCGCGTCGCACAGCGGGTGCGATTCGTCGACGCGGCGGCCGACCGCCGAAACGATCTTGTTGACGATGCGCAACAGGTGCGACTCGTCCTTGAAGCGCACCGCGGTCGGCTCGAGGATGCCGCCGCGCTCCACATAGACGCACTCGTGGCCGTTGATCAGGATGTCGTTCACGCTGGCGTCCTTGAGCAGCGGCTCGATCGGGCCGAGGCCCGTCATCTCGTCGAGGATCTCGTTGACGAAGTCGGCGAGCTCCTGGGCGTTGAGCGCCAGGCGCTCGACCAGGATGTACTGCGAGACGAGCTGCTGAACGTGCTTGCGGATCTCCTCCTCGGGCAGCTTCTCGAGCGCCGATAGATTGATTTCCTCGATCAGCTTGCGGTGCAGGCGAACCTTGGCGTCGAGCAGCTTGTCGGTCAGCAGCGGATTGGGCGGCGGCGCGCTCGCCGGCGCGGCGGCCGGCGGCGGCGCGAGCATCAGCGGCACGACCGGATCGGGCGCGGGCTCGGCTTGCGGGAATACCGTCCAGGTGATCGCGTCGGCCGGCGGCAGCGGCAATGGCGCCGCGTCCCCGGACGGCGCCGCGGCGACCGGCAGCGCGGGCGCATCCGGCGGAAACTCCGACCCGGCCCGGCGTGTGCTGAATCGACCCACCATCTTATGACCGCGCCCAGGACAGGACCGGCTTCTTCTGCGGCGCCGCGCCCGCGGCCGCCTTGGCGGGCGGCGGCGCGATCAGCTTCTTGAGCTCGGCAGAGATCTTGTTGCCGGCCTTGACCTCGTCGAGCGGCACGCCGCGATCGATCGCCTCGCGCACCAGCGCGTAATTGTTGGGGATCGCAGCGACGAAATCCTTGCCGATCGCCTGCTCGACGTCGCTGCGGCGCAAGCCGGAGCCGAACAGGCGCTGCTCGAAACGGTTGATGATCACCTGCGGACGCTGCGTCTCGCCCAGTCGCTCGCCGATCGCGGCGACAAGCTGCTTGGCTTGCTTGAGGCCCGGCACCGTCATCTCGCTGACGATGAACAGGCGGTTGGAGCCGAG